>DASVSA010000595.1:0-1819 GCA_036388335.1 Longimicrobium sp. | reverse complement strand
CAGCACGAGCGCCATCGCCGATCCCACGCGTAACACGCGCATCTCATCCTCCTTCGTCACCCCGTTCCCCCGCCCGCGCTCGGACACGCCGTCCATCTCCGACCCGCGCCGTTTCCATTCGATGCACTGCAACTGCTTTTGTTACAGATAGATGGAGAAAAAGCCCTTCGCCGCTGTCCCGTTCTACGCTCGCATGCGCTGGCCGACCAGCTCGGCCGCGACCGCCGGGGCGTCGCCGCAGCAGCCGTTCATGTTGCCGCGGGCCATCACCTGCTGCCCCACCTGGGCGATGGTCACCTCGCCCAGCACGCTCTCCATCGCCCGGTGCGCCTGGCAGAAGATGGGGCGCAGCACGTCGCGGATGTGGCCGCCCACGTTGCAACTCCGCGAAGGCTCGGATGGGTGCAGCGAGAAGAGCTCGTCGCCGTCTTCCACCGCGCGGTACACGTCCAGCAGGGTGATGTCGCCCGGGTCGCGTGCGAGGGTGGCGCCGCCGCCCACGCCGGCCTGCACGCTCACCATCCCCGCGTTGCGCAGCGCGCCCACGATGCGCCGCACCACCACGGGATTGGTGTTCACGCTCGACGCGATGCGCTCGGAGGTCTGTGCCTCGGAACGCTTCCACGCCATGTACGCGAGCACGTGCACCGCGACGGCCACCCTGCTGCTGATCATCTCTTCTCGTTCGGCTGCTTCGGGTAAATCAACTGTAACTAGATTAGTTGCGGATTGTGTGGAAGTCAAGGGAAGGGGGTTGGGTCGGCGTGGAGGCGGGCGCCGCGGGCCCCCACCCTGGCTCGTTCCTCGCCTGTCCCTCCCCCCAAAACAGCCGGGGGGAGGGACAACTTCGCGTGCGGCCAGCAGACGGTGGGGCGGCCTCGAGCTCGGCGTGGCAGGGTGCCCGATCCCCGGCACCCGTGCCTGTCGCGCAGTCCGCGAAGGCGGACTTCCCGAAGTTCCAGCCGCCGGTTTCAACCGGCGGTGATTTGACGGGCAGTGATCGACGGCTCTCTCCCGTCCTTCCTCAGCGGCGCGGGGCGACGCGCCAGAGCTCGCCGTTCTCCTCGTCCGTCACGAGATACAGCGCGCCGTCGGGGCCCTGGCGGACGTCGCGGATGCGCTTGCCGCGGTCGGCGAGGAGGTGCTCCTCGCCCGTGACGCGGCCGTTGGCGATCACCAGCCGCACCAGCCGGGTGCTGGCCAGGCCGCCCACGAACAGGCTGCCGCGCCACGCCGGGAACAGGTTGCCCGTGTAGAACTGCGCGCCCGACGGGGCGATCACCGGGTCCCAGTAGTACACGGGCTGCTCCATCCCCGCGCGCTGCGTTTGCGCCTGGCCGAGCGCCGAGGTGATGGCGCCGCCGCGGTACTCGATGCCGTACGCCTGCACCGGCCAGCCGTAGTTGCGCCCCTTCTGCACCCGGTTCAGCTCGTCGCCGCCGCGCGTGCCGTGCTCGATCACCCAGAAGGTGCCCTGGCCGTCGAACGCCGCCGCCTGGATGTTGCGGTGGCCCAGCGACCAGATCTCGGGGAGCGCGCCGCTCTGCCCCGCCAGCGGGTTGTCGCGCGGCACCGTCCCGTCCGGCGCGATGCGCAGCGTCTTGCCCAGGTGGCTGCCGCGCTCCTGCGCCTGCGGCCGCGTCTCGGTGGCCGAGCGCTCGCCCATGGTCACGTACAGCATCCCGTCGGGCCCGAACGCCAGCCGCGAGCCGAAGTGCATGTTGTTGTTGTAGGTTGGCCGCGTGCGCAGGATCACCCGCACCTGCTCCAGCCGCGTGCGGTCCGCCGAGAGCGTGCCGCGCGCCACGGTGGTGCCGTT
>DASVSA010000594.1:0-7007 GCA_036388335.1 Longimicrobium sp. | reverse complement strand
TCGATCGCGGCGGCGACCTGGACCACGGCCGCGTCAAGGCCTTTGCCGAGGGCGCCCGCGAGGGCGGCCTCGAGTTCTGAGGGAGATCCCAATGGCTGAGCAGCAGAACAGGACCGGCGGAGCGCCGGGCGGCGGTGGCGGCGGTCGCGGGCGTGGTGGCCCGGGCGGCCCCGGCGGCGGCGGCGGGCGTGGCCGTGGCGGCCCCGGCGGGCAGGGCGGCGGCTTCGGCGGCGCGCGTGGCGGGCAGGGCGGCGACGAGCGTGGCCCGCGCGGCCCCGGCGGCGACCGCCGTGGGCGCGACGGCGGCCGTGGCGGGCGCGACCAGGCCCGCGAGAGCGAGTTCAAGGAGAACGTGATCCACATCAACCGCGTCGCCAAGGTGGTGAAGGGCGGCCGGCGCTTCTCGTTCACCGCGCTGGTGGCGGTGGGCGACCAGGCGGGCAAGGTGGGGATCGGCACCGGCAAGGCCAACGAGGTGTCCGAGGCGGTGAGGAAGGCGATCGACTCGGCCCGCCGCGCCATGGTGCGCGTGCCGATCCTGGCCGGGACCCTTCCGCACGACATCATCGGCGAGCATGGCGCAGGGCGCGTGCTGCTTCGCCCCGCGGCTCCGGGTACCGGCGTGATCGCCGGCGGCGCGGTGCGCGCGGTGCTGGAGTGCGTGGGCGTCCACGACATCCTCACCAAGTCGCTGGGGAGCAACAACCCCTTCAACATGGTGCACGCCACCATGGACGCGCTCACCAACCTGGTGACGCGCGAGCAGATCGCGATGGAGCGGGGTGTCCCCGTGGAGTCGCTGGGAGGTGCACGTGGCTAAGCTTCACATCACGCAGGTCAAGAGCGGCGTGGGCGCGCCCAGCAAGCACCGGGCTACGCTCCAGGCGCTGGGCCTCAAGCACCAGCGCAGCGTCGTGCAGGACGACAACCCCGCGATCCGCGGCATGATCTTCCAGGTCCGCCACCTCGTGAAGGTGGTGGAGACCGCCGAAGGGCAGGTGAACCATGGCTGACCTCAGCAACCTGCGGGCGCCGGAAGGCTCGCACCGCGACACCAAGCGCCTTGGGCGCGGCCCCGGCAGCGGCCAGGGCAAGACGGCCGGCAAGGGCCACAAGGGCTCCATGGCCCGAGCGGGCCACACGGGCCCCGGCGGCGGCAAGCCGGGCTTCGAGGGCGGCCAGATGCCGCTCCACCGCCGGCTTCCCAAGCGCGGCTTCACCCCGCTCAACCGGGTGGAGTACCAGGTGGTGAACCTGTACCAGCTGGAGCTGCTGGGCGACGTGACCGACGTGACCCCCGAGACGCTTCACGCGGCCGGGCTGGTTGGGCACGCGCGGCGGCCGGTGAAGGTGCTGGGCACGGGTGACCTCACCCGCAAGCTCAACATCTCCGCGCACCGCTTCAGCCAGAGCGCCCGCGAGAAGATCGAGGGCCTCGGCGGCACCGTCCAGGAGATCGCGTAACCATGGCGAATCCCGTCGCGAACCTTTTCCGGATTCCGGAGCTGAAGGCGAAGATCATCTTCACGCTCCTCTGCCTGGCGGTATACCGTATCGGCGCGCACGTCACGGCTCCGGGGATCGACGTCAACGCCCTGCGGGCGTACGTCGGGCAGCTCCAGGGGACCGCGTTCGGGATCTACGACATGTTCGTCGGGGGCGGGCTCTCGCGCGCCACGGTGTTCGCCCTCGGCATCATGCCGTATATCTCGGCCAGCATCATGTTCCAGCTGCTGGCCACCGTCGTGCCCTCCGTCGAGAAGATGCAGAAGGAGGGCGAGGACGGACGGAAGAAGCTCACGCAGTACACCCGCTACGCCACGGTGGTGCTGGCCACCTTCCAGGCGTACGGCTACGCGGTGTTCGTGGAGTCGGTGCCGGGCGGCGTGATCAACCCGGGGTGGGGCTTCCGCCTGTCGATGATCCTGACGCTCGTCACGGGCGCCGTGTTCATCATGTGGCTGGGCGAGCAGATCACGGAGCGGGGCATCGGCAACGGCATGAGCCTGATGATCTTCTTCTCAATCGTCGAGGGGATCCCGTCGGCTCTTTACGAGACGGGGCGGCTGCTTACGCTGGGGCAGATCCAGCCCGTGGCCATCTTCGTGCTGCTGGCGCTGATGCTGATCACCATCGCGAGCACCGTGGCGCTCACCATGGCCACGCGCAAGATCCCGGTGCAGATCCCGCAGAAGGTGATGGGGCGGGGCCGCATCCGGCAGGGGCAGAAGTCGTTCATCCCCCTGCGGCTGAACATGGCGGGCGTGATGCCCATCATCTTCGCTCAGTCGATCATGATCATCCCGGCCACGATGTCGCAGTTCTGGCCGAACGAGCCGATGAGGCGCGTGTCCGAGTTCTTTGCCGTGAACTCGGCGCCCTACCTGATCACCTTCGCGATCCTGATCATCTTCTTCACGTACTTCTACACCGCGATCATCTACAACCCCGTGGACATCGCGGAGAACCTGAAGAAGCAGGGAGCGTTCGTGCCGGGGATCAAGCCCGGCGCGCGCACGGCCGAGTACATCGACCGGGTGATGACCCGCATCTCGTTCCCGGGCTCGATCTTCCTTGCCGCCATCGCCATCATCCCCTCGGCCATCCTTGAGGCGATGGGGGTGTCGGGGCTCAACCGGGTGCTGGGCGGCACCGGGCTGCTGATCGTGGTGGGCGTGGCGCTCGACACGGTTCAGCAGATGCAGCAGCACCTCCTCCTTCGCCGCTACGACGGCTTCATGAAGAAGGGGCGCGTGAAGTTCCGCGGGCGGCAGCAGCGCTACATCTGAACCCCAGTGCCGAGTGCCCAGTGCCGAGTGCCTAGTAACTCCGAGCGGTTACTGGGCACTTGGCACTAGGCACTTGGCACTTCGCAACCCAGAATCTCGGCATTCAATGGATCTGATTCTCCTCGGCGCCCCGGGTGCCGGCAAGGGTACGCAGGGCGCGCTGCTGGCCGAGCGCATGGGCGTGCCCAAGATCGCCACGGGCGATATGCTCCGCGACGCGCTCCGCCAGGGGACGCCGCTGGGGCAGGAGGCGAAGCGCTACATGGACGCCGGCGAGCTGGTGCCGGATTCGGTGGTGCTGGGGCTGGTGCGCGAGGCGCTGGCGCAGGACGGCGCGCGGGGCGGCGCCATCTTCGACGGCTACCCGCGCAACGTGGCCCAGGCCGCGTCGCTGGGTGGGCTGCTGGACGAGATCGGCCGCCGCATCGACGCCATCGTGTACATCGACGTGCCGGACGAGGTGATCGTCAACCGCATGAGCGGGCGCCGCACCGACCCGGAGACGGGCGTGGTGTACCACGTGGAGCACAACCCGGCCCCGGCCGACGTCGCCGGGCGGCTGGTGCAGCGCCCCGACGACCGCGAGGAGACGGTGAGGCACCGCCTGGAGGTGTACCGCCAGAACACGGCTCCGCTGGTCGCCTTCTACGAGGGCGCCGGTGTCCCCGTCCACCGTGTGGACGGAGACCGGCCCATCGAAGAGGTGCAGGCGGAGATCAAGGAGCTGCTGGCGCGGTGATCCACCTGAAGACGCCGGCCGAGATCGACGCCATCGCCCGCGGCGGCGCGATCCTGGCCTCGCTCTACCGGGACCTCCCGGCCCAGCTGCAGCCCGGCGTCACCACCGCCGAGCTGGACCGCTGGGCCGAGGCGTACATCCGCGGCCACGCGGGCGCGGAGCCCGCCTTCAAGGGGCTCTACGGCTTCCCGGCCACCCTGTGCATCTCGGTGAACCACGAGGTGGTGCACGGTATCCCCTCGGTGCGCCGCCGGCTCGCCGAGGGCGACCTGGTGTCGGTGGACTGCGGGGTGAAGCTGGAAGGCTTCTACGCGGACTCGGCCGTCACCCTGGTGGTGGGCGAGGCGGCACCGGAGGCGCAGCGCCTGGTGGAGCTCACCCGCGAGGCCCTGTTCAGGGGGATCGCCGAGGCCCGCCCGGGCAACCGGCTGGGCGACGTGGGGGCGGCCATCCAGGAGGTGGCGGACCGCGCGGGGTATGGAGTGGTGCGCGAGCTGGTGGGCCACGGCGTGGGCCGCAGCCCGCACGAGGAGCCGCAGGTCCCCAACTTCGGGAAGCCGGGCAAGGGGATGAAGCTGGTGGAGGGGCTGGTGATCGCCATCGAGCCCATGTTCAACCTGGGCACCGCCGGCGTGCGCACCCTCCCCGACCGCTGGACGGTGGTGACCGCCGACCGCAAGGTCTCCGCCCACTGGGAGCACACGGTGGCGGTGACGGCGGACGGGCCGAGGATCCTCACCGGCGGGTGAGCTTCTCTCCGTGCCTCCGTGTGGGATTGCTGTTGCCGCCTTGCCAAAATGACGATGATCGTCTATTTTCCAAGGCTACTGTTCAAATCGTACCTAGAGAGGCGACGATGAAGGTCCGCGCGAGCGTCAAGCCCATCTGCGAGCACTGCAAAGTGATCCGGCGGCGTGGGGTTGTCCGTATTATCTGCAAGAAGAACCCGCGCCACAAGCAGCGGCAGGGCTAACCAGGACACGGCTTAGGAGGCAGGATGGCCCGTATTGCCGGCGTCGATCTTCCCCGCGAGAAGCGGGCCGAGATCGGCCTCACGTACATTTTCGGAATCGGCCGCACGACGTCCAAGAAGATCCTCGCCGAGGCGGGGGTGGACGTCAACACGCGCGTCCACGCGCTGAGCGAGGACGACGTCAACCGGATCCGCCGCGTCATCGACGCGACGTACCGGGTGGAAGGCGCGCTGCGCTCGGAGATCTCGCGCAACATCAAGCGCCTGATGGACATCGGCTCGTACCGCGGCCTGCGTCACCGCCGTGGGCTGCCCGTCCGCGGCCAGCGCACGCACACCAACGCGCGCACCAAGAAGGGGCCCCGCCGCGCCATCGCGGGGAAGAAGAAGCCCGGCAAGAAGTAAGGTGGGCTCATGATCGGAGGGTGCGAGTGCACCCTCCGATGATCACTCCGCCGGGCGAGCGCCCGGCGGCGAGGTACCGGAATCGCGGTAGGCCGCGAGACACTGGAGATACGAGAGCATGGCAAAGCCGAAGACGGCGGGGCGCCCCAAGGCCAAGCGCCACGTCGAGAGCGAAGGAGTCGCCCACGTCAAGGCGACTTTCAACAACACGCTGGTCACCATTTCCGACA
Organism: Longimicrobium sp.; assembly: GCA_036388335.1. Lineage (GTDB taxonomy): Bacteria > Gemmatimonadota > Gemmatimonadetes > Longimicrobiales > Longimicrobiaceae > Longimicrobium. Next base: position 1,871 of record DASVSA010000594.1, on the reverse strand, counting down.
TGGCGGGCAACTCCGTCGTGTGGGGGAGCGCCGGCAAGGCGGGGTTCAAGGGCTCCAAGAAGAGCACCCCGTTCGCCGCCACCGTGGCCGCCGAGCAGGCGGCCCGCGAAGCGCTCTCGCTGGGGATGAAGCGCGTCCACGTCCGCGTGCAGGGCCCCGGCTCGGGCCGCGAGTCCGCCATCCAGGCGCTCGCCTCCAGCGGGCTGGGGATCCGTTCCATCCGCGACGTCACGCCGATTCCGCACAACGGCTGCCGGCCTCCCAAGAAGCGCCGCGTCTGATCGTCGCCACACCCGCCCGCAAGGCACCGCCCCGTCGCTCGCACGGGGGGCGCGGCCGGCGGGGGGACCCCGCGTACCGGCACCCTGACTGGGCGGCCGGTACGCGCGCAGTTGAAGGCACAGGGGCGTAAACCTCCGCGACCGTAGGGGGGACGAAGCCCGCGCAAGCACACCATCCAAACACGGTTAGATCATGGCTCGTTACACCGGGCCTTCGTGCCGGCTTTGCCGCCGCGAAGGGCAGAAGCTGTTCCTCAAGGGCACCAAGTGCTTCACCGAGAAGTGCCCGGTGGAGCGCCGTCCCTACGCCCCCGGCCAGCACGGCCAGTCGGGCGGCGGGCGCCGCAAGAAGGCCTCCGAGTACGCCCACCAGCTGCGCGAGAAGCAGAAGGTGAAGCGCATCTACGGCGTGGCCGAGAGGCCGTTCCGCAACCTGTTCGAGAAGGCCGCCCACGCCAAGGGCGTCACGGGCGAGAACCTCCTCGTGGGCCTCGAGAGCCGGCTCGACAACATCCTCTACCGGATGGGCTTCGCGTCCACCCGCAAGGAGGCCCGCCAGCTGATCACCCACGGGCACGTGCAGGTGAACGGCCGCAAGCTGGACATCGCCTCGGCGCAGGTGCACCCGGGCGACGAGGTTCGCATCGCTCCCAAGAGCAAGGACATCCTGCCGGTGCAGGCTTCGCTCGCCTCCAAGACCAAGCCGAACACGGTGAACTGGCTGGCGGTGGACGAGGGCTCGCGCACCGGGCGCATGGTGTCGCGCCCCACCCGCGCGGAGATCCCGCTCGCGGTGCAGGAGCAGCTCATCGTCGAGCTCTACAGCAAGTAATCGCGCGAGGGGACCCGCGGCGGCACGAGTGCCGGCGCGGGTCTTCCCGGCTTCCTATCCATACTGGGAGGGAAAACGAGTGGAACTCGATCTTAGCGGCCTGCAGATGCCCAATCTGCCAGAGCTTCCGCGGGAAGGGCAGATCGTGCTTCGCCCGCTGGAGCGCGGCTTCGGGCACACGATGGGCAACACCATGCGGCGCATCCTGCTGTCGAGCCTGCGCGGCTCGGCGGTGTGGGCGTTCCGGGCGGACGGGGTGCTCCACGAGCACCAGACGATCGCCGGGGTGGTGGAAGACGTCCACCAGGTGATCCGCAACCTCAAGGCGCTGGTCCTCCGCATGGCGGAAGACACGGACGAGGCGGTGCTGGAGCTGCGCGCCACGCAGGCGGGGCCGGTGACGGCGCGTGCCATCACGCCGCACCCGTCGGTGGAGGTCATCAACCTCGACCACCACATCCTCGAGCTGCAGGACGACCGTGACCTGCGCATCGAGCTGTACGTGAACAAGGGCCGCGGCTTCGTGCTGGCCGAGCAGCACCCGATCCCGCGCGGCATGCCGGCGGACCTCGTCCGGGTCGATGCGAACTACAATCCGGTCCGCCGCGCGAACTTCGTAGTCGAGGAGACTCGCGTCGGGCAGCGTACCGACTTCGACAGGCTGGTTCTGGAGGTCGAGACCGACGGCTCGATCGAGGTTCGCAGCGCGGTGCAGTATGCGGCGCGTCTGGCCATCGAGCACTTCAGCTACCTCGCTG
>DASVSA010000593.1:0-4143 GCA_036388335.1 Longimicrobium sp. | reverse complement strand
CTCGTCCACCTCGAACGAAGTGGTGAGGCTGCGTGCCACCTCGGAGAGCGCCGCCTCCTCGCGCGCCCGCCTGCGCAGCTGCCCGCTCTGCATCTCCAGCAGTGACGCGCGCTCCTGCAGCAGCCGGTTGGCGGCCTCCATCTCGCCCGTGGCCGCCTGCTGCGCCCGCGCGTGCCGCGCGAAGAGCACGTTGATGAGGAGCGCCAGCGCCCCCGCCGAGATGCCGCCGCCCAGCAGCACCCACATCACGGCCGCGCGCCTGCTCGTCTCCACCTCGCGCCGCCTCGACAGGAGCCGCTCCTCCTCCGCGCGCATCGTCGCCACGAGGGAGCGGATGCGGTCCATCAGCGCCTTGCCGCGCCCCGTGCGCACCGCCGCGAGCGCCGGCTCCAGCCCCTGCTCCCGGCGGATGCGGATGATCTCCGCCATCACCACGATCTTGGCCGACCCGAGCGAGCGCAGGGCCGCGATCCGCTCCTGCTGCGCCGGGTTGTCCGCGGTGCGGGCGCGCAGAGTCTCCAGGTGGCCGTTGAAGCGCCGCGTCCCCTCCCGGTACGGCTCCAGGTAGGCCGGGTCGCCGGTGAGGAGGAAGCCGCGCTGCCCCGTCTCGGCGTCGCGCAGGTCCGAGAGGGTGGTCTCCAGGACGATGATCACCTGGTGCGTGTGCTCCACCCAGCGGGTGCTCTCGCGGGAGCGCTGCACGGCCGCGTAGGCGAGCAGGCTGAGCACCACGAAGAGGAGCGCCGAGCCGTAGGTGGCCACCAGGCGGACGGGTGTGGAGAGCCTCATCGGCGTGCCTGCACGCGGAGCATCGGGAGCGTCTTCAAGCGTCGGGGGCGGTGGACGGGTGAGGGTGAGCCGTGCGCGGGCGCTCAACGCAAGAAGCGGGCATCCCGCCTCCCTGTGACGCTCTCCGGTGCGGAAGGTGCGGCTCCGCGCCGCGGCAGCCCTCCCGTTCCCCCGCACCCGGAGCCCGATGGCCGAACCCGCCCACCCCCCGGACGCGCGCACGCTCGCGGTGCCGGAGCTGGCGCTGGTGCTGCTCATCGGGCCCAGCGGGTGCGGGAAGAGCACCTTCGCGCGCCGCGGCTTCGCCGCCACCGAGATCGTGTCGTCGGACCAGTGCCGCGCCTGGGTGTCGGACGACGAGAACGACCAGGGCGCCACCGCCGACGCCTTCGAGGTGCTCCACCTCATCGTCGCCCGCCGCCTGGCCCGCGGACGGCTCACGGTGGTGGACGCCACCAGCGTCACCGCCGACTCGCGCCGCCCGCTGCTGGAGCTGGCGCGCCGCTTCCACGTCCCTGCCGCCGCCATCGTCCTGGACATCCCCGAAGAGGAGTGCCTGCGCCGCAATGCCGCCCGCGCCGGCCGCCAGGTGCCGCCGGAGGCCATCCAGCGCCAGATGCACCTGATGCGCGCCTCCATCGGCGGCCTCGCGCGCGAGGGCTTCCGCCACGTCCACCACCTCCGTTCCACGGCGGAGCTGGATGCCGCGTCCGTCGTCCGCCACCCCCTCCCCGGCGACCGGCGCCACGACCCCGGCCCCTTCGACATCATCGGCGACGTGCACGGCTGCGCGGCGGAGCTGGCCGAGCTGCTCGCGCTGCTGGGGTACGCGCCCGGCCCCGGCGGGGCGTGGCGCCACCCGGAGGGCCGCACGGCCGTCTTCCTGGGCGACCTGGTGGACCGCGGGCCCGGCGTGGTGCCGGTGCTGCGCCGGGTTATGGCGATGGCGGCGGCGGGCACGGCGCTGTGCGTGCCCGGCAACCACGACGCCAAGCTGGTGAGGGCGCTGCGCGGGCGGAACGTGCAGGTGAAGCACGGCCTGGCCGAGTCGCTCGTCCAGATCCGCGCCGAGCCCCCGGGCTTCGCCGCGGCCGTCGCGCGCTTCATCGACGGCCTCCCCACTCACTACCTGCTGGACGGCGGGCGGCTGGTGGTGGCGCACGCGGGGATGAAGGCCGCCTTGCAGGGCCGCGACTCCGGCGCCGTGCGCAGCTTCGCCCTCTTCGGCGAGACCACCGGCGAAACCGACGAGCTCGGCCTCCCCGTCCGCGTCGACTGGGCCGCCGACTACCGCGGCACGGCGGAGGTCGTCTACGGCCACACCCCCGTCGCCACCCCCGAGTGGGTGAACGGCACCCTGAACATCGACACCGGCTGCGTCTTCGGTGGCCGCCTCACCGCCCTCCGCTACCCCGAGCACGAGCTCGTCTCCGTCCCCGCCCGCCATGCCTACGCCGCCCCGCGCCGCCCCTTCCTCCCCCAGCACGCGGGGGATGTTGGGGGCGTTGAGAGGAAGCGGATTGGAAGCCTGGAGGGGTAGACGGCGATCGGTGCGGGCTGACGGGAGGGCCCCCACCCCCCCGGCCCCCACTCCCCCAAGAACGGGGGAGGGGGGCGCATTCTCAGTGTCGGCAGGCGACTCGGCTCCCGTCTCGCCCGCGGCACCGCCGGTGACTCGACGGTGCGGGGATGATGGGAAATCGCCCCCTCTCCGGCGCTGTTTGCGGGGGAGGGGGACGGGGAGCGGGGGTGCAGCGCCTCCCGATTTTCGTCTAACCCGACGCCACGGGCAGCCACGCGGGGCTGCCCCTACCGAAAAATCCCTCCGCGCCGCCGTTCCGCCGAGAACCGCGGGCGCCCCGCCCTCCATCATCGCGCCGACACCGAGAATGCGCCCCCCTCTCCCATTATTGGGAGAGCGGGGGTCGGGGGGGGTGAGGGCCCCCCTCAGCACGCCGCAGCCATTTCGGTCCCGGCTGCAGGCAACGCACTCACGCACTCACGCATTCACGCACTCACGCACTCACGCACTCACGCACTCACGCACTTCCTGCCCCGTCGCACACCTTTTGCCGAACGTCCCGCGACCGCACGCCCCGCTCCCCCCATCCGGAACGCGATGCCCTATCCTCCCATCGAAGACCACGGGATCATCGGCGACCTGAACACGGTGGCGCTGGTGGGGCTCGACGGCACCATCGGCTTCATGTGCGCGCCTCGGTTCGACTCCCCCACCGTGTTCGCGTCGCTCCTGGACGCGGAGCGGGGCGGCGCCTTCGAGATCGCCCCCGCGCTGGGCGAGGCGCGGCGCCGGCAGCTCTATCTCCCCGACACCAACGTGCTCCTCACCCGCTTCATGGGCCCCGCCGGCGTGGCCGAGATCACCGACTTCATGACCGTCGGCGACTCGGACGTGCGGCGGGTGGTGAGGCGCGCCAAGGTCGTGCGCGGCGACGTCACCTTCCGCGTTCGCTGCGCCCCCCGCTTCGGCTACGGCCAGATCCCGCACACCGCGGAGGGCGGCGCGGAGACCGTCTGCTTCACCGCCGAGGACGGGTCGCTGAAGATGCGGCTGGACGCCTCGGTGCCGCTGGAGATCGCGGACGGGGACGCGCTGGCCGAGTTCACGCTGGGGCCGGGCGAGACGGCGACCTTCGTGCTGGAAGTGGGCGGGCCGTGCGAGGGGGCGTCGCGTGCGACGCACCGCTACTCGGCGCGCGCGTTCAAGGAGACGGAGAACTTCTGGCGGCGCTGGATCGGGCACTCCACCTACACCGGCCGCTGGCGCGACGAGGTGAATCGCTCCGCCCTCGTCCTCAAGCTCCTCGTCTCCGACCCGCACGGCTCGCTGGTGGCGGCGCCCACCTTTGGGCTGCCGGAGGAGATCGGCGGGGCGCGCAACTGGGACTACCGCTACACCTGGGTGCGCGACGCCGCGTTCACCCTTTACGCGCTGATCCGGCTGGGGCTTACGCGCGAGACGGGAGCCTTCATCCACTGGGTCACCGACCGCGTGACGGCCGGCAACGGGGAAGACGGCCCCCTGCAGCCGCTCTACAAGCTGGACGGCTCCAACAACGTCCCCGAGGCGGAGCTGGCGCACTGGGAGGGGTACCGCGGCTCGCGCCCGGTGAGGATCGGCAACGCGGCGTCGTCCCAGCTGCAGCTGGACATCTACGGCGCGCTGATGGACTCCGTGTACCTGTACGACAAGTACGGCGAGCCCATCTCGCACGACCTGTGGGTGCGTCTGTCCGTGCTGGTGGACTGGGTGTGCGGCAACTGGCGGCTTCCCGACGAGGGGATCTGGGAGATCCGCAGCGAGCAGCGCCACCACCTCTCCTCGCGCCTCCT
>DASVSA010000592.1:0-3855 GCA_036388335.1 Longimicrobium sp. | reverse complement strand
GAAGCCGTCCAGCACGGGCATCATCAGGTCCAGCACGGCCACGTCGGGAGCCTTGCGGCGCATCTCGGCCAGGGCACTCTCGCCGTCGGGCGACTCGCGCACGGAAACGCCGGCGGCGCCCAGGAAGCGCGAGGCCACGCGGCGCGAATCGGGGTCGTCGTCCACGATCAGCACGTCGCAGGCGGCGATGCCGGCGCTCTCCGCCGGGGGCGGCTCGCCGCGCACGGCGGTGGACACGGCGCGGGTGAGCTGCCCGGCGCTGAAGGGCTTGGGAACCAGCGACACCCATCCCAGGTCCAGCCCCTCCCGCGGCTCGCCGCTCCCCTCCGCGGGGATGGAGGGGAGGAGGAGGACGGCCGTGGAGGCCAGCTCCGGCACCTCGCGCAGGGCGTAGGCTGCGCCCCACGCGTCGCCGCCGCCCGCCACGTCCAGCACCACCAGCGAGGCCCCCTCGGTGCGGGCCAGGTCGGCCACGCTGCCGACCTCGGTGGTCCACACCAGGCGCACGGCGGGCTGCACCCGGCCGGCGAGCTGCTCCAGCGCGTCGGAGTCCCGCCCGAAGGCGACCACCGTAACCTGCGGGCGCGGCTCGGGGCGGCGGGCCTGCTGCATCCGCTCGCCGTGCCTCTCCACGTCCTCGGGGCGCAGGGGGCTCCCCGCGGCGGCCGAGGGGATGACCAGGGTGAAGACGGAGCCCACGCCCGGCTGGCTGCGCGCCGTCACCACGCCGTTCATCAGCCGCGCCAGCCGCTGCGAGATGGCCAGCCCCAGCCCGCTGCCGCCACGGCTGCGGGTGAGCTTGCCGTTGGCCTGGAAGAACTCGTCGAAGATCATCGGGAGCACCTCGGGGTCGATCCCTACCCCGGTATCCTCCACGGAGATCTCCACCGTCTCGCCGCGCAGCGCGCACCGGATGGTGACGGAGCCCTCCTCGGTGAACTTGATGGCGTTCCCCACCAGGTTGGTGATGATCTGGCGGAGGCGCTGCAGGTCGGCCAGCACGTGGGGGAGGTCGTTGCTGCACGGCTCCACCACCAGCTCGATCCCCTGCGCGTGGGCGCGGCTCTCCAGCAGGGCGGCCACCTCCTCGATGACGGCCTGCAGGTCCACGGGGCGGATGTCCAGCTCCAGGCCGCGGGCGTCGGCCTTGGCCAGGTCCAGCACGTCGTTGATGAGCCCCAGCAGGTGGCGCCCCCCCACCTGGATGCGCGCCACGTGGGGCCGCTGCCCCTCGCCCAGCTCCCCGCCGATCCCCATCTCCAGCAGGTCCGCGTAGCCGATGATGGCGTTGAGCGGGGTCCTCATCTCGTGGCTCATCACCGCCAGGAACTGGTCCTTGGCGCGGGTGGCCTCCGCCAGCTCGGCGACCTTGGTCTGGAGGATGTTCCTCACCATCTCCAGCTCCAGGTTGCGCACCTCCAGGGCGTCGGCCTTCTCCTCCAGCGCGCGGGTGCGGGCCTGCAGCTCCAGCTCGATGGAGTGCTTCTCGATGGCGTTGGTGAGCACGCGCTCCAGCCCGTGGGGCGTCATCGTCCCCTTGAGCACGTAGTCCTGCGCGCCGCCGTTGAGCGCGGCTACCGCCACCTGGCCGTCGTCCTGCCCGGTGAGCATCACCACGGGCACGGGCAGGGGCCGCGTGCCCAGTGCCTGCAGCACCTCCAGCCCCTCCTGGTCGGGAAGGTGGAAGTCCAGCAGCACCAGGTCCGGCCGCGCGGCGCGGTAGCGCTCCAGCCCTTCGGCCCCGGTCTCGGCCTCCACGAGCACGAACGGGGTGGAGGCGCCCCGCAGGAGCCGGCGCACGGCGGCGCGGTCCTCGGGGCTGTCGTCCACGATCAGGATCGTCCGCGCCTGCGCTCCGCTCATCCCTTCACTCCTCCGGGTGCCGTCATACGATGTTCCGGTGCGCTGGAGGGCCCCCACCCCCCGTCCCCCTCCCCCGCGTGCGGGGGAGGGGGCGCATCCTCTGTCCCGGCGCGACGTTGTAGGGGCGCGATTCATCGCGCCCGTGCCCTCGGCGCGCGACGAGCTCCGCAGCCGCCACCGAGCCCGTAGGGGCAGCCCCGCGTGGCTGCCCGTGCCCCGCCGCGCGCGCAAAGCTTTCTGGCATGCAGGCCTACGCGCCATCCCTGCCTTCACGCGATTCGGCGGGCGGGGCGCTCTCGCGGCGCTTCCCGGTGGCGAGCGCTTCCACGACCTCGTCGGCATCGGCGCCGCCGGCGATGACGAACACCACGCCTTCCACCGTGATGACTTCCGGGAGGGGGGTGCCGGGCGTGGGCTCGCCGGACAGGGTCAGCAGCCCGTCGTGGTCCGTCCCCAGCTCCAGCTCGTCCGCCGAGCCGAGCATCCCCTCGGACACTTCGCCGCGGAGCTTGCCGCGCTTGATGCGGGTGCCGTTGGGGAGGGTGGTGCCGCCGCGCACGAGCGGGTAGTACGCCCCCGCCCGCACGTTGCCGGCCCCGGTCACGATCTGGAGCCGCTGCTCGCCGCCATCATCCACCACGCACACCTTGAGCCGGTCCGCGTTGGGGTGCTGCGTGAGCGATTCCACGCGGCCCACCACGATGGGGCGCAGCAGCTCCGCCAGCGGAACGATGCGCTCCACCGTGAAATCCAGCGCGCGCAGGCGGGCGGCCACCTCTTCGGGGTCGTCGGGGAGGGTGGGGACGCGGGAGCGGAGGTAGAGCAGGCTCAGGTTCACGGCGATTCTCCATGGGGTTCGGGGTGTGTGCGCCCGAAGCTACAGCCCCCGGCGCGGCCCGGCTACGCCGGTTGCGTGCCGCGAACCGCGATCTCACACAGAGGCACAGAGACACGGAGAGAAGCCTTTCAGCGGGAGTTCAGCTCCGCGGGGCGGCCCGAGCGGTGGAACTGCATGCAGCGGCGGTAGTTCTGGAACTGGCCCGCGATTCTGCCCGCATCGTGTGACGCGGGCCTTCCGCCGCGGACTTGCCCCCCAACCCCGAGCGGAAACCCCATAGTCCCCGCAGGGGGACTTCGTGTAGTCGTTGCAGCGACTTCAGTCGCCCGCGCACTAGCACACGACGTGCGTAGCCCGCGCGCAGCGGCAGACCCGCATCCCAGCATCCAGCGAACCGATCCATGAACCTGCCGTGATGCAGCCGAGACCACGCGCGGAGGCGGCGCACCCGCTGTACGGACTGGCGCGGGCGCTGATCCGCTTCGTCACGGCGCGGTGGAAGCGGCTCGCGGTGCTGTTCGGCGGGGTGCTGCTGCCCCTGTTCGCGTTCGGGGAGCTGGCGGACGACGTGTGGCGGGGCGGCGCCTTCCCGTGGGACGTGCCGGTGCTGCGGTACATGCGCTCGTGGTCCACCCCCGCGCGAGACGCGGGGATGGAGCTGGTGAGCCTGCTGGGGTACGAGTGGGGGGTGCTGCCGCTGGCGGCGATCGTCTTCCTCCTCCTCTTCTTCCTCCGCCGCCGCGGCGACGCGCTCTTCTTCGGCGTGGCGATGGGGGGCGCCGGGACGCTGAACCAGGGCGCCAAGATGCTCTTCCAGCGCGCGCGCCCGGACCTCTGGATCTCCCCCGCGCCCGAGCACACCTACAGCTTCCCCAGCGGCCACGCGATGGGCTCCATGGCGCTGGTGGCGGCGCTCGCCGTGCTGGCGTGGCCCACGCGCTGGCGCTGGTGGGCGATCGTGGTGGGCGGCGCGTTCACCTTCGTGGTGGGACTTTCGCGCGTGTACCTGGGCGTGCACTATCCCTCGGACGTGCTGGCCGGCTGGCTGGCGTCGCTGGGCTGGGTCATCGGGGTCAGCCAGATCGCCTACGGCCGCCTCGCCAAGCCCACCCCGCGCGCCACCCCCACCGCCACGGGCCGCGACCCGGACGGGC
>DASVSA010000591.1:0-13196 GCA_036388335.1 Longimicrobium sp. | reverse complement strand
CGACGATGTTGAACCCGATGCTCCGGGCCGACGGAAGCTGACCGAACTCCAGGCCCTGAGCGTTGCTGGCGTCGAACGCCGTCTCCGGGTCGATGTGCTTGGCCTTCGACCACAGGGCCAGGTTGCGGCCCGTGAGCGACAGGCTCAGGCCGGACACGCCCACGCGGCGCGAGAGACGCTCCGACAGCGCGTAGCCGAACTGCACTTCGCGAAGCTTCACGAAGCTCCCGTCGATGATGTGCGCCTCGTGCAGGTTGTACAGCGAGCCGTAGTAGTCCTGCGCGCTGATCGGGGTGGTGTTGACCACACCCTTGGAGTCCACGCCGTTGACGATGATCCCGGTGGCCTCGTCGCAGGCGGGCATCCCGCCCACCGCCTCGTCGTACGTGCAGCGGCCCTTGGCCGTCTCCTCGAGCACGCCGGCATACTGGCCGAACATGTTGGTCACCGAGAAGATGTCACCGCCGCGGCGGCCGTCGAACAGGACGCTCAGGTCCATGCCGCGGTAGCGGACGGTGGTCCCCAGGCTCGCCACGAAGTCCGGGTTGTAGTTGCCGAGCACCTTGAACGTCGGGTCGATCTGCGGGAAGCCGCCGCTCAGCAGCAGCTGGCCCTGCTCGTTACGCAGGTAGCCGGAGCCGAACAGGGTGCCGAACTCCTCGCCCTGGCGCGCTTCCACGTTCACGCCCCAGTAGTTGCCGAGCACCAGCGAAGAGATGCCCTCGGCCAGCTCGTCCACGCGGTTGCGGTTCTTGTTGTAGTTCGCGCGGATGTCCCACTGGAAGCCGTTCTGCAGACGCACCGGCGTCAGGTTCAGGCTCAGGTCGATGCCGCGGTTGGACATCGTGCCGGCGTTCAGGAAATGACGCCCGAAGCCGCTCGTCGGCGAAACCGGCACGCCAAGGATCTGGTCGCGCGACTTGCGGTCGTAGTAGGTCAGGTCAAGACCGATCCGGTTGCTGAAGAAGCGCAGCTCCGTGCCGAGCTCGATCGACTCGGTCTGCTCCGGCTTCAGGTTCGGGTTCGGGATGTCGTTGCTGGTCGCGAAACCCGGGATGCTGTTGAACGGGTCGATCGCGTTGTAGGCCAGCGCCAGGCGGTACGGGTCCGTGTCGTTACCCACGCGCGCCCAGCTCGCCCGCACCTTACCGAACGACAGAGCGCTGGGCAGGTTCGGGAAGGCGTCCGAGAAGACCACGCTCCCGGAGATGGACGGGTAGAAGAACGAGTTGTTGCCGTCCGGCAGCGTCGACGACCAGTCGTTGCGGCCCGTGACGTCGATGAAAGCGAAGTCGCGGAAGCCGAGCTGCGCCTGGCCGAGCACGCTGTTCACGCGGCGACGCTCGGTGCGGTCGGTCACCGTCGGGGTCTGAGCGGCGTTGCCCAGGTTGTAGATCCCCGGGATGCTCAGGTTGCCGACGAACGTCTGGTTCGCGTTGTAGCGGCCGTCGCGGCGGCTCGCGCCGACGCTGGCGTTGAAGCTCAGGTCCTCGCCGAAGTCACGGTCCGCGTTCAGCAGGAAGTCCGTGTTGGTTTCCTGGCGGAAGTACACGTCCTCGCCGAAAGCGCCGCGCTCGCCCACGTAGTCCAGGCCCACGGTGCCGGCCGCGTAGGTGCGCTTGCGGCGGTCTTCGTAGAAGTCCGTGCCGGAGCGCAGGGTGGCGCTGAGCCAATCCGTGAAGTTGTAGGTCGCGTTGCCGCTCCCGATCACTCGGTCGCGCGAGTCGTTGTTGTCGTTCTCGAGCGCGATCCAGTACGGATTCGAGTGGTAGTTGTAGTTCCAGTTCACCATCTGGCCCGACTTGCGCCCTTCCTGGTAGGCCTGGCGAAGCTGGTCGATGTTGTTCTGGCGGCCGAACCACACGAACTGCAGCATGGGGTTGTCGCCGTCGTACCCGGTGCCCGGGCGGTTGTGGCCGTCCGAGTTGATGTACTGCACCGAGGCGTTGGTGCGGAGGCGCTTGGAGATGTTGGCGCCGCCGTTCAGCGCCACCGTGGTCCGCTCAAGCCCGAAGCCGGGGTACATCCCGTCCTGGTTGAGGTTGGACACGGAGAAGCGGACGTTCGCGTTCTCGCTGCTGGTGGCGATCGACGCGTTGGTGTTCACCGTGCGGCCGGTCTCGAAGAAGCTCCGCACGTTGTCCGGGTTGGCCTGCCACGGACCCTCGCCGAACCACTGCTTGCGCACGGTGCCGTCGAGGCGCGGGCCCCAGCTCTCGTCGGTGCCGTCGTACAAGCCGCCGCCACCGCCGTCCACGAACTCGAACTCACCGCTCGAGCCCTGGCCGAACTGGTTCTGGTACTTCGGAAGGCGCAGCGGCGTCTCGAACGAAACGTTGCTGTTGACGCTGATGCCCAGGCCGCGGGCACGGCCGGCGCCGTTCTTGGTGGTGATGATGATGGCGCCGTTGGCCGCGCGCGAGCCGTACAGAGCGGCGGCGTTCGGGCCCTTCAGGACGCTGACCGACTCGATGTCGTTCGGGTTGATGTCCTGCGCGGCGTTGCCGTAGTCCACGCCGCCGTAGCCCTCGAGGCGCGGCGCCGAGTTGTCGATCGGAATCCCGTCCACCACGAACAGCGGCTGGTTGTTGCCGGTAATCGAGTTGGCGCCGCGGATCACGATGCGCGACGAGCCGCCCTGCGGGCCGGCGTTCGTCACCTGCACGCCCGACACCTTGCCGGACAGCGCGTTGACGATGTTGGTCTCACGAGCCTGGTTCAGATCCTCGCCCTGAACGGTCTGCACCGAGGTCGAGATCGCGCGCTCTTCACGCGTGATGCCAAGCGCCGTCACCACCAGCCCTTCGAGGCCGAGCGCCTGGGCGCCGAGCTGGAAGTTCTGCGTGAGGCTGGCACCCGGGGTGAGCGTCACCGTGCGCGACTGGGTGGCGAGACCCACGCGCGAAGCGGTGATCGTCTGGGGGCCCGTGCGCAGACGCGCGGCGGGGATCACCAGGCGGTACGTGCCGTCCGCGGCCGTGGTAGTGCCGACGTTCAGCGCGTTGATGCGCACGGTGACGGCGTTCTCCGCCGCGCCCGACGCATTGGTCACACGTCCGGTCACCGTAGCCGGCTCCTGGGCCGACAGCGGGGCGGACGCCGTGGCTGCGGCTACCACTGCCGCAAACAGCCAACGGGATTTGTTCATGCATGTCCTCCGGGAACTTGCCGGCACTTCGCCGGCAGTCGGTGGGTTTCGGGCGTGGCGTTGCGCCGCGCTCCGATGGGACTTCCCGCTCGCGTGCCATGTTCTGCGGCGGGTCCTGCGGTGGATCTCCCTGGCGAGGGGCACCTCCAGCTGAAGTGAAGGGAGGAGGGTGGACTACTAGACAACGTTCGGCCGTCCGGAAGTCACACACCCGGGTGGGCATTGAACGCTGCACGGAAAAAACCTGTACGGCACGGAAAAAACAGCTGTACGGACTGTCGGACGACGTCAGAAATGCAGAACTGCGGATTGTGCAATCAACCATTAATAGAACGATCGTTCGGCTGTGTCAAGCCGTTAGGGCGTCTCGTGTTGCAAGTGGCCCTATCCGCCGGTCGTCTGGATGGCCCGCAGGAGGGCGCGGGCCTTGTTGAGTGTCTCCTCGTACTCGGACGCGGGGTCGGAGTCGGCCACCAGCCCGGCGCCCGCCTGCACGTGCGCCTTTCCCCCCTGGGCCACCACGGTGCGGATGGCGATGGCGGTGTCCATGGCGTGCCCGCCGAAGGCGAAGTAGCCGGCCGCGCCGGCGTACGGCCCGCGCCGGGTGCGCTCCAGCTCGTCGATGATCTCCATCGCCCTCACCTTGGGCGCGCCGCTCACGGTGCCGGCGGGGAACGAGGCGCGGAACACGTCCACCGCCGACAGCCCCGGCCGCAGCTCCCCCTCCACGGTGGAGACCAGGTGCAGGACGTGGGAGTACCGCTCCACCGCCATGCGGGCGGGCACGCTCACGGTGCCGTAGCGCGCCACCCGCCCCACGTCGTTGCGCCCCAGGTCCAGCAGCATCAGGTGCTCCGCCAGCTCCTTGCGGTCCGCCAGCAGGTCCGCCGAGAGCGCCGCGTCCTCGGCCGCGTCCCTGCCGCGGCGGCGGGTGCCCGCGATGGGCCTCACCGTCACCCGCCCGTCTTCAAGCCTCACCATCGTCTCGGGCGACGAGCCCACGAGCTGGAAGCCGTCCAGGTCCAGGAAGAAGAGGTAGGGCGAGGGGTTCAGGGTGCGGAGCGCACGATAAAGATCGAACGCCGGGACCACCAGAGGCACGGTGAGCCGCTGCGAGAGCACCACCTGGAAGGCGTCGCCCGCGCGGATGTACTCCTGAACGCGTTTCACGCCGGACTCGTACTCCGCGCGTGTTACGGTGCTCTCGAATTCCGGGTCCGCTGCGCTGGGCGGGGCCAGCGCCAGCGGCTCGGGCCCCCTCCCCTCCGCCAGGCGGCGGACGACGGCCGCCACTTCCTCCGCCGCCTCGTGGTAGCGGCGGCGCAGCTCCTCGTCGCCGGCCCCCGCCGTCTCCACGGCGGCGATGGCGTACGCGCGGCCGAAAAGGTTGTCGATGGCCACCACGGTGCCCGTCAGCATGAAGAGGGCGTCGGGGAGGTCCAGGTCGGCGGGGGGTGCGTCGGGGAGGCGCTCGATGAGCCTGACCGTGTCGTATCCAAAGAAGCCCACCGCGCCCCCCCAGAAGCGCGGCAGCCCCGGCACCTGGGCGGGCAGGTGGGCGCGCAGCAGGCGGTCGAACTCGCCGAGCGGGTCGGGCGAGGGGCCGGTGTCCTCCCATCCCCCCGCAGGGGTCCAGCGGTGGACGTGGCCGCCCGCCAGCTTCCACGCGCCGCGCGGCTCGCTTCCCAGAAAGGTGTACCTCGCCCACGTCTCGCCGCCCACCACGCTCTCCAGGAGGAAGCCGAAGGGGGGCCGGGCCAGCTTGTGGTAGGCGGTTACGGCCGTCTCGGTGTCGAAGAGGAAGTCCAGCGCCACGGGCACGAGGGTGGCCTCGCGTGCGTACGCGCGGAACTCATCGAAAGTGGGCGACAGCGGCATGGTTTTAGGGTCTCACACAGAGGCACAGAGACACGGAGAGGTTCAATCCGCCGCCATGGGGGCTTCTTCCTCGGAGCCTTCGGCGTTCTCTTCGCGGACGATGGAGGTAGCCGCGCGCTCGTCGAAGTCCACGCGGAGCACCTGGTCCAGGCTCTCGCGGATCCCCTCGATGTGGGTGATGAGGATCACCTGGTCGAAGCGGCCTTCGAGGGCGTGGAGGAGCTGGACTACGTTGTCGCGGCGGGCCACGTCCAGCGAGCCGAACACCTCGTCCAGGATCAGGAGGGAGAGGGGGTGGCCCGCGCGCTCCGCGATCATCTGCGAGAGGGAGAGGCGCAGGACCAGGTTGGCCACGTCTTCCTCGCCGCCCGAGATCACGGGCTTCTCCTCGCCCTCGTCCAGCACCATGAGGTTGTAGGCCTCGTCGATCTCCATGGCCGTGTAGCGCCCGTCCGTGAGCTGGGCCAGGAAGGCCGATGCGATCTCGGAAAGCTCCGGGCGCACCTGGTCGTTCAGCTCGGCGCGGAGCTCGGTGTAGGCGATGTCCAGCTCCTCGTGGTAGCGCAGGTCGGTTTCCTGCTCGGCCACGTGGCGGGCGCGCTCGTGGTACTGCGCCTCGGCGTGCTGGGCCGTCTGGAGCGCCTGCTCGGCCGTGTTGACGTCGCCGCGCAGGGTGGCGGCGCGAAGGTCGGCGGCGCGGGCGCGGCCGTCGGCGGCGGAATAGTCGGCGCGGGCGGTCTCGTAGGCGGCTTCGGAGAAGCCCAGCTCGTCGCGCTGGGCGGCGGCGGCGCGGGCGCGCGCGTCGGCGGCGGCCTCGCGGGCGGCGGCTTCGGCGCGGTCGCGCTCCCAGTCCGCGCGGCGGCGGGTGGTCTCTTCCAGGCGCGCGGCGCGCTTCTCCACGTCGCGCAGCTCGCGCATGCGGCCCTCCACCTCGCGGTGGCGCGCGGCGTCGTAGCCCGAAGGGGTCGCCTCCAGCTCGGCGGCGAGCTCGGCGTGGCGGGCTTCGCGCTGGCCGCGCTCCTTCAGCAGCCCTTCGCGCTCCTGGAGCGCCGCCTGGCAGCGGGTGTGCTTCTGGGTGCGGTCTTCTACCTGGCGCGAAAGGTCCTGCGTGCGGGCCTCCAGCTCCGCCACCTCTTCCGGCTTCCCCTTGAGCTGCTCGAAGCGCGAGGACCACCACTTCCCGTCCTGCACGATGGTCACCCACTGGTCCTGCATCTCGTCCAGCAGCCGCTCGTAGTCGTCGCCCACGGGGCGGCCGCAGGTGGGGCAGGTGCCCTCGGGGCCCAGCTCCTCGATCTGCCGGATCTGCTCCTTGAGCTCCACTCCACGGTCGCGGTAGCTGAGCAGCTTGGTCTCCGCGTCCTGCCGGTCGCGCAGCCAGGTGGTCTTGCGCTCCTCCAGCTCGCCCTCCGCCCCGGTGCGCTGGGCGCGGAGCGTCTCCAGCTCGGCGGCGTAGCGGCGCTCCAGCTCGGGCGCCGTGTCCAGCCTGGCGAGGCGCGCGGCGGTGCGCTCGATCTCCCCCTGCGCGTCGGCGAGCTGCGCGGCCAGGGCCCTGCGCCGCTCCTCCTGGCGGGCGAGCTCGGCCAGGCGCGCGGACTCCTCGGTGAGCGCGGGGAGAGCGGCGAGCTGCTCGCGCAGGGGGGCCAGATCCGCCTCGGCCCTGGTGACGGAGGCCAGCTCGCCCTCGGCGCGGGCGGCGTCGCGGCGGGCGGCGTCGCGGTCGCGGGCGGCCGTCTCGGCGGCGTGCGTGAGCTCGCGGAAGCGCTCGCGGGCGGCCTGCGCGGCCGTCCAGCGCGGCTCCACCCGCTTGAGGCCGGCGCGCGCGTCCTCGGACTCGCGCTCGGCGGCGCGCAGGGCCTCCAGCGCGTCGGCCACGCGGCGCTCGGCGGTCTGGCGGGCGCCCACGATCTCGTCGCGGTCGCCCAGGGCGGCGCGCAGGGCGCGGATCTCGGTGCGCAGCTCGTTGCGGCGCGCGCGCGCCAGCTCCTGCGCGCGGCGCAGGCGCTCGTAGCCCAGCACCTGGCTGAGGAAGCGCCCGCGATCCGCGGCGCCCATCGTCGCCAGGAAGGCGAGCTCCTTCTGCCCCGTGAAGTAGGTGTTGAAGAACTCCTCGCGCGACATCCCCAGGCGGCCCTGCAGGTACGCCGTGGCGCCGCCCAGCGTGGCCGCGACGGGCGCCGTGCCGCCATCCAGGAACACCTCGGCCTTGCTGAGCGTGCGCACCACGCGGTACTCGTGCCCGCCCAGCTCGAACCGCAGCTCCACCTCCACCCGCGCGCCCTGCCCCGCGCGGATGAAGCGGATGGTGTCGTTGGTGCCCCGCGCCGCCGCCGCGCCGTAGATGGCCCAGGCGATGGCCTCCAGGATGGTGCTCTTCCCCGCCCCGTTGGGCCCGATGATGCCGGTGAGCCCCGCGCGGAAGTTGATGTCGGTGCGGGCGTGCTGCCGGAAGTTGCGCAGCTTGAGGGAGTTGAGGCGCATCAGCCCTCCCCCGCCTGGTCCACGTACGCCGTGGCGAGCTCCACCAGCCGGTCGCGCTCGATCCCCGGGTTGCGCGGGTCCCAGCCGCGGAGGTACGACGCGACCTGCTCCTGCAGCGTCTGCCGGCGCATGGGCGCGCCGGAGCCCACGCGCCGCCTCACCTCGGGCGGGCGCACGTCCAGGTGGAAGTGGAGCGCCTCGGCCTTCCACTCGCGGATGCGCCGGTGGTCGAGCTCGCGCAGCAGGTTGCGGGGCACGTCGGTGATCACCAGCCGTACGATCTTGGCCGCGATCCCCTCCGGCACCCCCTCCACCGCGGAGCGGATGTGCTCGTCCAGCTCGGCCGCGCCCAGCCCATGGCCGTTGAGGCGCGGCAGGTCCACGGTCGCGCGCGTATCCACCGGGTGGAAGTCGGCGCTGCCGTGCTCGGTGTCATAGAGGATGAACCCCTTCTCCCCCGTCTCCATCCAGATGTTGGTGGAGGTGCGCTCGATGCCGCCCGCGTACCACATGTTGGGCGCCAGCTCGGTGACGAGGTGGTAGTGCCCCAGCGCCACGTACGTCCACCGCTCCGGCCCGATGCTCGTGTCGGGGACGATGGCGCCGCCGTACTCCGTGACGTACCTCATCTTCTGCTCGGCCACGCTGCCGCCCACGGTGCCGTGAAGCATGAGGAGGTTGTGCTCGGACGCCGGGTCTGGGTCCATGGACGCCGTGTGATCGGCCAGCAGGGCGTTGTGCGGCATGCACATCACCGAGGCGCCGATCGATTCCAGGCGGACCGCGCGGCACTCCTCCGTGACCACGGTGACGCCGGGGATCTCGCGGAAGAGGCTGAGGATGTTGCCCGTGTCCGACGAGCGGGGGGAGTCGTGGTTCCCCGCGATCATCACCACCGGCACGCCGGGAAGGCGCTCCGCCAGGATACTGAACTGGCGGAAGGCCTCGGCGATGGAGGTGTTGGAGGGGCGCACGGAATGGAAGATGTCGCCGGCCACCAGCACCACGTCCGGCCGCAGATCGCACACGCGCGCGACGGCGCGGCGGAAGGCTTCGGCCACGTCCGCCTCGCGCACGTTGATCCCCCGCGGGGTGACGCGGTGATAGGCGCGGAAGCCCAGGTGAAGGTCGGCGAGGTGTGCGATTCTCAAGGGTCTACGGGCGAATGAAATCGCTGCAGCGGCTACACGAAGTCCCCCTGCGGGGACCATGGGGTTCCCGCGGGGGCGGTCAGGAACTCGTCGCGCCTCTTGCGGGGAGGGGAGCGCGGCCCCTTTCTTCTTACCCCGCTACCCCGGTTTCGAGCGGCAACGTAGGCGCCGCGCGGCGCCGGAGCAACGCCGGACCACGGCGGGGGGAGCGGGGTACCAGCGGACCCCGGCCGCCGGCCGGGCCCAACACCGAACTCGCGAACGTCACTTCTATTATCATGGCCAAGAAAAAGAAGCGCTCCGCCGAGGAGATGCACCGCAACCTCCAGGACCAGGCGCTGGCGCTTCCGTACGCGGTGGCGCAGGCGGAGAAGGAAGGGAAGAAGGGGCGCGCCTTCCTGCTGAAGTACGTCAGCGGCCCCATCGTCCGCTTCATGAACCGGATGATGAGCAAGCAGCGCTACAAGGGCCCCGAGGGGAGCAAGCTCAAGCAGAGCGAGCAGATGAAGCGCCACCTGGACCAGCGCGCCAAGGCGATGGAGTACTACCAGACCGAGATGAAGCGCGCCCAGCAGCGCCAGGCCAAGCGCCAGGGGAAGAAGCGCTGAGCCCTCGCGCCCAACACGCCCCCTCCCGCACACCCGCGGGAGGGGGCGTTTCTCCGTGCCTCCGTGTGAGGCCGCCGTTTCAGGCCGTGCGCACCGCCTGGACGCGCTCGTCGGAGTCGCGGAAGACGGCGAGGCCGGGGAGGCGCGGCCATTCGCCGCGCGGCCAGGCGTCGAACATCCCGGCGCGCGCGGGGAAGCCCGGCCCGTCGTCCGGCGCGGCGGCGACGAGGAAGTTCTGGCGGTCCGGGTAGTCGGGCCCCAGGTGCGAGTACACGGCCACGCGCGGGAAGACCTCGGCCACGGTGTGCACGGTGGACCACAGGCGCACGGCGCCCGGCCCGCCCGCCACGCCTATCGCGTTCATCAGCAGGATGCCGCCCGGGCGCAGCAGCGCGCCCATCTCCCGCATCGCCTCGGCGCTGGCCAGGTGCAGCGGGGTCATCTCGCTGCCGTCGTAGACGTCGAGGAAGATGCGGTCCCACGAGGCGCGCGGGAGGCCGGCTGCCACGAAGCGCGCGTCGCCGTGGAGCGACACGATCCCATGCTCCGGCCGCAGGCCGAAGTAGCGGTAGGCCACGCGCGTCACCTCGGGGTCGCGCTCCACCACGGTGACGCGGGCGGCCGGGTCCTTCTCGGCCACGCGGCGCGGCAGGGTGTAGGCGCCCCCGCCCAGGCAGAGATACGACATCCCGGGGCGCCCCGTCTCGGCCAGCCAGCGCTCCGCCGCGGCGATGTAGGCGAACGACGGAGCGCCGCTGCGCGAGAGCTCGCCCGACTCGATCTCGTCGTTCTGGTAGAGGCGCAGCTCCGGCTGGCGTCCTTCGGCGAACACCGTCTCGGTGACGCGCAGCACGTTGAACGGGGTCTCCGCCTCGTACAGCACCCGCTCCTCCGTGCGCGCGCGCGCCTGCGACGGGAAGAGGAGGGGCGAGGTGAGGATCGCCCCCACCACCATCAGCAGCGGCCCCGGCTGCACGGCGGGGAGGAGGACGAGCCCGGCGAGCGCGGCCCCCACCGCGAGCCCCACCAGCATGGAGACGGCGGCCGTGCCCACGGTGCCCAGCGTCTCGCCGTCATCCTCCGCGTCCTCGTCGCGGTCGGCGGCGGATACGGCGCGCTCCCATGCCACCAGCGCGGGGAGGAGGAAGCCGGCGGCGTAGACGGGGAGGCCCACCATGAGGAGGAGGGCGGCGGCGCGCGCGGGGCCGCCGAAGCGCTCCCCGCCCGCCACCGTCCACACGATGGCGAAGAGGCCGCCCACCGCCAGCGACACCCCGGCGAAGATCCAGCGGCCGGTGGGGGGGGCGTCGCCGCGGGCTCCCGGGGCGCCGGCCCACACGCCGGCGGCAAGCGCCACGGCGAAGGTGGCCACCAGGCCGCCGGCCGCACCCAGCGCGCCGCCGGCCTCGTACAGGATCAGGCTGCCGGCGGCGAACAGGGTCACGGCCACGGCCGCGCCCAGCAGCGCGGCGCGCGGGGCCAGCCCGCCGAAGCGGTCAGGGCGCAAAGCGACCATACCCCCCGCGGTAGTAAAGGAGGGGGACGCCCTCGCGGGTGTCGGCCGCTTCCACCTCGCCCACGAAGATGGTGTGGTCGCCGGCCTCGTGCGCGTGCTGCACCCGGCAGTCCAGCCAGGCCAGCGCGTCGTTGAGCACGGGGGCCCCGGTGCGCTCCGCGTGGAAGGCCACGCCGCGGAACTTGTCGCCGTCCGACGTGCCGAAGCGGCGGGCCAGCGTCTCGCCCTCGCCCTCTTGCAGCACGTTGACCGCGAACACGCCCGACTGCTGGATGACGCCGTGCGACTCGCTGGCGCGGTCCACGCACGCCAGCACCAGCGTGGGATCCAGCGACACGGAGCACACGGCGCTGACGGTGAGCCCGGCGGGGGCGCCGTCGTCCCGCAGGGTGGTGACCACGGCCACGCCTGCGGCGAAGTGCCCCATGACGCGTCGGAACTGGCTCGGATCGATCATCTGGCACCCCCGCGAGGGGGACGGTAGGTTGAGGCTGGCTGGCCGGGGCGCGGCCCTGGCCGGTTCTTTGCGCTCGCACGCACGCACCGGGCCCAGTGGCCCGCAACGACCGCGGGCCGGGATCATGGCCCGGCCCGCTGCACTCACAGACGGCCTTCGATGCGAGACTTTCCGACCCGCAGCGCCCGCGCCGCGGCGCTCCTGATTCTAACCGCTCTCTCCGGCTGCGACAACGTGCAGTGGGGGGGGTCGTCGCTTCAGGTTGTGCCGCCGCCCCCGGCCAGCGACGTGGTGCAGGTGGCCACCGTCACCGACGGCCCCACATCGCTGGGGCTCCCCACCGGCTCGGTGCTCTTCCACGTGGTGCGCACCGAGACCGGCGCGCAGATCATCCCCGTGGCCGAGATCTCGGGCGACTCGCTGCGCACGCTGCGCCGCCCGCCCGGCGTGTCGCCGCAGGCGTACGAGCAGCGCTTCCGCCGCGCGGTGATGGAGCCCAACTCGCAGTTCGTGCTCTTCCGGCGCGGCGCGCAGGTGGGCACGGCCACGGTGCAGGCCAACGGGCCCGTGAGCGGCTGCGGCGTGCCCAGCGGCCTGGGGCTGGTGACCACGGTGGCCGCGGCGGCGGCGGAGCGCGAGTTCATCGCCTTCCGCCGGGGGCTGGAGCCGAACGTGGTGGGCGAGTACTCGCCGCCGCAGGTGGCCGGCCCCATCCGCCGCTACGGCCCGCTGATCGCCGAGCGGCTGGTGCTTCAGAACGGCCTCCCCCGCCCCCGCAGCTGGCCCGGCGCCCAGCGCGACCTGCAGGCGGTGGACGTGGCGCGCGGCGGGCAGCCGGAGATGGCATCCACCTTCCTGGTGGGCGACCAGCTGGGCGTGGGCGCGCCGGAGCAGGAGGGGTGGAGCGTCTTCTTCGTGGCCTCGTACGAGCAGCGCACCGGCTACAACCCGTTCTACACCGAGGTGGCGGATTACCGGAAGGTGGGCAAGCGCGCCCCCAAGCTGGTGGACCACCTCAACTGGAACCGCACGGGCGGCGCCGACATGCTGGTGCAGGTCTTCGGCGAGCGGGACAGCTGGTACCAGGCCGTCTCCGCCGACCGCGGGGGCCGCTGGACGCGCGTGTGGGAAGGGACGGCCTGCCGGGGTGGAGGGTAAAGCCGGCCTGACGGAAGCTCGCGCGGCGGGACCGGAAAACCAGAGGGGGGCGCATCGTCCGTGTCTGCTCGACGCCCCCATCGCGCGTGCATCCCTGCAGCGGCGCGACTCGTCGCGCCCGCCCCTTCCGCCCGCTCCGCCTCGAAGCTGACCCGTGCCTCTGGCTCGGGATCGGAGTTCGCATCGCCGAGCCCACGGTCCCGGTTCAGCACCTCAATCTGGAGAGTGGAATCCTGCAGCGAGTTCACGTACCGAACGTTCCATCGCACCCTTAGACTAGGGTCCGGCCGATCATCCCGCCTGCGCCTGCGCCAGCGCCCCACATCGTGCTGCGTATACCGCACCAGGAATCCCGCCGCTCGGACGACGTGGTCGTTCGTCCAGATGGACGTGTGCCGGTGGCTTCAGCCACCGCAGGGAGTTCTAGACCAAAGCAGCACGACGACGCGCCTTCCGAGGTTCCACGGGAGAACCGCCTGACTGGGAAGAGAGTCCGGATCACATCCCACCGGTTCCTATTTCTTCACGACTAATTTTGGAACGAAACATGCATTTCGGTCCGAGTGCGGTCGGCTGAAGCGACAACCCTCGGCAGATCCGCATCCACTTATAACAGGTGCACTCACATTCTATTCAGGAAGGTATCTGTGCAAGGTTGTTTATCGGGTGGAACCGAAAGGGCAGGGAACTCTACCGCGCCACGTAGGCAAACGCCCCTTCGGCCGCGATCACGTCTCCAAATCGTGACAGGACTGGCACTTGCCTGCCTAACGCTCGTGGGCTGCGACCGCACGCCGAC
>DASVSA010000590.1:0-2857 GCA_036388335.1 Longimicrobium sp. | reverse complement strand
GTCTTTGGGCCTCGCCGCGCTCAGCAAGCTGGCGCTCCCCGCGCTGCCGCCGTACGCGGAGCTGTCGCTGGACGGGGGCGCGGTGGCCGTCACGCTTCTGGCCGCGCTGTGCACCGGCGCCGTGTTCGGCCTGGCCCCCGCGCTGGCCGCCGGGCGCTGGGACCCGCAGCGGACGCTGCGCGAGGAGGGGCGCGGCGCGAGCGAGGGCCGCCGCTCGCGGCACCTGCGCGGCGTGCTGGTCGCGGGGCAGATCGCCATCTCCCTGAGCCTCCTGGCGGGCGCGGGGCTGCTGGTGCGCAGCCTGTGGGCGATGACCTCGGCTCCACTCGGCTTCGACCCGCGCGGCGTGCTCACCGCCCGCGTGGAGCTCCCCTCGGCCAAATATCCCACGCCGGAGGGGCGCGCCGACATGTTCCGCCGGCTGGAGGAAGCGGTGGCGGTGCTCCCCGGCGTGCGCGGAGTCGCCACCACCACGCAGATCCCGTCTTCCACCATGAGCAGCAACAGCCTCAGCATCGAGGGGAAGGCGGTGGGCAACGACTCGCCCGTCTTCATCCGGTACATGGCCGTGTCCGACGCGTACTTCCGCGCCATGAGGATCCGCACCCTGCGCGGGCGTACCTTCGGGCCGGAGGACGCGCCCTCCGCGGCGCCCGCGATCGTGGTGAGCGAGACGATGGCGCGCCGTTACTGGCCGGAGGGAGGCGCGCTGGGGTCGCGCATCCGCATCAGCCCGCACACCGCCGAGCGGTGGGGCGTGGTGGTGGGGATCGTGGACGACGTGCGGGTGGACCCCGCGCTCCCCGCCCCTGAGCCGATGGCCTACGCCAGTGGCCGCCAGGACTTCGCGTGGTCCGGGCGCGACTTCGTGGTGCGCACGGATGGCGATCCGCTCGCCCTGGTGCGCCCCTTCCAGCGCACGCTGACGGGCCTCGACCCCGACCTCCCGCTGCGCGACCCCACCCCGCTGTCCACCATCGTGGCCGAGCGCCTCTCCGGCCGCCGCCTCCCCATGCTCCTGATGACGGGCTTCGGCGCGCTGGCGCTCCTCCTGGCCTCCGTGGGGGTGTACGCCATGTTCGCCGCCATGGCCACCGCGCGCGAGCGGGAGTTCGGGGTGCGCATGGCCCTCGGCTCCACCCCGGGCGCCATCGCCGCCCTCGTCCTGCGGCAGGGCGGGGCCTGGATGGCGGTGGGGCTGCTCGCCGGCGCCCTGGGCGTGGTCGCCGTCGGGCGCATGGTGAGCAACCTCCTCTACGGCGTCGCCCCCCTCGACCCGGTCGCGCTCGGCCTCGCGACCGTAGTCCTCCTCGTCTGCGCCACCATCGCCCTCCTCGTCCCGGTCCGCCGCGCCACCCGCGTGGATCCCATCACGATCCTGCGCTGAAAAAACGGGAGGCACAGAGATGAAGTCATCTCTGTGCCTCCGTGTCTCCGTGCGAGTCCTGGTCTTCATCCTCGTACCACGACGGATGCACCTCCGCGGGCGGCTTGCGCGAGAGGAAGCGGAGCACGAGCCCGATGCCGAGCGTCACGATGGCGGCCATGATGAGCGGGCGGCGATCCAGGAAGATCCCCAGGAGGAAGAAGATGGCTCCCGCGAAGAAGAGCCGCAGCTTCCAATGGAACGCCGCTTCCGGGGTGATGCGCACGGTCAGCTCCGCTCCAGGAAGCGCGCGACGCCCGCCTGCATGTCCTCCGTCATCCGCGCCACCACGTTGATGTCGGCGCCGGCGCGCACGGCGGCGTCGAAGCCCAGGCCATCCGAGTTGTAGAGGAGGCGCTTGGCGAGCTGTACGGCCGACGGGCTGCGCTCCGCCAGGTCGCGGAGCACCGCGTCCGTCTCCGCGTCGAACGCGTCGTCGGCGAACACGTGGTTGATGAGCCCCATCCGCTCCGCCTCGGCGGCGGAGAAGGGGAGCCCGCGCACCAGGAGCTCGAACGCGCGCTTCTCCGACACGTTGCGCCTCGTGATCGCCATCACCATGGCCGGCACGAAGCCGATGCGCGTCTCGGGGTACCCGAACTGGGCCCCCTCCGCCGCGAGCACGAGGTCGCACGCGGTGGCGAGACCGCACCCGCCCGCCAGCGCCCTCCCGCGCACGCACGCAACCACTGGCTTGCGCATGCGGCGCGGCAGGAGGAAGAGCTCGGCGAGCTCGTCCACGTCCGCCAGGTTCTCCATCACCGACGCCCCGGCGATCTTCCTCAGCGCGGAAAGGTCGGCGCCGGAGCAGAAGTCCTTCCCCGCCCCGCTGATCGCCACCACGCGCACACCATCATCCGCATCCGCCTCGCGCAGCGCGGCCTTGAGGTCGGACACGAGCTCGGCGCTGAGGGCGTTGCGCTTCTCGGGCCGGTTGAGCGTGAGGCGCGCGACGGCCCCTTCGCGCCCCACGAGGACCGTGCCGTACATCAGGCGGCGCCGGCGGCCTGGAGCACCTCGTCCGGCACCTCGATCTCCATCCTCAGCAGCGCGGTGGAGAGCACCTTCCCCTGCGCGTCGGTCTTGAGCGACACGGTGCCGCCCCCGCCCAGCGCGTTGTGAAGGAGGAAGTTGAGCGCCTCCAGGTTGGGAAGCTCGAAGCGCTCCACGTCACCATGCACGATCCCGGTGAAGTGCTCCTTGACGCGCTCCCTGGTCACCTCCCTCACCAGGTGCGGATAGAACTCCGGCCGCAGCGCGATCAGACCCACGTTTGCGGTGTCGCCCTTGTCGCCCGAGCGGGCGTGTGCGATGCGTACGAGCTGGATGCGGGCCATGGGGATGATGGTTCCGGTGCGAGTGTCAGGGTGCGTGCGTTAGTGCGTGAGTGCGTGAGTGCGTTAGTGCGTTGCAACGAGCGCGGCGATTTCC
>DASVSA010000589.1:0-17119 GCA_036388335.1 Longimicrobium sp. | reverse complement strand
TCCCGTCGATCACCTTCCGCAGCCGCGCCGTGGAGCGCGTGGCCGACGACCGCTTCCGCGTGACGGGCGACCTCACCATCCGCGGCGTGACGCGCGAGGTGACCCTGGACACGGCCGACGAGGGCCGCGGCCGCGACCCGTGGGGCGGCGACCGCGCCGCGTTCAGCGCCTCGCTGGTCATCGACCGCCGCGATTTCGGCCTCACCTGGAACCAGGCGCTCGAGACCGGCGGCCTGCTCGTGGCCAACGACATCCGCATCACGCTCGACGTGCAGGCCGTCAAGGCCTAACTGAAGGCTCACACGGAGGCACAGAGAAGGACTTCATCTCCCTGCCTCTGTGTCTCTGTGTGCGCGGCGCACGGTGTGCACGACGTCTACGTGCAGGGCGGTGGCGGCTTCCAGCACGGCCGGATGATCCAGGCGCAGCGGCTCCGGTGTCCCGAAGACCAGCTCGTGCAGGGACACGCGGTCCAGGAAGAGCAGGACGACGTGCCAGTCGCCGCCGAACCGGCTCGACCATACGAAGCCGGGAACGGCATCCGGGTGGGAGTGGATGCGGCGGGTGGCGCCCTGCGTGAGTCCGCGCAGCTTCGACGCGAGGTGATCGGCGCGGATGCCGAAACGGAGGAGCGTTCGTCCCTCGCTCGTGTCCGGGATGCGCTTCGCGAGGGCGGCCGGGAGACGCACCTCCACGAGCGCACGCGGGAATCCGCCGGCGACGAGGTCGCTGTCGGTGAGGGAATGGCGCAGGCCCCGCTCGCGCGACGGGTCGCGCAGCTGCCCGCGAAGAGCCTCGGCGACCGCGTGGGCGGGCGATTCCGCCAGGTAGAGCACCGGCGGCTTCCCTTGCAGGTCGAACCGCCCATAGTTCTGGAAGCGGGCGGGCGCCACTGACTGGTCCGAGTGGGGAGCACCCTCCGGCGCGGCTGGATCCCACGGAAACACGCGCCACAGCGTACCATGCGCGAATCCGCGGGCAGGGTTCAAAAGTACGCGCCGCCCACCTGGGCCTGGAGAGCCATGAGCACGTCCGCGACACGCCCGCCCCGGATCGCCTCCAGAGGCGTCTCGCCGCCGAGTTCGGGGCTGCGCCCGTGGAGCCACGCGTGGGAAGCCGCCGGATCGAGGTGCTCGGCGAGGGTCTCGGCGGCGAAGGCGAGGTCGCGCAGGAGCCACGCGTTCTCGGGGCTGGCGGGGTCGCCCGCTTTCCACCGGGTGATCTGGCTGCGATGCACGCCGATGGCCTCGGCGAGCGCGGTGTCGGTGGGGAATGCCTTGCGGGCCATCAGGTACTGCGCGCGCCTGATCGTCTGAGCGGTCAGTGCGGCGAGCGTGGGGCCTGGCCGTGACCCGGCGCCGATCTCACGCAGGGCCCTCTCGGACGTCTCGCGCTTCGGGTCCGGACGGCGCAGCCGGTACTCGGCTCTGGATTGCATGACACGCCTCCTCTGGGGCACACTCGCGCAACAACGCAGTGGAAAGATAGGCGCGAACGCGATGATAGTACAAGAGTTCCACGGAAGCACCGTGTGAGGTCGGCGCAACAAGAGCGGTGTACGCGGGCAGCGTGTCCGCACGCTGGCGGTTGGGGAACGACGGGCGCGGCGTAGGGGTCACGCGCCTAACGGAATGCTGGTTTCACTGCCCCAAACGGGCATACCGGAGAGGATCTCATGGAGCTGACTGGAATCCACCACCTGACGGCGGTCTCGGCGCAGATCCGCGAGAACCACCTCTTCTACACGCGCACGCTGGGGATGCGGCTGGTGAAGCGCTCCGTGAACCAGGACGACGTGAGCGCCTACCACCTCTCCTACGCCGACGCGGTGGGGAGCCCCGGGAGCGACCTCACCTTCTTCGACTGGCCGGTGCAGCCCGAGCGGCGCGGGACGCGCTCCATCGCGCGCACTCACCTGCGCGTGGCGGGCGCCGAGTCGATGGAGTGGTGGGCGGCTCACCTGCGCGACAAGGGCGTGACGGCGGGCGAGGTGCTGGAGCGCGACGGGCGGATGACGCTGGACCTGGAGGACCCGGAGGGGCAGCGCCTCTCGCTGATCGACGACGGCGGCGCGGGCGAGGCGCACCCGTGGGAGCGCAGCCCCGTGCCGGCCGAGCACCAGATCCGCGGGCTGGGGCCCATCGTGCTGAGCGTGCCTCGCCTGGCGCCCACGGACGCGCTGCTTCAGCGCGCCCTCAACATGCGCCCCGTGCGCACCTACGAGCACCCGGAGAACGCGAAGCACACGGTGCACGTGTACGAGATGGGCGCGGGCGGGCCGGGCGCCGAGCTCCACGTGGCCGAGCAGCCGGACGTCCCGGTGGCGCGGCCGGGCGCGGGGGGCGTTCACCACGTGGCGTTCCGCATCCCGGACGCGGACTACGACGCCTGGGGCGCGCGCCTCAACGAGCTGCGCATCGCCAACAGCGGCGAGGTGGACCGCTTCTGGTTCCACAGCCTCTACTTCCGCGAGCCGAACGGCATCCTCTTCGAGATCGCCACCGACGGCCCCGGCTTCGGGGTGGACGAGGACCCGGCGACGCTCGGTGAGAAGGTGGTGCTGCCGCCCTTCCTGGAGCCGCGCCGCGAGAGCATCGTCGCGGGCCTGAAGCCGATCGACTGAACGGCGGGCCTCACGCGGAGGCACGGAGAAACGGATGCGCATCCTGGTGGTGGAAGACGAGGCCCGGCTGGCGAGCGCGGTGGAGAGGTACCTGAGGGAGAGCGCGTTCGCCGTGGACGTGGCGGGGACGGGGAAGGACGCGCTCTTCCTGGCCAACGTGAACCCGTACGACGCCATCGTGCTGGACATCGGCATCCCCGAGCCGGACGGGTTCGAGGTACTGAGGCGGCTGCGCGAGCGGGGGAACGCGGCGCGGGTGCTGATCCTCACCGCGCGAGACGGGGTGGAAGACCGCATCAGCGGGCTGGAGCTGGGCGCCGACGACTACATGGTGAAGCCGTTCGCGCTGGGCGAGCTGCGCGCGCGCCTGCGGGCCCTGCTGCGGCGCGGCGAGACGCTGGCGCCCGCCGTGCTGCGCGTGGCCGACCTGGAGCTGGACACCAACGCGCAGACCGCCACCCGGGCCGGCGAGCCCATCTCCCTCACCACCAAGGAGTACGCGCTGCTGGAGTACCTGGTGAGGAACACCGGCCGCGTGGTAGGGCGCGCCGAGATCTCGGACAAGGTGTGGGACGAGAGGTACGACCCCGCGTCCAACTCCATCGAGGTGTACATCAACCGCCTGCGCCGCAAGATCGACGCGGGTTCCGAGCACCCGCTGATCCACACCCGGCGCGGCGCCGGCTACGTGCTCACCGACGCCGGAGGCGACGATGCGGCTGCGGGTTGACTCCATCCGCCTGCGCCTCTCGCTCTGGTACGCCGCCCTCCTGGCGCTCGCCCTGGTGGCGATGGCGGTGGCCACCTACTCCCTCCTCGACCGCCTCGCCTCCCGCCGCTCCACCTGGTCGCAGGTGGAGACCGGCGGCACCCTGCTCGCCACCGGCGGACGCCGCGAGGAGCGGCTGGTGCCGGCGGTGAGGCGCTTCCGCGCGCCCGACCGGCGAGTGCTCCTGATCGACTCCGCCGGCGCGCTGCTGGCGGAGTCCACGCCCGCGCGCTTCGGCCCGCCCATCGCCGAGGAGCTCTTCGTGCCCGTGGCGCCGGCCGCCATCCTGGCCGCGATCCCGCTGGGGCGGCGGCCGAACAGCACCCTGATCCGGCTGCGGCCGGGCGACCCGCACGTGCGCGTGTCCGGGGTGCGGCTGCGGCGGCGGGGGATGGTGCTGGCGGTGATCGGGTCCACGCGCGCGGAGCGGACGATGCGCGAGCAGGCGCGGGTGGCGCTGGCGCTGGCGGTGGTGGTGACGCTGGCCATCGCGGTGATCCCCGGGTCGATCCTGGTGCGGCGCAGCCTGGCGCCCATCGGGGAGATGACGAGCCGCGCCGCCCGCATCGGCGCGGCGCGGCTGGGCGACCGCCTGCCCGTGAGCAATCCGCGCGACGAGCTGGGATCGCTGGCGCTGGTGCTCAACGAGCTGCTCGACCGCCTGCAGCGCGCCTTCGAGCAGCAGCGCCGCTTCATGGCCGAGGCGGCGCACGAGCTGCGCACCCCCGTGGCCGTCGTACGCGCGGAGACGGAGCTGGCGCTCGCGGGCGAGCGCTCCCCCGCCGAGTACCGCGAGGCGCTGGGCATCGTGGGGGGCGAGGCGGAGCGTCTGGGGCGCATCGTGCACGACCTGCTCACCTACTCGCGCGCGGAGGCCGGCCAGTATCCCCTCCGGCTGGCCGGGGCCGACCTGGGCGAGGTGGCGGCCGACGCCACGCGTTCCCTGCGCAACCTTGCTGCCCAGAAGGGTGTAGAACTCTCCACACAGGTGATGGACGAGCTTCCGATCCGCGGCGACGCGGACCTCCTGCGGCGGCTGGTGCTCAACCTGGTGGAGAACGCGGTGAAGCACGGCCGCCCCGGCGAGCGAGTCCGCGTGGAGGCCTTTGCGGAGGGCGGCGAGTACCGGCTCCGCGTCAGCGACACGGGCCCCGGCGTGCCGGAGGAGGCGCGGGCGAGGATCTTCGAGCCCTTCTTCCGCGGGAGCCATGCGCGCGCGGAGGGGAGCGCGGCGGGCGCGGGGCTGGGCCTCCCCATCGCCCGCTGGATCGCCGAGGCGCACGGCGGGCGGCTGGAGCTGGCCGAGTCCGGGCCCACGGGGAGTGTGTTCCAGGCGGTCTTCCCCGCCCCATGAACGGCAGCCTCACACAGAGGCACAGAGACACGGAGAAGGATCCCTCCCTGAATCTAATCTTCCGCTCATCTCGTTGTTAATCTTGGGTTTAGCATCCTCCCGCTAGGTTGGTTGCGTGAAGGGGGCCATACCGCCCGAAACCAACCCAACGAGAGAGAACAACGATGCGACGCAACCAGGTTTTCGGATTGGCGCTGGCGCTGGGCGCCGCGTTCTCGGCGCACGACGCCGCCGCGCAGCAGCAGCAGCCCGCCCGGGGGCACGAGCAGCACGCCGCCGAGGGGCGCCGCCAGGGTGGGCGCCAGGAGCGCCTCTTCCAGGGCATCACGCTCACGGATGCGCAGCGGCAGCAGATCCGCCAGATCTTCCAGGAAGGCCGGCCTGAGCGCGCGGCTCGTCCGCAGGGTGAGCGCACGCAGGGCCAGCGCGGCGAGCGCCCGCAGCTGACCGAGGCGCAGCGGGCCGAGTTCCAGAAGCGCCGCGCCGAGGTCCAGCAGCGCCGGCAGCAGCAGATCGCCCGCGTCCGCGCGGTGCTGACCGCCGAGCAGCGCGCGCAGTTCGACCGCAACCTGGCGCAGGCCCAGGCGCAGCGCGGTGAGAAGGGTACCCGCCGCCAGGGCGGACGCCAGTCCTGAGCCCGATCGTCGGGTGAGCCCTTCCGGCTCGCCCGCGCGAACGCCGGAGGGCGGCCCCACGGCCGCCCTCCGGCACGAGAACGAGGAAGCCACGATGCGTAACCATCTTCTCCGGATTCCCGCCCGCTGGCGACGCGCAGTGGGCGTGCTGGTGGCAGGCACGGCGCCGGTGGCCGCCTCGGCGGCGTGGGGCGAAGGCCGCCACCACGAGATCGCGCCGGTGGTGCTTGCCGCCGCCCACGCCGTGCCGGTGCCCACCCTGCGCGCCGACGACATCGTCCCCGCGCTCTCCCGCCGTCCGCTGGAGGGCGCGGTGGCGGCCGTGCGCGCCGAGGTGCGCAGGGGCGCCTTCCCCGGCGCGGCGCTGGCGATGGGGCGCGGCGGGCACGCGGAGCTGGTGCAGGGCGTGGGCGCCACCGCCTCCCACGGCGAGACCGTGGATGCCGAGCGCACCGTGTACGACCTGGCCTCGCTCACCAAGGTGGTAGCCACCACCACGGCGGCGATGCTCCTCCACGAAGACGGCCGCCTGGAGCTGGACGCGCCGGTCTCGCGCTACCTGCCGGAGTTTGCCGGCGGCGCAAAGGACCGGGTGACGATCCGCCACCTGCTGGCCCACACCTCCGGCCTGCCCGCGGGCGCCGGCACGCGCGGCGCCACCGCCGAGGCGCGCCTGGCCTCGCTGATCGCCACGCCGCTCCTGCGCGAGCCGGGCGAGAAGGCGGTGTACAGCGACGTGGGATTCGTGGTGCTCTTCGCCGCGCTGGAGCGCGCGGGCGGGGAGCCGGTGCCGGCCCTGCTGGAGCGCCGCGTGTGGAAGCCGCTGGGGATGAACGCCACCCGCTTCAACCCCGGCGCGGACTGCGCCCGCTGCGCGCCCACTTACAAGTCGGCGGCCGGCAAGCCCGTCGCCGGTGTCGTGCACGATCCCATCGCCCGCAAGCTGGGGGGGGTGGCGGGGAACGCGGGCCTCTTCTCCACCGCCGGCGACCTTTCGCGCTACTCCGCGATGCTGGCCAGCGGCGGGAGGCTGGAGGGTGTGCGGGTGCTGAAGGCGGAGACCATCGACACCTTCGCCGTGCGCCAGAAGGGCACGCGCGCGCTGGGGTGGGAGACGCCTTCCGCCAACGGCACGGGCCCCGTCGGGCGCAGCATGAGCGACCGCGCGTTCGGGCACACGGGCTTCACCGGCACCTCGCTGTGGGTGGATCCCGCGAACCAGACCTGGGCGGTGCTGCTGAGCAACCGGGTGTACAACACGGACGCTCCCAACCGCATCCAGAAATTGCGCCGCACGGTGCACGCGCTCGTCACGGAAGCAGCAGAATAGAAGAAGGCTCACACAGAGACACAGAGGCACAGAGATAAGTTCATCTCTGTGCCTCCGTGTCTCTGTGTGAGGCCGGGTTGATGACGCCGCGCAGGAAGAACCACCCGGCGATGCCGGCGGCGATGGAGGCGGCGAAGATGCCGACTTTGGACTCGTCGATGTGGGCGCCCTGGGGGAAGGCGAGGTTGGCGACGAACAGCGACATGGTGAAGCCGATGCCGCCCAGCCAGCTCACTGCGTGGATGGCGCGCCACTTGACGCCCGCGGGGAGCTCGGCGAGGCCGGCGCGCACCGCGAGCCAGGAGAAGAGCGTGATGCCGATGGGCTTGCCGATCACCAGGCCCGCGACCACGCCCAGCGTCACCGGGTGCGTGAACGCGTCGGCGATGCCGCCGGAGAGGGTCACGCCCGCGTTGGCCAGGGCGAAGAGGGGGATGATGATGAACGCCACGGGCGTGTGCAGGTCGTGCTCGATGCGCTGAAGCGGCGCCTGGGCCGCCTCGGTCGCGCTCTCCAGCGACTGCAGGGCGGCCTGCTGGCGCACGTTGGTGAGCACCGTGGTGGCGCTCGAACAGGCATCGCGGAAGGCGTCCAAGGCGTTGCCCGCGTGCTCCACGAACTCGTCCTCGTCGATGCGCGTGCGCGCGGGGATGGTCATCGCCAGGAGCACGCCGGCCACCGTGGCGTGCACGCCCGACGCCAGGAAGCAGCTCCACACCACGAGGCCCAGGACGATGTACGGAAGCGGCCCGCGCACTCCCAGCCGGTTGGCCAGCGCGCACAGCCCCAGCACCCCGAGGCCCGCCGCCAGCGCCCCCCACGAGATCTGCCCCGTGTAGAAGACGGCGATCACCAGCACGGCGCCGATGTCGTCCACGATGGCCAGCGCCGTCAGGAACACCTTGAGCGCCAGCGGCACGCGCGGTCCCATCAGCGCCAGAACGCCCAGCGCGAAGGCGATGTCCGTCGCCATGGGAATCCCCCACCCCGCCGCGCCCTCGCCGCCCAGGTTGAAGGCCGTGTAGATGAGCGCCGGCACCACCATCCCGCCCAGCGCGGCGGCGGCGGGGAGGGTGGCGCGGCGCACCGACGCCAGCTCCCCCACCAGCGCCTCGCGCTTGATCTCCAGCCCCACCAGGAAGAAGAACACGGCCATCAGGCCGTCGTTGATCCAGTGGTGGATGGTGTGCGAGATCGACCACCCGCCCAGGCTCACGCCCAGCTCCGTCTCCCACAGGTGATGATACGCATCGGCCCAGGGCGAGTTGGCCCAGATCACGGCGGCCAGCGTGCAGGCGATCAGCACGATCCCGCCCGCCGACTCCAGCTTGAAGAAGCGCGCGAACGGCGAGAGCACGCGCTGGATGGGCGTGGGCGGCAGCGAGATGGGGGCGCTCAGGTGGGCCATCGTAGTCCGGGTTGGATGTGCGTAGCGCGGGCCGCTGCCCGCGTGGGCCGACAAGGTGCTTGAGGTACTCACGATTCGCCAGTTCCCCTCCGCCTGTGCACCCCCCCGGCCGTTTCCTTGCAGGCGCCCCCGGGCCTCCGCAAACGTTTCGGGGAGGGTGGCTGTATGGCCTTGCGTAGAGCTGTGGGCGGCGGGATGGTGGCCGCCCGGTACCCTGATGAGGGAAGCCGTATCTTGAGACACGCCACGATCATAGCGGCCGCGCTGCTGGTGGGCGCCGCCGATGTAGCGGTCGCCCAGCGCCCGGCGGGCCAGGGAGCGAGGACGGGCGCGCAGACGCCCCAGGGCGAGGGCCAGATCCGCGGCACCGTGGTGGACGCGGCCACCGGCCAGCCGATCCGCTCCGCCTCGGCCGAGGTGCGCAGCGCCGCGGACTCGTCGCTCGTCACCGGCATCCTGACGGGCGCGGACGGCACCTTCCGCATCCCGGGGCTGCGGCCGGGCCGCTACCTGCTGCGGGTGAGCGCGCTGGGCCACACGCCCACCACGCGCGGCGGCATCGCCATCACCCCCGCGGAGGCGACGGCGGAGGTGGGGACGATCCGCCTGGCCGCGTCCGCCGTCGCCCTCGAGGGGCTCACCGTCACGGCCGAGCGGCGCGAGGCGTCGCTGGCCCCCGACCGCAACACCTACTCCGTGCGCGACATGCCCGCGGCGGCCGGCGGCAACGCGGTGGACGCGCTGCGCAACGTCCCCTCCGTGGAGGTGGACATCGACGGCAAGGTGAGCCTGCGCGGCAACGAGAACGTGGTGGTGCAGATCAACGGCCGCCCCTCGCCCATGCGCGGCGAGCAGCTCGGCGCCTTCCTGGCCCAGCTCCCCGCCAACATGGTGGACCGGGTGGAGGTGATCCCCAACCCCTCCGCCAAGTTCGATCCCGAGGGGATGGCGGGGATCGTGAACGTGGTGCTGCGCCAGAACACGGAGCTGGGGCTGAGCGGCGGGGTCACGGCGGGCGGCGGATCGACCGGGCAGGTGAACGTGTCCGGCAACCTGGGCTACCAGCGCGGCGCGCTCACGCTGTTCGGCAACTACGGCTTCATGCGCGACGACCGGGAGACGACGGGCTTCACCTTCCGCGAGAACCGCTACCTGACGCCGCTCACCTACCTGGAGCAGGAGGGGAGCGGCGCCTTCGCGCCCATCTCGCACACGCTCAACACGAGCGCCGAGTACAAGCTGGGGGCGCGCGACGTCGTGCACACGAGCCTGCTGCTGAGCACGCGCGGCGCGGACCGCAGCGACTTCAACCGGTACCGCGAGCTGGACCAGTCGCGCGCGCTGGTGGGCGTGCGCGACCGGCGGGCGGAGGAGGACGGGAGCGAGCTGAGGATGGACTACGTGCTCGGCTACCGGCACACCATCCGCCCGCGCCAGAACGAGTTCGCCACGGAGCTGCGCTTCGACCGCAACAACGAGGACGAGCTCACCCGCTTCACCGAGCAGCAGCTCCTGCTGGACGGCACCGCCGCCGACGCGCTCCCCTTCCTGGAGACGCAGGCGAACGACGAGCGCACCCGCAACTGGACGCTCACGGCGGACTACACGCGCCCGCTGGGCGAGCGCGTGCGGCTGGAGACGGGCTACCGCGGCACGCTGCGCCAGCTGGACAGCGACTTCGACGCGTCGCTCTTCTCGTACGACGTGAACGCGTACCAGACGGACGCCACGCGCAGCAACACCTTTGCGTACGACGAGCGGGTGCACGCCGGCTACGCGGTGCTGGGCGGCTCGGTGGGGAGCTTCGACCTGCAGGGCGGGCTGCGCGTGGAGCGGGCGGACAACGAGTTCAACCTGGCCACCACGGGCGAGACCTTCGAGAACAGCTACGGCAGCTACTTCCCGAGCGCGCTGGTCGCCTACAATCTCAGCGACTCGCGGCAGCTGAAGGCGAGCTACTCCAAGCGCGTGGAGCGGCCCCGCACCTTCCAGCTCAACCCGTTCGGCCGCGTGGAAGATCCGCTCAACGTCTTCCGCGGCAACCCGTTCCTGAAGCCGGAGTACACCCACTCGTTCGAGGCGGGCTTCCAGCAGTCGGGCAACCTGGGGACGCTGCAGGTGACCCCGTTCTTCCGCCACACCACGGACGCGGTGCGGCGCTTCACCACGGTGGACGACTCCACCGGGGTGGCGACCACCACCTTCCAGAACGTGGCCACGACAGACTCGTACGGCGCCGACTTCAACGCCTCGCTGCGCCGGGGGCGGCTCACCGGCTTCGGCGGCATCAGCGCGTTCCGGCAGGTGACGGACGCCAGCAACATCGGCACCGACGTGGGGAGCGACGCCTTCGGCTGGTCGGCGCGGGCCAACGCCACGCTGCGCATCACCCAGCGGCTGGACGCGCAGACCTTCCTGATGTACCGCGCGCCGATGGCCACCGAGCAGGGGCGCATCTCCGGCCGCTCCATGTTCAACGTGGCGCTGCGCCAGAAGCTGATGGGCGACCGCGCCAGCGTGACGATGCGCATCGTGGACCCCTTCAACACCATGCGCTTCCGCTCGCTTACCGAAGACGAGCGCTTCTACCAGGAGACGGAGCGCCGCATGGGCGCGCGCGGCGTGTTCCTGAGCTTCAGCTACAACTTCGGCCAGCAGCCGCGCCTGCGCCCGCGTGAGAACGAGCGGTCGGGGGACGACGACGAGATGCCCTGAACGACGGGGCTCACACGGAGGCACAGAGGCACGGAGATGACTTCATTCTCCGTGCCTCTTTTTCGTCCCGTCACGAAACTCTTGTGTGGTGAATTGCTCCGGCATAGAGTGCGAACGTCCTGTTAACACAGGACATTTTATAGCTCAACCCCTATCCCGGAGGTCCGCATGTCCACAGTCGAGACCCAGAACCTGGTCGGCACCACGCCGGCCGCCCCCGCCGCGATGGTCGGGTCCGGGTACATCGTGGCGCAGGGAACCAACCTCGCGGTGCAGGGCGTCCGCGCCAACACGGACGGCTTCGCCGTGGTGCAGGTGGTTGCCCCGAGCCGCGGCGACAAGAGCTCATTCGCCTACGGCTCGATCTACACGTCGCAGAACTGGTTCGAGGTGCTGGGCGGAACCGTCGGCTCGTTCGCGAAGAACTGGAACAAGACCATGAACGTGAATCCGAGCTCGATGTGCATACCGGTGCGGGCCGGCACCACCTGGTACTACCACGCCCAGAACTCGAGCAACAACCAGATCGACTCGCTGATCCAGTTCTGGTGGTTCCCGCTGGGCGCCAACGTCTCCGGCGCCGAGGAGACCTTCCGCCTCCTCACCGAGCAGGAGAGCGCCGAATTCACCCCGCCGCCGCCGCCGAGCCGCGACGCCGCCGACGACCAGCTCTGACCACACACAGAAACACAGAGGCACAGAGATGACTTCGTCTCTGTGCCTCCGTGTCTCTGTGTGAGGCTTACGTCTGGAGGTACCGCGTGATCCGCTCCCGAACGGGAGGGCGCAGGATGCGTGGCGTCTGGCGGATCCAGCGCTGAAGCGTGGGGATGGAGACGCCCGCCAGGTCGGCGGCGCGATCCTCGGGCAGTCGCGAGGTGGCGGAGAGGAACTCCGCGACCAGTTCGGGAACGGCGGCTTTCATCGAAAGGGCTCACGGGTTGGGGTCCATCTACTCAACACCCCAGATCGCCCGTACCCTATCAGAAGCTCGCCTGCACACCCAGCGTGGTGGACCGCCCGGGGCGGATGGTGGCGTTGTCCGGCTCGCCCACCTGCCCGCCGAGGAGGTTGTCGGCCCCGGCGGTGAGCCACAGCCGCGCGCCCACCTGGCGCGTGGCGGTGAGGCGCAGGTCCGTGCTCCCGTCGTAGTCGCGCCAGTACTCGCGCAGCACGGGGCCCAGCATCTCGCGCGGGAGGCGGGCCTGAGCGCTGAAGTCGCGAGCCAGCGCCAGGCGGTCGTAGTTGATCCAGTCCCACGCACGCGCCGCCGTGACCCCGGCCGACCAGGGTCCGCGCTCCCACTCGGCGGCGAGCGACGCGGTGCGGCCGGGGACGGCCAGGACGCGGTCGCCGGGCCGCAGGTCGCCCAGGTAGCCGGGGGCCAGGCGGCGCACGCGGCTGTCCACCAGGGCCAGGGTGCCCGACAGGGTGAGCGGGCCGCGCGCGAGCATGCCCTGCATCTCCCACCCGTCGTTCTCGATCGCGCCCACGTTCTGCAGCTCATAGTGCACCCGCCGCGACGGCAGGGCGGGCCCGCCGCGGGCGAGCCAATCAGCCCCCACCGCCACGTCCTGGATCAGCCCGCTCGCCGTCTGGTCGAAGCGGGTCACCTGGAGGGAGAAGGCGCGCCCCGCGTACAGCTCCGCCCCCAGCTCGACGCCCGCCTGCGTCTCCGGCTCCAGCACGTGGACGATGCCGCCGCGCCCGTCGTAGCGCATGCGGGTGCTCACGGGGTTGCGCGCCGGGCGGATGCCGCGCCCGTACGCGGCCCGCAGCTTCAGCTCGGCGCCCGCCACCTCGTTCACCCACGCGGCGCCCAGCAGGGGGAGCGCGGCGTAGGTGCCGCCCATGAACGCGTCGTTCCTCTCCACGCGCAGCCCCGCCGTCGCGAACAGGCGGTCGCGCCAGGAGCCGCTGCCCTGCGCCAGCACGCCGCTGTTGTGGCGCCACGACTTCACCCGCACGCGCTCCGCGTTCTCCTCCACCTCCCGCTGGCGGAGCACCGAGTGCTCGGCCGCGAAGGTGAGCGTCCCCGAGACCTCACTCCCCCGCGCGATCTGCCGGGTGCTGCTCGCGCGGAAGCTGCCGCGGTCGCCGCTTCCCACCGCGGCGCGCAGTGCCGGGTCCAGCGGAAAGGGATTCAGCGCGTCCGCGGCGTGGTGCAGCCGGTAGCCGTCCAGGCCGGCCCGGACCGTGTGCGTCCAGGGGCCGTCGGGGGTGAGGATGGCCGTCGCCCCCGCGGTGTAGCGCTGGAGCGACTGGCCGGACGACGTGTCGGCCGCGAGGAGGGCGCCGACCAGGGGGTTCTCGCCGCTCCCCGCGCGCCGGTCGGTGAAGCGCAGGGTGGCCGTGGTGATGGCGCCGCGCGATACCCAGCGCCCGTCCGCGGCCGCCGCCACGCGCCGCGAGTCCGCGCCGGGGAAGACGGCGCCGGTCCCGCCGACCGTGAGCGCGGCGCCGGCGGAGCGCAGGTTGGAGCCGGTCCTCACCGCGATGCGCTGCTCGTGCGTGGGGAGGGGCGCGGGCGCGTAGGCGCTGGTCGTGAACCCGCCGCGGCTGCGCACTTCCACGCGGGCGCCGGGCCCGTCCGCGCCCAGGTGCCGCGTGATGATGTTGACCACGCCGCTGATGGCGTGCGATCCGTAGAGCGCCGCGCCCTGGGGTCCGCGGATCACCTCCACCCGCTCCACGGCTTCGGGGTCGATCTCCGTCACCAGCAGCGGGTTGGCGGCCTCCACCCCGTCCACGTAGACCTTGGGATAGGTGGCGCCGAACGAGCTTGCGCCGCGCACGCTCCCGTACTGGGCGATGAGGCTGGATGGCGACGTGCTCCACGCCCACACGCCCGGCGCGGAGGCGTTGAGCACCTGCGGGATGGTGCGCGCGTCGCGGCGCTCCAGCGAGCGCCCGCTCACCGCGTCGATCGCCACCGTCACCGAGCGGCGGGAGGCGCGCGCGGCGCTCCCCGACACCACGATCCCCTCCAGCGCGCTGACGCGCTCCTGGATGGGCACCAGGGTGTCGCCGGGCGCCGCCGGGGCCAGCACCACCTGCCCCGTCACCACCCGCGGTAGCGCGCGGAACCCGCCCACCAGCCCGGCCAGCACGTCGCCCAGCGGCGCGCGCGCGGCGTTCACGCACACGCGCCGGTCCAGCGGCACCAGGTCGGACGCGTACGAGAGCCTCACCCCCGCCGCCGCCGAGAGCCGGTCCAGCGCGTCGCGCAGGGGCACGCCGCTCGCGCGGAGGGTGACGGGCCGGTCCAGCGGCGCGGGCCACGCGCGCCCGGAGGGGACGGCCGGCGGGCACGGGGTCTGGGCCGCGGAACGCAGCGGGGCCGCCACGGAGGCAAGAAGCCCCGCGGCGGCCACCATCCTCCCCCAGCGCGCCCGGCTCGTCACGGCCCCGGCGCGGGCGAGATGAAGACGCGCTCGCCCCGGCGCTCCACCGCGCCGCCCACGGTGGCCGCGAGCACGCTGAGCACGTCGTCCACTTCCTGTCCCGTGTCGAAGGTGGAGGTGATGCGCC
The DNA here is from genome assembly GCA_036388335.1 of Longimicrobium sp. GTDB lineage: Bacteria > Gemmatimonadota > Gemmatimonadetes > Longimicrobiales > Longimicrobiaceae > Longimicrobium. The sequence continues at coordinate 2,754 of DASVSA010000589.1, read as the reverse complement.
GCCTCCCCAGCGCCGGGTCCACCTCCACGGTCACCCCGTACCAGCGGCGCAGCTCCGCCGCCGCCGTCGCGAGCTGAACGTCGCGGAAGACGATCTCGCCGCGCGTCCACGCCACGTCGTCGCCGGTGGCGGCGCCGCGCTCCACCAGCACGCCTCCCGCCTGGGTGTGCCCGCGGTCGCCCGCGCGCAGCGTGTCCGGGCTCGCCCCCGCCGTGCGCAGCGTCACCACGCCCTGGGTGACGGCCACGCGGGTGCCCGCCCCGCTGTCCGCGCGCACGGAGAACGCCGTCCCCAGGTCGTGGACGACGGCGTCGTGGGTGCGGACCACGAAGGGGCGGGTGGCATCGTCCACCACCTCGAAGTACGCGTCGCCCCGCACCGCCACCTCGCGCCCCGTGTCCCCGTACCCCGGCACCAGCGTCAGCACGCTGGATCCACCGAGCTTCACGCGCGTACCATCCTCCAGCCGCACGTCGCGCCGCTCACCGGCCACCGTGGCGTAGCGCGTCTGCGGGGAGGCCGGGGTGCGCGTGGTGCGCCAGACGAGCACCGCGCCCAGGGCGAGCAGCAGCATCGCCGCCGCGGCCAGCGCCGGCGCGCGCCAGCGAGCCGCGCGCGGACGGAGGGGGAGCACCGGGGATGCGGCGCGGTCGCGCCGCGCGAGGACGGAGGCGAGCGCCGCCTCCACGTCCACGCCGGCGTGCTCATCGGCGGCCAGGCGGCGGGTGGCGGCGCCCAGGGCGTCCACCAGCGCCGCGCGCTCCGGGTGCGCGCGCAGCGCTTCCCGCTCTCCGGGCGCGCCTTCATCCGCCATCGCGCGGGCGATGGCGTCCCAGTTGGCGTCGCCGGACGAAGAGGATCGGTTCAAGTAGCTCATGGTAGGATAGACACCCCACGGCTCCGGCACCCTATGTGCCATGCCACCCGCGTGCCGTTCATCCACGATGACGGGCGGGGCCCCCCGAGCACAATAGCAACATACGTTGAGCGCCGACGATCCGGAAATCCTGGCTCGCGTCCAGCAAGGGGACGACGCGGCGTTCGCCGAGGTGTTCCGGGCGCACTACGCGCCGCTCGTGGTAGCCGCGGACCGGCTGCTGGGCGACCGCGCGGCGGCGGAGGACGTGGCCCAGGAGGCCATGCTCGAGCTCTGGCGCCGCCGCGAGGCGCTCCCCGCCGACACCCGGGTCCGCGCCTACCTGTACCAATCCGTCCGCAACCGCGCGCTCAACCACATCCGCCACCTGCGCGTCGCCCGCCGCGCCGAGCCCGACGTCCCCCTCCCCGCCCCCTTCGCCCCCGCCGACGCGGAGGCGCTCACCTCCGAGCTGGACAGCGCGATGAAGGCCGCCGTGAGGGGCCTCCCGGACGACCTGCGGGAAACGTTCCAGATGAGCCGCGTGGACGGCCTCACCTACGCCGAGATCGCCCGCACCCTCGGCGTTTCCGTGAAGACCGTGGAGGCGCGCATGGGCCGGGCGCTCCGCTCGCTGCGGGACCAGCTGGCGCCCTGGCTCCCGCCGGGGGGCGGATGGTAGAAGGGCTCACACAGAGACACGGAGAAGAGCTATGCCCGAGAGCGAGCCTGAAGGGACCGACGGCTTCATCTCCCGGCGGGGCTTCGTCGCGGCGGCGGCCGTCGCGGTGCCGCTGGTGTCCGGGTGCGCGCGGCTCCTGTCGCTCGTCCCTCCCGCCATCGGCCACCACCCGCACCCTGCCGCGCTGACGCCGTACATCACCCCCAACGAGGACTTCTTCCTGGTAGCCGTCGACCCGCGCTATCGCCCGCCCGTCGGCCCGAACACGGTCGGTTCGGGGTGGGCGCTGGAGCTGGTGGGGCTGAACGGCGTTTCGCGGCGGATCTCCTACGCCGAGCTGAGCTCCCGCGCGCGCAGCACGGTCCACTACACCTTCGAGTGCATCGGCAACCCCGTCGGCGGCCAGCTCATCGGCAACGCCGAGTGGCGCGTGCTTCCGCTGCGAGACCTCGTGCGCGACGCTCCGGGCGGCCCGGCCGGAGCGCGCTCGGTGATGTTCGAGGGGACGGACGGCTTCTATTCCAGCGTGTCGCTGGAGCGCGCGACGGACGACTACGCGCTCCTCGCGCTGGAGATGAACGGCGCCGTCCTATCCCAGGAGCACGGCTTCCCCGCCCGCGTCATCCTCCCCGACCTGTACGGCAAGAAGCAGCCGCGCTGGCTGAGCCGCATCGCGCTGCTGGAGGACGAGCGCACGACCTCGTACTGGGAGCGCCGCCTCTGGAAGGGCGGGCATCCAGTGAAGACCACCTCTCGCTTCGACCCGCGCGAGACCCTGGCGGCGGGCCGGCCCGCCGAGCTGACCGGGATGGCGGTCGCGGGCGCCCGCGGCGTGCGCGCCGTCGAGGTGTCGCTCGACGGCGGCAGGAACTGGGTCCCCTGCGACCTCGTCACCGGCCAGCGCCCGCACACCTGGTCTCTCTGGCGCTACACCTGGCGGCGCCCCACCCCCGGCCGCCACCATCTCCTCGTCCGCGCCGTGGACGGCACCGGCGCGCTCCAGACCGCCACCCGCCGCGGACGCTTCCCCAGCGGCGCCTCGGGCCACCACCGCATGACGGTTTCCGTCTCCTGACGCATAGCTCTTCTGCAGGCTGCGCGGAAGGCTCCACTGCGGCTACGGCGGAACAGCCCCATTGAGGCCGCTCGACGGAAAACCGAATGCACCTGGCCCGCTTACCGCGACCCAGGGTGAAACGTGCCCGAATCGCTCGCT
>DASVSA010000588.1:0-11080 GCA_036388335.1 Longimicrobium sp. | reverse complement strand
TGTCCATCCCGCTGGCGCACGGGTCGGCCACCGTGCGGACGGCGTCCGCCACGTCGCGCGCCGCGAGGCCGGCCTCCACCGCGCCCCAGAGCAGCGGGATCCCCGCGAGGATGGGGAGCTCGCCGTTGGGGTCCACCTGGTTGACGGGGTCGCCCAGCGCGTAGCCGTACAGGTTGGGATCGCGCCCGTCGAAGCCCACCGGGTCGCGGGTGGTCCACCGCCCCGCGCGCGGATCGTAGTCGCGCGCGCCGAAGCGCACCAGCCCCACCTGCCCGTCCACCAGGCCGCCCGCGAAGCCGAAGGGCTGGAAGCCGGGGCGGGTGTCGAGCGTCACCTGGCCCCAGGCGTCGTACTCCAGGCGCTGCGCCACCTCGCCCGTGACGGTGTTCACCACCCGGCGGACGCTGCCCAGCTGGTCCGTCACCACGCGGTAGGTGACGCCACCCTTCACCACCAGGTCCGGGACGTTGCCCCGCGACCCGTACACGAAGCGCGACACCACCTGACCCGCGCCGTCCAGCTCCGCCACCGGGTTGAGGCCGCTGCCGTACAGGAAGCCCTGCACCAGCGCGCCGCCCACCCGCCGGCCGACCCGCCGGTTGGCGGGGTCCACCAGGTACTCCACCCGCGTGCCGTCCGGCAGCGTGGCGTGGGTGAGGTTGCCGAAGGCGTCGTACTCGTAGCGCGTGGTGTCCGCGCCCGTGGCGCGCCACGCCAGGTTGCCACCCGCCGTGTAGCCGTAGCGCGCGTCGCCCAGGCGGCGCAGCCGGTCCTGCCCGTCGTACTCCGCGTCCAGCGCCCCCGCCGCGCTCACGGCCCGCAGGCGGTTGCCGTTGGCGTCGTACTCGTACGCGGCGTGCGCCACCCCGTCACGGTGCACCGTGGCCAGCCGGCCCGCCGCGTCGTACCCGAAGGTGTACACGGTGGAGTCGGCGCCGGCCGTCTCCGTGAGCCGCTCCACGCGCCCGGCCGCGTCGCGCCGGTAGCGCGCCCCGAAGAGCGTCTGCGCTCCGAAGCGGCTGGCGATCTCCGCCACGTTGCCCAGCGAGTCGTACGCCGTGGCGGTGCTCACCCCGCCCGCCTGGCTGGCGGTGAGCCGGCCCGAGTCCGGCGCGCGCGTGAAGCTGAGGGCTCCCACCCCCGTCAACAGCCCGTCCGCGTCGTAGCGGAAGTCCACCTCGTGGGCGCCGTTCACCCGCTGCGCGGACACGCGCATGTCGTTGTTGAAGGCGTGGCTCACGCTGCCCGCCACCGCGCCCGACCAGGTGGTGGCGAGCGGAAGGGCGCCGTCCCAGGTGTACGACAGCGACCCGCGCGCGTCCGACGCGGCGGAGAGGAGCTGCCCCGTCGTCGGGTGGTAGCCGTAGCGCACCCGCGCGCCGCCGAACCTCACCTCCTCGGTGCGCCCTTCGGCGTCGTAGCCGTACGCCACCTCGTCGCCCTCGGGGCGCAGCACCCGCAGCAGCTGCCCCTCGGCGTCGTAGCGGTAGCGCGTCTCGCCCGCCACCCCGTCCACGGCGGGCGGCGTGTACGCCGCGATCCGCCCGGCCGAGTCGAAGGCGAAGCTGTGCATCTGCCGCCCCGGGGGCCGGATGCCGGTGCGGTTGCCCCCGGCGTCCCACCGGTACGCAAGCTCGCGCCCGCCGGCCAGCACGGTGCCGGCCACGCGGCCCACCGCGTCGTAGGTGAAGCTGGTGCTCCCCAGCGGGTGGGTCACCGACCGCAGCCGCCCCGCCGCGTCGTAGTCGAAGCTCCACACCCGCGCGCCGTGCCGCAGCTCGCGCAGGGCGCCGGCCGCGTCGGGCTGCAGGAGCACGGTGCTCCCGCCGGCGGCCTGGTACTCCACCGGACGGCCCATCACGTCGCTCACCATCACCGTCCTGCGCCCCGCGGGGCTGACGATGGTGGTGCGGCGGGCGGCGGCCTCGTAGGTGGTGACGGTGGCGCGCCCGTTGGCCACCAGCGAGTCCACCTGCGTGGTCAGGCTGAAGGGATCGGACAGGCTGCCGCGCACCACGCGGCGCGAGCCGGTGGTGGCCAGGCGCAGCCCGCCGGGGGTGCGGATCTCCGCCCGCGATGCGTACGAGGCGTCCATCCCGAAGCGGGGGTCGTGCGACAGCAGGCTGCTCGTCCTCATCCCGTCCGGCGTGGTGAGCACGTTGAAGCCGAAGTCGCCGCTCGACATCCGCGTCACCAGCCCCGTGGGCGAGGCCATCTCGCGCAGCACGCCGCCCTGGTCCAGCCGCTGCGACCAGTAGGTGGTGGTGCGGCCCGCCGCCGTGCTCACCCGCGTGCCGGACCCCTCGTCGCACTCGCCCGGCGAGGTGCAGTTGCGGTCGATGAAGCCGGCCGCCACCTGGAAGCCGCCCGCCGCGTCGGTGTCGCGGTCCAGGCGCCCCACGTCATCATAAGCGTACCCGTGCACCGAGCCGCGCCCGTCGGTGAGCCCCGTCATCAGGCCGCCCGCGCCGGCGTAGCCCACCCGCACGGACTCGCCGGCGGGGTTGGTGATGGTGGCCAGGTAGCCGTCCGCGTTCTCCCGCAGCACGGTGCGCTCGCCGCCGGGCGCCACCAGCGCCTGCACCCGCCCGGCGCCGTCGCGCTCCACCCGCGTCGTCTGCCCGTTCTCGTCGGCGACGGAGGTGATGCGCCCCGCCGCGTCGTAGCCGAACGTGCGGAGCACCGCGCCCGTGCGGGCGTCGCGGGTGCGCACGTGCCTGCCCGTGCCGTCCAGCTCGTACACCTGCGAGCCTTCGGACGAGGCGATGAAGGTGGTGCTCTCGTCGTATCCGGGGAACGCCAGCCCCACGCGGCGCACGCGGTCCGTGTCGATGTCGCCCAGGTACATGGCCCCGTCGGGCCCGAAGGCCAGGCCGGGGATGCTGCCGATGCGGGCGCCCCGGGCCAGCCCGTTGTCGCCGCACTGCTGGAAGCCGGAGCTGGAGCAGTACCCGTTGCCGCCGAACGCCGTGGTGACGATGCCGTCCAGCCCGATCACGCGCATGCGGGCCTCGCCGCGCATACGCCCCGTCCACGCCACCGAGTCCGCGTAGAAGTCCGGGCCCTCCTCGTCGTCGAAGAAGATGCGCCCGTCGCGGTGGAGCTCCATCCTCCACCCGCAAAGCCCCGTCTCCAGGGCCGAGACGCCGTCCTCGGTGCCCCAGCAGGAGCGGTCGCGGCGGCCGGCCACACGCACCAGGGTGCCCTGGGGCGTCACCTTCACCAGCCGGTTGTAGGGCTCAAGGATGTACACCGTGCCGTCCGGCGCCACGTCCACGTCGGTGGCGAAGTCCAGGCACGCGGCCGTTGCGGCGATCCCCTCCGCGCGGCAGGCGGCGGTCTCGTTGCGCGGATACGCCGTGCCGCCCGCGATGGTGTGGATGGTGCCGTCCGGCGACACCTTGCGCACGCGGGTGACCGGCACGCGGTTCCCCGATTCCACGAAGTACACGCTGCCGTCGGGGCCCACGTCCACGCCCCACGAGTAGCCGATGGGCGTGGTGGCGGCCGGCCCGCCGTCGCGGTGTACGTAGGTTTCGTTGAGGTTGAGGACGTAGTTGCCGGCCACCAGGCTGGTGACGCCGTTCGGCGCCAGCTTGCGGATCAGCTTGCCGTCCGCGATGTAGAGGCTGCCGTCGGGGCCGAACTTCAGGTCCTCGATGCCGTAGGCGAAGCGGACGCCCGAGAGGGGGCCGCCGTCGCCGCAGGGCGCCACCGTGCAGCGGACGAATCTTCCGCCCGCCACGTGCTCCACCCGCCCGTCGCGCGTGATGCGGGCGAGCCAGAAGTCTTCCCACCCCGCCACGTACACCGTGCCGTCGGGCGCCACGGCGATGGGCCCGGCGCCTTCCAGCGGCACGGCCGTCGCCTGCCCGTTCTGTGCCAGGTACCCCGACTGGCCGTTGCCGCCGATGGTCTCGATGGCGGCGCCCATGCGGCTGGCCGTGCGCCGCTCGCCCGTGCCCATGTACAGGCGGCGCGAGGTGGGGTCGTACACGTGGTGGTCGCTCAGCGACCAGCCGGCCACGGTGCCCTGGCGGCTGTCCCACTGGTTGACCTCGAAGGTGAGCTCGTCGGCCTGGGTGGTCTCCTCCCGGGCGCGCTCGTTGATGCTCGCGGGGATGATGCACGGCACCATCCCGGCGCGGTCGCCCGTGCGCGGCTGCGTGCACGCCAGGCCGAACGAGCGCGCGTCCGCCGCCGGGATCAGGTAGTAGTTGGGATAGGTGTAGGTGCGCCGCACCCGCACGGTCTGCTGCCCCAGCGGGCGGCGGCCGTACGCGTCCAGGCCGTCCCAGCGGAAGGTGTAGCTGAGCCGGGGCGCGGCCGGGTACTCCTGGTAGAAGCGCCGCCCCGCCACGAACACCTCCACCCCCACCCGCGTCATGCCGTCCAGGCTGTCCGGCGTCAGCGGGATGACCGTCTCGTTGCCGCGGCCCAGCACGCGGTCGCTGCGGTAGTTGAGCGCGAGCGAGGTGCCCGTGACGGTGATCTTCTCGCCCAGCACGCGGCCCTCGCACTCGATGACGGAGCCCGAGCGGCGCCCGCTGCACTCCTCCGGAGGCGGACGGCGCCGGGGGCGCTGCCCGCCCCGGGGCCGCGGGTTGGGCCCGGCGGGGTAGTTGAGGTCGAAGGGGGTGAGGTGCGTGGTCTGCATCCGCCACAGCGAGGCGCCCTCCGGGTAGGTGCGGGCCAGCTCCGCCCGCTCCACCGCGTCGATCCCCAGCGCCGCCAGCGCGGCGTCGCCGTCCGCGGCGCCGTCGCCGGTGATGTCCACCTGCGCCAGCGCACCGCCGCCGGGGAGCACGCGGATCACCCGGCCGTTGTCCATGGGGATCCACGCCGCCCTGTCGCGGTCGTACGATGCCACGGGCACGATGAGGCCGGCCGGGAATTCCAGGAAGTTGTCCACGTAGAACTTCACCGGCTTCGTGAAGCGCGCGTGCCCGGCGCCCGCGGCGATGGCCTCGTCGGCCGAGACTTCCACGGCGTACGTGTAGCCGCTGGTGCCCGGGAGCTCGCCCGGCATGGCCGCCGGGCCTCCCGCGCCCACCGTGTACTCGGTGAGGCGGATGGAGAGGCTCGGCACCGGGCGCTTGCTGCCGTCCGGCATCTCCAGGTACGCCTCGGTGCCGGGCGAGAAGAGCACCGTCGCCTGGCGCGGCCCGTCGGCGTCGCTCACGATGCTGCCACGGGCCACCTGCGCCTCGGTGGTCCCGGCCGTCAGCGCCACGCCCGTGACGCGCGAGTCCAGCGCCACCAGCGCCACATCCGGCAGCATGGCGAACTCCATCCACACCGTGGGGGTGGCGCGCTGGGCCGGGAGGTAGCCGTCCTTGTCGAAATCGAGCACGGCCGTGGTGCCGCCGTTGACCACCAGGTCGTAGGCGCCGTCGCGGCGGCTGAGGGTGCTGCCGTACTCGGGATGCCCGCGCACCGTCACGCGCGCGCCGGAGAGCGGCCGGCCCTCGCGGGTGAGCACGCGCCCGCGCAGCACCGCCGTGCGATGCTCCACGATGGTGCCGGGGGCCACGCCCGTCTGGATGGGGCTGGCGCCCGTGTAGAGGAACGCGGCGGAGCGGCCCAGCGAGGTGGCGACCGTGGGGTCGATGGCCGACGCCACGCGCGACGGGTCCGGCGGGAGACCGGTGTCGTCTTCCTCGCGCGTGACCGTGCGGGTGAGGCTCGCCGTGTTGCCGGCCGCGTCGCGCGCCTCGAAGGCGAACGAGTTGGCGCCGGTGACGAGCGGCTTCTCGATGGAGAACCCACCGTTGGCGCCCACCTCCACCGCCCCGCCGTTCAGCGTCAGGGTGACGGCCGTGGCGTCCGTCACCGTCCCGCTCAGCGTCACGCGCTCGTCCTCCGTCGTCGACCCTTCGGCGGGCGTGGCCACGGTGATGACGGGCGCCTGGCTGTCGCGGACGATGCGCAGCGCCGCGCGGCTCTCGTTCCCGGCCGCGTCGGTCGCGATGACCACGACGGGGGTCTCGCCCTCGGCCAGCGCGATGCTCGCCTGGAAGCTTCCATCGGCCGCCAGCGTGGCGGGTGCGCCGTTCACGGTGATGGAGACGGTGGTGGCGTCGGCCACCCGCCCCGTGACGGCGGCGGCATCCTCGCGCACCACGATGCCGTCCGTGGGAGAGGCGAGCTCGAGCGCGGGGACCTGCGTGTCGCGCACCACGTTGCGCACCAGCTCCGTGCGGTTCCCCGCCGCGTCCGTGGCCACCAGGGCCAGCGCCGCGGGGCCATCGGCGGCGAGGGCCGCGGTGGCCGTGAAGCCGCCGTCCGCGCCCACCGCCACCGGCGCGCCGCCCAGCGTGAGCGTCAGCGCGGTTGCATCCTCCACCCGGCCCGAGAGGGCGACGGAGGACTCGCGCGTGACCATCCCCTCGGACGGAGCGGCCAGGGTGAGGGTGGGGGCCTGCGTGTCGCGGACGATGCGGCGCTCGGCCTGCGCGGCGTTCCCCGCCGCGTCCGTGGCGACGATCGCCAGGGTGACCGGGCCGTCGGCGGCCAGCGGCACCTCGGCGCGGAAGGCGCCCTCCGCGAGCGTGGCGGCGACGCCGTTGACCGTAACCGTCACCGCGCTGGCATCCTTTGCCGTGCCGGTGACGACCACCGAGGACTCGCGGGTGGCCAGCCCCTCGGCTGGGGCCGTGACCGCCAGCTCAGGGGCGCGGGTGTCGAGCACCACCTGGCGCACGGCGGAGGCGGCGTTCCCCGCCGCGTCGGTGGCGGAGAGGGTGAGGAAGTTGGTGCCCTCCGTGACCGGCACGCGCACGGCGAAGGCGCCCGTGGCGTCGGGCGTCACCCTGACTCCGTTGACGTTCGCCTGCACCGCCGTGCGGTCGGCCAGCGTGCCGCGCACCTCCACCACCGTGTCCTTCACCGCCTCGCCCTCCGCGGGCGACACGATGGTGACCACCGGGGCCTCGGTGTCGCGCGTGACGGTGCGCACGCTGTCCGTGCGGTTCCCCGCCGCGTCGGTCGCGGAGACCTCGAGGATGTTGGCACCCTCCGCGGCGAGCGCCACCGTGGCGCGGAAGCCGGTGCCGCTGCGCGCGGCGGCCGTGCCGTTCACGGTCACGCTCACCGGCGTGGCGTCTTCCACCGTCCCGGCCACCTCCACCTGCGCCTCGCGCGTCACCAGCTCCGCCGCGGGCGCGGTCAGCGTGATGTGCGGCGCCGCCGTATCCATGGCCGTCACGCGGTAGGTGAGGTGCGATCCCGGCGCGCCGCGGAGCTCCACCTCCACCGTGTTGCGCGCGCCCAGCTGCACGTCGCGCAGCAGGGCGCCCACGTTCTGCGACAGGTCCGCCGGACCCACCACCTGCACGCCGTTCACGCGGATGGTCGCGCTGGAGGTGCGGCCGCTCCCGTCCGCCGCGCCGTTGGTCACCTGCAGCCGGTACGGCGCCGCCGCCCCGGGCGGGAGCGCGAAGCTCTCCGTATCCACCGAGGGAGCGCCCGCCGCCCGCCGCGCGGTGTGCGGCCCGAACGCCGTGAAGCTCGGCTCCGGCACCTGCAGCACCACCACCGACACGCCGGCGCCCTGCGGGCCCTCCACCGTGGCCTCGATGGTGTTCTGCGCCAGCAGCAGCACCGGCACGTCCAGCGTGCCCCCGGACCGCGCCAGCGCGGCGGCCGTGGCCACCTCCGCCCCGTTCACCCGCAGCGACAGGGCGGACACGCGCCCGTTCCCCCGCCCGTCCCCATCCACCACCCGCAGCACGAACGCCGCGCCCGGCGACGCGGCGAAGCGCTCCACGTGCATGGCCGCGGCCCCGCGCCCCGCCTCGAAGCGCTTGGGCCCGTACACGGCCACCGTGTCCGCCGCCTGCCAGCGCGGCTCGTTGCCCCCGCCGCGCGTGCCCGCTACGGCACTCCCCACCGCCGCCGCAACGAGCAGCGGCAGCAGGAGGATGCGCGGTCGGTGTAACACTTTGAGGCGCGATAAGATAGACGCACTGCCGGCGCGTGTGGGTCGCATGGAGATGGATGGTAAGGAGGGCCGACGCGCTGGGATGCGCGTGTGTGTAGGGAGGATGTCTGCAACATGCGGCGGATGCAGCCGCTCGTCAAGATCCGTGCGGTGGCGTATTATGATGCGCTCACACGAAGACACGGAGGCACGGAGATGAACTTGTCTCTGTGCCTCTGTGTCTCTGTGTGAGCCCCGCTGTTCAGGCGCGCGTGACGCGCAGGATCTCCTCGGGGGTCGTAACTCCTTCGCGCACCAGGCGCAGGCCGTCGGCGCGCAGGGTGCGCATCCCCTTCCTCACCGCCTCCTGGCGCAGCCGGCCGGCGTCGCGGTGCAGGTGGAGCTCGCCGCGCAGCTCGTCATCCATCACCAGCAGCTCGTAGATGCCGGTGCGCCCCCGGTAGCCGGTGCCCCGGCAGCTCTCGCAGCCGCGCCCGCGCACCACGCGGTCCAGCGTCCCGTTCTCCGCCCCCAGCCCCGCCAGCTCCAACGAGGTGACGGGAGTCGCCTCGCCGCACTCGCGGCAGCAGGTGCGCACCAGGCGTTGCGCGAGGACCGCCTCCACCGTGCTCGCCACCAGGTACGGCGCCACGCCCAGGTCGAAGAGGCGGGTGAGCGCTCCCGGCGCGTCGTTGGTGTGGAGGGTGGAGAGCACCAGGTGGCCCGTGAGCGCCGCGTGGGTGGCGATCTCGGCCGTCTCCTCGTCGCGGATCTCGCCCACCAGCAGCACGTCGGGGTCCTGGCGCAGCAGTGCGCGAAGCGCGGTGGGGAAGGTGACTCCCACCTTTTCGTTGATCTGCACCTGCGGCACGCCGTCCAGCTCGTACTCGACCGGGTCCTCGACGGTGAGGATCTTTTCGCGGCCCGTGCGGATGTGGTCCACCGCGGCGTAGAGGCTGGTCGTCTTCCCCGAGCCCGTGGGCCCCGTGGCCAGCACGATGCCGTGCGGGCGCGACACGGCCCGCGCGAACGCCGCCAGCGTCTCGTCGGACATCCCCAGCCCCGAGAGCGCCACCCGGCCGCCGCGCTCCTTGTCCAGCAGGCGCAGCACCAGGCTCTCGCCACGCAGCGTGGGGAGCGTGGACACGCGCACGTCCACCGGCCGGTCCTGCAGGCGCAGGCGGATGCGGCCGTCCTGGGGCACGCGGCGCTCCGCGATGTCCAGCTCCGCCATGATCTTGAGCCGGCTCACCACCGCCGGCATCAGGTGCGCCGGGGGGGCGGAGACGTCCTGCAGCACGCCATCCACCCGGTACCTCACGCGCAGCCCGTGCGCGTACCCTTCCAGGTGCACGTCCGAGGCGCGCGCCTCCAGCGCTTCCAGGAGCAGCAGGTTCACCAGGCGCACCACGGGCGCCTCGTTGGCCTGGTGCACCAGGTCGTCCAGCGCCCGCTCGGACTCCGCGGCGCCCAGCGGGCCGGCATCGAGGCCCGCGATCACGGACTGAGCCGTGGCCTCGTCCGCGTACACGCGCCGGATGGCCGCGCGCGCGTCGTCCTCGCCGCAGGCGGCCAGCTCCACCCGGCGCCGGAAGAGGTGCTCCAGGGTGTCGAGCGCGTGAACGTCCACCCGGTCGCGCCAGGTGGCCACCACCACCGCGTCGTCGCGCAGCGCCAGGGGGAGGACGCCGTGCTCCTCCAGGTACTCGGCCGTGAGCGCGTCCGACAGGCGCGTGCACGCCGCGACCTCGGCGGAGGTGGCGCGCAGACGGGTGTCCGTGGTCACGGGCGGGTCGCCGGGGTGGCGGGCCGGGGGGCGGGGTTGAGTATTGGCCCCGTACCCTCCGGCAGGTTGCTGGCGGCGTCCACCCGCTCGCGCAGCCGCTCCGCGTCGTCGTCGCTGCGGATGATGTGCGGGGTGAGGAAGAGGAAGAGCTCGCTGTTGCGGCTGGTGTTGCGCGTGGTGCCGAAGAGCGCGCCCAGCACCGGCAGGTCCTTGAGGTACGGGATGCCCGAGCGGGTGCGGTCGCGCTGCGTCTCGATCAGCCCGCCGATCACCACCGTCTGCCCATCGCGCACGAACAGGTGGGTGGACGCCTCGCGCGTGCTGATGACGGGCGCCAGCTCCCCCTGCTCGGCCACCGCGCTCACCTCCTGGGTGAGGTTGAGGTTGACGTAGCCGTCGGGGTTGATGGTGGGGGTGATGGTGAGCGAGGTGCCCACGTCGCGGTACTGGATCACCTGGTCGCGCACCGCGTCGCTGGTGGGTAGGGTGCGTGACACCTGCACGAAGGGCCGCTGCTCGCCCACCAGGATCTTGCTCTCCAGGTTGTTCTGCGCCAGCAGCACCGGCCTGGCCACGATGTTGACGCGGCCGGACGAGGCCAGCGCCGTGAGCGCCACGTCGATGTCCAGCGACCCCAGCCGCAGCGCCCTCACCCGCAGCCCGCCCGTGATGGAGCTGTCGTTGGGCAGGCCCAGCAGCCCTTCCAGCGGGCGCGCCGCGTTGCGGTTGGTGCCGCGGGCGGACACGCCCACCTCCAGCCCCCGGCTGCGCCTCACGTCGGCCACCACCACCTCGATCAGCACCTGCAGCGGGCGCAGGTCCAGCAGGTCGATGGCCTGGCGGATCACCTCCCAGTCGCCCGGCGCGGCGCGCACCAGCAGCGCGTTGGTGGGCTCGTCGGCCACGATCTGGATGTCGCCCGCCACGTCACCCGGCAGCCCGGGGAGCGCCGGGGGGGCCACGTTCCTGATGCGCGACGTGTCGCCGTTCTCCGCGGGCGGAACCAGGTCGCCGCGCAGGTTGTCGGAGAGCGTGGGGCGGCGCGCGGGACGCCCGGCGCCCCCGCCCGCCGCGCCCCGCCCGCCGTACAGCGACTGGAGCGTGGCCGCCAGGCGCTCGGCGCGCGCGTGCTTGAGGCGGTAGACGAAGAGGCGCACCCCCGCCGCGCCGTTGGGCCCGGCTTCGCCCTCGGCGCGCCCGCCGGCGGCCGCGCGGTCGGCGGCCTCCACGCGCACGAACCCGTCTTCCTGCACCAGCCGCAGCCCCTGCGACTGCGCGAAGCTGCGCAGGAGCGCGGGGATGTTGGCGGGCGGAACCGGCTGCGTGAGCCGCAGGGTGACGCTGCGCGACGGGAGCTCGGTGAGGACGACGTT
>DASVSA010000587.1:0-5516 GCA_036388335.1 Longimicrobium sp. | reverse complement strand
TGTGCCGCTGTGTGAGCCCCGCTGGTGCTGTACACTGAAAACGGCGCCGCACCCGGCTCGCCGCCCCCGAAGTAGTCCCCTCTCCCACGCTGTTTGTGGGAGAGGGTGGCAGCCGTAAGCTGCCGGGTGAGGGCCTCCTGGCCCGCCCTATGCTGCCATCCCTCGGCGGCGCTGGCCCGCGCACCCCGCGCGGGCGGCCCGAGGTTCCAATGAGGAGGCGGAATGGCCACCCTCGACATGCGCGCCGCCGTGCTGGCCGCGCTCCTGCTGACCGCGTGCGGCGGCACCGCCCCGCCGCGGACGAACCCGGACCCGGACGACCCTCAGGTGGGCTACGGCACCCGGGAGCCCGGGCGGAGCACCGGCGCCGTGGGCTCGCTGGGCGAAGGCGACATCGCCGGCGCACGGGCGTCGCGCGTGGAGGAGCTCCTGCGCGGGCGGCTGGCCGGGGTGCAGGTGCTCAGGCTCCCCGGCGGCGACTTCACCGTGCGCATCCGCGGGGCCGGGACGCTGAGCGGCGGCGACCCGCTCTGCGTGATCGACGGGGTGCCCGTGGGCGGGAGGCTCTCGGCGGCGCTGGACGGGATCTCGCCGCGCGATATCTCGCGCATCGACGTGCTCAAGGACGGCGAGGCGGCCATCTACGGCTCGCGCGGCGGCAACGGGGTGATCCTGATCACGACACGACGGCAGTAGGCAGCGGCTCGATGCTCGCGCCGCCGGAGGCGGAGCACACGTAGACCCGCGCCTCCAGCCCCGTGCGGGCGTGGTACTCGTCCGCCACGCTGCGCGCGAACTCCGCCGCGCCGTCCGACCTCACCAGCGCCACCGCGCACCCGCCGAAGCCCGCGCCCGTCATGCGCGCGCCGAAGCAGGCGGGGTGCCCCTGGGCCAGCTCCACGATGGTGTCCAGCTCCCCGCGCGACACCTCGAAGTCGTCGCGCAGGGAGAGGTGGCTCTCGTCCATCAGCCGCCCCACCGTGGCGGCGTCGCCGCGCTCCAGGGCGGCGGCTGCTTCCAGCGTGCGCGCGATCTCGGTGACCACGTGGCGGGCGCGGCGGCGCATCACCGGCTCCATGTCGTCGGAGCGCTCCTCGAAGGTGGCCGGGTCCACGTCGCGCAGGGCGCGCACGTGGAGGAAGCGCGCCGCGGCCTCGCAGTGGCGCCGCCGGTCGTTGTACGCCGAGTCCACCAGCCCGCGCCGCGTGGAGGTGTCCAGGATCACCACCGCCGTCCCCGGCGGCAGGGGCACGGCGCGCGTGTCCAGCGTGCGGCAGTCGATCAGCAGGGCGTGCCCCTCCTGGCCCGTGGCCGAGATCATCTGGTCCATGATCCCGCAGTAGACCCCCACCCACTCGTTCTCCGCGCGCTGGGCGAGCTGCGCCATCTCGCGCGGGTTCCAGGTGAAGCCGTCCACCGCCGCGAAGGCCCGCGCGGTGGCAAGCTCCAGCGCCGCGCTCGACGAAAGCCCGGCGCCGATGGGGACGTCGCCCACCGTGACCCCCTCCCAGCCGGCGAGGTCGCGGTCCTTTTTCTGGAGCGCCCAGGCCATGGCCTGCAGGTACTCGATCCACCCGTTCCCCGAGCTCGCCAGGTGGCGGATGTCGAACCCACCCTCCTCCTGGAAGTCGAGCGAGTACACGGCCACCTTGCGGTCCGTGCGGGGGCGGAGCGCGATCCACACGGCGCGGTCGATGGCCATGGGGAGCACGAACCCCTCGTTGTAGTCCGTGTGCTCGCCGATCAGGTTGACCCGGCCCGGTGCGCGCGCCACGAAGGCGGGCGGCTCTCCGAACCTCTCCTCGAAGGCCCGCAGCACGGTGGATCGAAGCTGCTCGCTGGTGTTCATCGCGGGGGACGGGGTCAGGGGTAGCCGTGGGGGTGCGCCTGGTGCCAGGCCCAGGCGCTCTCGATGATGGCGCGCAGGTCGCCGTGCCGCGGCGCCCACCCCAGCTCGGCGCGGATGCGGTCGCTGGCGGCCACCAGCACCGCGGGGTCGCCCGGGCGGCGCGGCCCCACGTCGGCGGGGATGGGATGGCCGGTGACGGCGCGCGCCATCTCGATCACCTCGCGCACGCTGAAGCCGCGGCCGTTCCCCAGGTTGTAGGTGCGGCTCCCCAGGTCCAGCGCGTGCAGCGCCAGCACGTGCGCCTGCGCCAGGTCGGACACGTGCACGTAGTCGCGCACGCAGGTGCCGTCGGGCGTGTCGTAGTCGTCGCCGTACACCGTCACCCGCTCGCGCTGCCCAAGCGCCACCTGCAGCACCAGGGGGATGAGGTGAGTCTCGGGGTCGTGGTCCTCGCCCAGCTCGGGCGACACGGCGCCGGCCGCGTTGAAGTAGCGAAGCGCCGCGTAGCGCATCCCGAAGCGGTCGTCCATCCACTGGAGCATGCGCTCCAGGATGTACTTCCCCTCGCCGTACGGGCTGCCGGGGGTGATGGGCGCCGTCTCGTCGATGGGCACGCGCTCCGGGATGCCGAACAGGTTGGCGGTGGACGAGAGGATGAAGCGCCTCACCCCGTGCTCCGCCGCGCTCTCCATCAGGTTGAGCCCGCAGCGCACGTTGTCGCCCAGGTACAGGAAGGGCTTCTCCATGGACTCGCCCACCAGCGTGTGCGAGGCGAAGTGGAGGATGCCCTCCGGCTCGTGCCTGGCCATGGCCGCGTCCACCGCCGCGCGGTCCGCCAGGTCGCCCACCACCAGCGCCGCGCCGGGGTGCAGCGCCTCGCGGTGCCCCTGCGCCAGGTTGTCGAACACCACCACCTCGTGGCCGGCCGCCAGCAGCTCCACCACCGTGGCGCTGCCGATGTAGCCGGCGCCGCCCGTCACCATCACCTTCACCGTTCACCTCTCGTCTCGGGGAGGGCGCGCAGCCGCTCGGCGCTGCTCTCCGGCGTCACGTCGCGCTGGGGCTCGCCCAGCATCTCGTATCCCACCATGAATTTCCTGACCGTGGCTGAGCGCAGGAGGGGTGGATAGAAGTGCATGTGGAGGTGCCACTCCGGGTGCGCCTGGCCGTCGGTGGGCGCCTGGTGCACCCCGGCCGAGTACGGGAAGGAAACGCCGAACAGGTTGTCGTACCGCCGCGTGAGCCGCCCCAGCACCTCCGCCAGCCCGTCGCGCTCCGCGTCGCCCAGCTCCAGCAGCGAGGGCACGGGGCGGCGCGCCACCACCAGCGTCTCAAAGGGCCACACGGCCCAGAAGGGCACCAGCGCCACGAAGTGGTCGTTGGCAAGCACGATGCGCTCCCCGCTGTCCTCTTCCAGCCGCAGGTAGTCGGCCAGCAGGGTGCGGCCGTGGCGGGCGAAGTGCTCGGCCATGCGCCGCGTCTCCCGGGCGGGGGCGTCGGGCACCGAGTGCTGCGCCCAGATCTGCCCGTGGGGATGCGGGTTGCTGCACCCCATCATCTCGCCCTTGTTCTCAAAGATCTCCACGTAGCCGATCTCCGGACGGCTCCCCAGGCGCTCGTACTCGTCGGCCCACACGTCCACCACGCCGCGCAGCCCGGCCGCGTCCAGGTCCGGGAGCGACAGGTCGTGCCGCGGCGAGAAGCAGATCACCCTGCAGACGCCCGGCTCGGCGCGCGCCACCAGCAGCTCCGCCACGTTCATCTCCGCCTGGCCGCCGCCGGGCCTCAGCGCAGCGAAGTCGTTGTCGAAGACGAAGGTCCCCCTGTACTCGGGGTTGAGGTGGCCGCCGGCGCGCGTGTTCCCCGGGCACAGGTAGCAGGTGGGATCGTGAGCCGGCCGCGTCTCCGCCGGGAGCTCCTCCACCTGCCCCTGCCACGGCCGCTTCGCCCGGTGCGGCGACACCAGCACCCACTCACCCGTCAGCGGGTTGAACCGCCGGTGCGGCTCGTCGTTGAGCGCCTCCGGCAATCTCACCGCTCCGTGTCTCTGTGCCTCCGTGTGAGCCATGTCGTTCAGCGGTCGCACGGCTCGCCCGAGGGCACGCGCAGCGCCACGCCGGACGCCACCGGCTCGCCGAAGTCGGGCGACCCATCCGGCTTCCAGGTGAAGCGCTGCATGCGGATTACGCGGTTCCAGTTGGGCCCCGTATCCACCTTGGCGTGGTAGATGATCCAGTCCTCGGTGCCGTCGGGCGACTTCGTGAAGCCGTTGTGGCCGGGGCCGTACACCCCGTTCGCCGCCGCGAACACGGGGCCCGACTTGGTCCAGCTGGAGCGCTGCATGGGGTCCGCGGTGCGGCTGTTGAGGCGCAGCTGGCCCAAGCGGTAGGCCGGCGTCCACGATTCGCGGGTGGAGTAGACGATGAAAGTCTGCCCGTTGCGCTCCAGCACCTGCGGCCCCTCGTTCAGGTCCAGCCCGTCGGTGGGGTCCACGCGGCGCTCCCAGCTCTCGGTGGGCGACGAGATCTGCGCGCGGGGGCCGCTGATGGTCGCCGGGTCGGACATGCGCGCGATGTAGATGTACTGGGGCGTGCGCGCGAGCGGCGTGTTGTTCTCCCACCCCGACCAGATGCCGTAGAGCTGGCCGTTGAAGCGGTGCACCGTGAAGTCGATGGCCCACACGTCGTCCGCGCGGCTGGCGACGTCGCCGCCGGTGTCGAGCTGGCCGAGGTCCGTGTAGCTGCCCTGCGCCTCGCTTGCGCGCAGGACGCCCGCGCGCTGGAAGATGAAGGGCGCGTCCCGCGGGCCCGGGCGGCCGGCCGCGTAGTAGATGTACCAGCGGCCGTCCACGTTGCGGATCTCGGGGGCCCAGACGTGCGTCTGGTTCCAGCCGCTGTCCGGCGCGGTCCACACGCGCACGCTGTCGCGCATCGGGTCCGTGAGCTTTCTCGACCGGAAGACCCAGATGCTGCTATTTTGCCCCTCCTGGTTCTTGGACTGCGCCATGTAGTAGTATCCGTCGCGGAACTCCACCCACGGGTCGGCGCCAGGCGCCACCGGGTTGGTGAAGGTGCACGAGGCCGCCACGGCGCTCGCCGGCGCGGCCACGGCGCCGGCGGGTGCCGGCGCGGCGCTGCCCGGCGCGGGCGTGGCGGGGGCGCAGGCGGCGAGGGGCGCCATCAGCGCGGCGAGCATCACCTGAGCACGAGTGCGATTCATCGATGAGTTCCTCAGAGCGTGATCGGCTGCCGGTGAGCTACCGGCCCATCTTCCCGGAAGCCGCCGACCAGGGCGACCCGTACCTCCTCGCCGTGCCCGAGGGCGTGGCGGCGGCGCACCGCTACTACGTGTACGTCACCCGCGACGAGACCAGTGACGGCCGCGGGGGTGTCGCGTCGGCGGGCGCCTTTCCCGTGTTCGCGTCGGACGACCTGGTGGCCTGGCGCGCGCTCGGCCCCAGCCTCCGGGGCGACGCGACGCGGCATGCCTTCTGGGCGCCGTGCGTGAGCTACGTGCCCGGCCTCCCTCGCCCGTACGTCATGCTCTACTCGCACGGCGTCGGCATCGGCGAGGAGGCGCACATCGGCCACGTCATCCGCCGCGCGGACAGCGAGCGCCCCGAGGGCCCCTTCATCGACACGGGCCACGTGCTGACGCCGGATACCGA
>DASVSA010000586.1:0-24335 GCA_036388335.1 Longimicrobium sp. | reverse complement strand
AATACCCAGAGCGCGTACGTGGCCCACCAGTTGTTCTTGTCGCCGTAGAACACGACCGTGGTGTCCGGCGAGATGCCGCGCTCGCGCATCAGCCGGGCGAAGCTCTCCTCGTCCAGGTAGTCGCGGCTCAGCGGGTGCTGGAGGTCGGTGTGCCAGTCGATCTTCACGGCGCCCGCGATGTGGCCGACGTCGTACATCAGCACGTCCTCGTCCGACTCCACGAGGCGGATCGACGGGTCGTCCAGGTGCTGGGCCACCCACTCGGTGGAGACCAGCGCTTCGGGGTGTGCGTAGCCCCGTGCTTCGATGGGCGTATGGTCGGGCATGGGGATGTCCTGGGTGCGTGTGCTTTTGGGGAACGGGGAATGGGGAACGGGGAACGGTAAGAACCGGGTTTAAACCGTTCCCCGTTCCCCATTCCCCGTTCCCTTATTTCCCTTCTTCCAGCTCGCGCACGGCGCGTTCCGCCGCGTCGAAGCCGATCTTGCTGTGCGTGCCGTCGCAGAAGGGCTTCCGGGTCGATGCGCCGCAGCGGCACAGCGAGACCTTCTTGCCGGCCACCACCGGGAACTCGTTGCCGTCCGCGTCGATCAGCCGGAACGGGCCCTCCACCAGGAAGGGGCCGTTGTGCTTGGCCAGGATCGTGACGGGCGGATCGTTGGGCGCGTTCGCTTCGGTGCCTTCGGTCATGCGTGCTCCTGTTGGTACAGATAAGGAATCGGGAGTGCGGCGCGTGCGGGGCCCTCACCCCCCGACCCCCGCTCTCCCGAGAGCGGGAGAGGGGGGCGCATCTTCTGTGTCGGTGCGGCGTTCGCCGTTGCGGCGACTGAAGTCGCTGCAACAACGGCACGAAGTCCACCTGCGTGGACTCATCCTTCAGGGTCGGGCCGGAACCTTGTAGTCCCCGCAGGGGGACTTCGTGTAGTCGTTGCAGCGGTTTCAACCGCCCGGCCAGGCGGTGAGCGCTCACACCACCGCGTTCACCATCCAGAACACACCCAGCACCGCGCTTCCCAGCGCCGTGAGGGTGCGCAGCGTGGGGCCGAGGGCGGGGACGCGATGCTCGGCCTGGTGGAACACCGCACCGGCGATGGCGGCGTAGAGCCCCATCCCTGCGGTGGTGCCCACGCCGAAGAGGAAGAGGTACACGCCTGCCGCCCACGCGGAGCTGCTGGCCGTGACCGTGACCACCGCCACCAGCGGCGCGGTGCCCGCGATGCCGTGCGCCATCCCCACCCACAGGCTCCCGCCGCGGTGGTCGTGCGGATGTCCGTGCTCCCGGTCCGCGATGGCGTGCGCTTCGCCGTGCATCACGCTCCACAGCAGCCACACGCCCAGCCCCAGCAGCATCGTCCCCACCCCGAACTCGAGGCCGCTCACCACCGGCTCCGGCAGGCGGATCCCCAGGGCGATCAGCACGCTTCCCACCACCAGGATGGCCGCCGAGTGCCCCAGGCCCCAGCGCAGGCCGAAGCCCACCGCCTCCAGCGGGCGCGGACGGCGGGATACGAAGGTGGTGACCGCGGCCATGTGGTCGGGCTCCAGCGCGTGCAGGAAGCCGAGGCTCACGGCGGTCAGCAGCGGCAGCAGTTCCATCGTCCAACGGGTACGGGGAGCGTTCCAGGGAGGCCGGGAAGCTACGCCCCCCGCCCCGCCCGCGCCAGAACGCAAAGACGCAGGAGAGGCCGGCGCGCCCCTCCTGCGTCGGGTACCCGCGGTGCGGCTCCGCTACCGCGCGAAGTCCACGGTGAAGCGGAAGCGCGCGTCAAAGGGCACGCCGTCCAGCGTGGCGGGCGCAAAGCGCAGCTTCCGGCCGATGTCGGTGGCGGCGGTGTCCAGGTACGGGTCGCCGGACGAGCGCGCCACGGTGGCGTACGTCACGGCGCCCTCGCGGTTGGAGACGAGGAGCACCACCACCTGGTTCCCCGCCGGCGCGGAGAGCCCGTTGCGGCGCGGGCGCTTGGACGACGCGTCGGCGATCCACTGCCCCCGCTCCTGGTAGTTGAGCAGCACCGGGGTGCAGTGCTGGCGCCCCGCGACGATGGCCGGGTACTCGCCGTCCACCCGGATGAGCGCCTGGTAGCGCCGCCCCGAGGGGAGGCTGGTTAGGTACTCGGCCACCGCCCCCGTGACCTGCTTCACCCCGGGCTCGGGGTAGTTGGATTCGAGGAAGAGCAGCGCGCCGTTCCTCGTGCTGTCCACGTCCACCAGCAGCAGCCCCCGCGGCTCGGCGACCCCGTTGCGCCGCCCGATGTCGAGCAGCTTGGCTCGGAGCGCCTGGCGCTCGGCGATCTGGCCGGGCGTGGGCCCGCGCACGCTGTCCGGCACCACGGTGCAGTTCTGGTCGAGCGCGCGCACGGGGAGGGGGCGGGTCTGGGCATGGGCCTCGCCCGCGGCGAGGAGTGCGAGCGCGCACGCGGCGGGGCGCAGGAAGCGGAGGATCACGAAAGCTTCGCGGGGCAGGGGACTGAGCGATGGGATTGGCACAAGATAAGGCCGGAGCCACGGGTTGCAAACAGATGGTCGCCAAACGGCGGCCTCACACAGAGACACAGAGGCACAGAGACGAATTCATCTCCGTGCCTCTGTGTCTCTGTGTGAGACCCTTGCGTTTCGAGCCCGCGGAGCGCACCGTATAGCCTCCCCCGAACGAATCCTGCCGACGGACCCGTTTCCCCCACCGCACGATGCATCCCTCCCACAGGCCCCTCTCGGGGCGCCTGCGCCGCGCCGCCGTCGCGTGCGCCGCTCTGTTCCTGGCCGCCTGCGCCGGCCGCACCGGGGCTCCCTCTTCGTCGCCCTGGCCGTCGCCCACGTCCTCGCGCGGCACGGCGTACGTCGCGCCCGGCGCTTCGCTGGCCATGCCGGTGCGCGGCATCCGGCCCGAGCAGCTTCGCGACACGTACGCGGACGCGCGCTCCGGCGGGCGCGTGCACCACGCCATCGACATCATGGCCTCGGCCGGCACTCCCGTGCTGGCGGCGGCGGAGGGCACCATCCTGAAGCTGCGCACCGGCGGACTGGGCGGCATCACCATCTACCAGCTCGGCACGGACGGGCGCACCCTCTACTACTACGCGCACCTGCAGCGATACGCGGCCGGGCTGCGCGAGGGGCTCCCCATCGAGCGCGGACAGGTGGTGGCGTACGTGGGCGACACGGGCAACGCCGGGGCGGGGAACTACCATCTCCACTTCAGCGTCTCGCGCCTCTCCGACCCGCGCCGCTGGTGGGAGGGCGAGAACGTGAACCCGTACCCCATGCTCGCCGGCGTCGCCACGCGGTCGCGCGAAGGCCGCTAGGGCCCCGCGCGTGACGCGAAAAGCGGAGGCGCGGAGGATCATCTCCGCGCCTCCGCTTTTTCCGCGGCCCCTGGCGGATTTCGTGCAGTCCCTCGCGATACACCTCACCCACTAGCCCGGAGCGATCCCGGATGAAGCGCGCCCTTCTCGTCCTCCTGCTGGCCGCCGCGCCCGCGTGCGCGCCCGCCCCGCCCGCCGCGTCGCCGGCCGCCGTCGCGCCGGGGCGCGCGGCCATCGTTTCGCTGCTGGAGACCTCCACCGAGGGGTGGAACCGGGGCGACCTGGACGCGTTCCTCCTCCCGTACGCGGAGGATGCCACCTTCGTGGGAAGCCGCGGCCTGCTGCGCGGCAAGCCGGCCATCCGCGCGCAGTACGTGTCGAGCTACTTCGGCGCCGGCCGGGTGCGCGGCACCCTCAACTTCCGCGACATCGAAGTGCGGATGCTGGGTCCGCGCAACGCCCTCGCCGTGGGCCGCTACGTCGTCACCGAGCGCGGCCCCGGCCAGGCCGACGCCACCGGCCTCTTCTCCCTCGCCCTGGAGCGCCGCCCGGAAGGATGGCGCATCATCCACGATCATTCATCGTGAACGGCGGCACCGCGGGAGAGTCCGCGCCCGCCGGCCACGGCCCGGCCGATAAGCGGAGCGCGATGGGCAGGTATGCCCACATCGCGGGCACGAGCGACGAGTTCGCGGAAGAAAAGCCGGGTGAGATCGACCGCGAGGCGAGGAAGCTGGAACCAGGCCTTCGACGCCTGCCCGATCCCGGCGTTGCGGGCGAATAAATTCGCTGCAACAACTACACGAAGTCCGCCTGCGCGGACTGGGCCTTCGGCCCGAACAGCAACCCTGTAGTCCCCGGAGGGGGACTTCGTGTGGTTGTTGCTGCGGTTTCAACCGCCCGGTGTCGCCGGCGTCCATGCACGGATTCTCCCGGATCATTGGCGCACTCGCGCACTTCACGCACTAACGCACTAACGCACTAACGCACTAACGCACTAACGCACTAACGCACTAACGCACTTCCGAACGCCGACGAGCCCGCCGGCCTTGCGGCTGGCGGGCTCATCGCACTTTTCCCCCATCGGTTCCAACTTCCCGAGTCCGTAGTCTGGTTCTCAGCCGTGCCCACCCGGAGGACGCATAATGCGAAGGTGGGGGTAAAGTCGGCATTCTCGAAGCCTGCCCGGTGCTCGTCCTGTGATACCACCCCACCTCCCCGCGTGTTGCGGTGCGGAGATTAAGGGAGGGTGAAGCTTCGTACGAGAAAGTTTGCACCGGGAATCCCCCCCGGGTTTCCGATGGAGCGCCCTTTCCCGATCTTAGGACGTCGAATACGCCGGAAAGGTTGCAACTCTTCATTAGGCGATCATGAACGATTCCGCCCGTGCCGCCGCGCTCCGCGACCTCCGCCGCATCCCCGGGGTGGGCCCCGCCGTTGCGGACGACCTGTGGCGCCTGGGTATCCGCCGCGTCGCGGAGCTGCGCGGGCGCGATCCGCAGGCGCTGTACGAAGACCTGTGCCGCGACCAGGGGATGCACGTCGACCGGTGCATGCTCTACACCTTCCGCTGCGCCGTGTACTTCGCGAGCGAGGAGACGCACGACCCGGAGCTCCTCAAGTGGTGGAGCTGGAAGGACGGCGGCCGGGCGTTCGAGCGGGGGGCGTCGCCATGCTGATCGACCGCTTCCTCCCCGAGCCGGAGGTGGTCTCGCGCCACGAGACGGAGGTGAACGCCCCCGGGGAGCGCGTGTGGGCCGCGGCGCGCACGCTGGACCTGGCGAGCTCGTCGGTGGTGAAGGCGCTCTTCGCCCTGCGCTCCCTCCCCGGCCTCCTGTCGCGCGCCACCCGGGAGCGGCGGCTGGGGGTGGACATGGACGGGCTGCTCCGCACCGGCTTCGTGCTGCTGGACGAGGCGCCGGGAGACGAGGTGGTGCTGGGGCTCGTGGGGCGCTTCTGGACCCCGGCCGGCGGGATCGTGCGCGTGGCGCCGGAAGATTTCACGGCGTTCCAGCGGCCCGGGTACGCCGTGGCGGCGTGGAACTTCACGGTGCGCGGCCCCGCCGAGGGCCCCGTGCGCCTCGCCACCGAGACGCGCGTGCGCCTCACGGACCCGTCCAGCCGGCGCCGCTTCCGCGCGTACTGGACGGTGGTGGGGCCCTTCAGCGGCCTGATCCGCCGCGAGATGCTGCGCACCATCCGCCGCGCCGCGGAAACATCACCTCACACAGAGCCACAGAGACACAGAGAGAAACGATGAAGCGGGTTTGCGTGTTCTGCGGGTCCAGCGCGGGGTCGCGGCCGGTGTACGCCGAGGCGGCGCGCGCCACCGGGCGGCTGCTGGCGGAGCGGGGGATCGGGCTGGTGTACGGCGGGGGGAACGTGGGGCTGATGGGCGAGGTGGCCGACGCCGTGCTCGCCGCCGGGGGCGAGGTGACGGGCGTCATCCCCCGGCAGCTGATGGAGCGGGAGGTGGGGCACCGGGGGCTCACCGAGCTTCACGTGGTGGGCACCATGCACGAGCGGAAGGCGCTGATGGCCGACCTGGCGGACGGCTTCATCGCGCTCCCCGGCGGCTTCGGCACGCTGGACGAGCTGTGCGAAGTGCTCACCTGGTCGCAGCTCGGCATCCACGCCAAGCCATGCGGCGTGCTCGACGTGGACGGGTACTTCAGGGCGCTGCTGGCGCTCTTCGACCACGCGGTGGCGGAGGGGTTCGTGCGCCCGGCCCACCGCGCCCTGGTGCTGGAGGCCACGACGCCGGAGGTGCTGCTGGAGCGGATGGCGGCGTTCCGCGCTCCATCCACGGAGAAGTGGATCCGGCCCGCCGACCGCTGACGAAATCGTACGTTTCTGCGCCTCGTGAAGCAGAAAGGCCCGTTTTGGAGCAGAACAGGTTATATTGGGTTCAGCACAAGTGCGCAGGGTGTACCCTGCCCCTCTAACCTGCTCCCGGAGATTGCCGATGTCCGACGTGGTGGATCTGGCCGCCGAGATGGCCGCCGCCAGGAAGCGCCGCACCGAACAAACGGCCCGCGCCATTCGCGATTCGCGCGTGCTCGCCGTGCGCAGCGCGGCGCGTCCGGGCTCGACGGAGGTAGAGATCGAGGAGCTGGCCCGCAGCTTCTATCCCCGCCTCTCGCCCGAGCTCCTGGCCGAGGTGACCGGCCTCGTGTGCAACCTGCAGCGTGGCGGGTCTACCCGGCCGCCGCGTCACGACGAAGAAGAGCTCGCTCCGCCGGAGCTCTGAGCTTCCATAAAGAAGGGTCTCGCACAGAGACGCGGAGGCACGGAGATTACTTCATCTCCGTGCCTCCGTGCTTTTACGGGTTGCCGCCGCCCATGGAGGCGTGCATGCGCTCGGCCACCTCCAGGTGCATGGCCACGGCGGGCCTCACCCGGGTGCTGAGGAACGACTTCATCTCCGGGTCACGCGTGGACGGGATGAGGGTGCGGTCCAGGGAGGTGAGCGTCCAGCGGTGCGCCTGCACCTGGTGCATCATGTAGGCGCGGTCGAAGTCCATCCCCGTGCGGCGTCCCAGGTTGGCGACCGTGGCGGCGGTGGCCTGCATGGCCGCCTGCGCGGCCGCGTTGGGCTGCATCGCCATCCCCTTGGCCTGCAGCATCTGCTGCATCTGCTGGTCGACGGCCGTGTGCTCGGTGATCATCTGCTGGGCGAACTGCCGCACCTGCGCGTTCTGCGAGCGCTGCAGCGCCACCTGGCTCGTCTGGATCTCGTCCATGTTGGACGCGTGCGCCACCGCCGCCACGTTGGCGTCCGTCATCACGCTCCCCGACGCGCTCACCGAAGCCCCGCCCGCCCCCGCCTCCATCCCCCCGCTCGACGCGCACGCCGCCGTGAGCGCCACCAGCCCCGCGGCCATCATCCACCGGTTCCCCATCGTCGTTCCTCCTGGTCGTGTGATCTGCTCCGTGAGGCTGCGGGTGGAAGCAAAGACCATGCACAAACCTTGTGCACGTGCGGCTACGGCCTCAGCGCGTCGCGCAGGATGGCCGCGAGGATGGGCCGCGCTCCATCGACGATGAACTGAACGGCGATGACGGTGACGAGGAGGCCCATGATGCGGGTCATCACGTTGAGCCCGGTGGTGCCGAAGAACTTCACCAGCCGCGGCGCGGCCGAGAGCACCGCCCACGAGATCGCCAGCACCGCCGCCACCGAGGTGAGCACGATGGCCACCCGCTCGCTGGTGGGGGCCTGCGTCATCAGCACCATCACGGTGGTGATGGCGCCCGGCCCGGTGATCATGGGGATGCCGAGCGGCGTGACTCCCACGTTCTCCCGCACGCGCCCCTCCTGCTCCTCCTCCTCGGTCGCCTTCCCGCGCTGCCGCCGCGCCTGCAGCATGTCCATCCCGATCCCGAAGAAGATGAACCCGCCGGCGATGCGGAACGCGTCGATGGTGATGCCAAAGAAGTTGAAGATCGTGCCGCCCAGCATGGCGAACAGCACCATCACCGTGAACGCCGTCAGGATCGCCGTCCGCAGGGTGCGCCTGCGGTTCTTGTCCGTGTAGCCCTCGGTGAGCGCCAGGTACATCGGCGCCGCGCTCAGCGGGTTGATGATCGCCAGCAGCGAGCTGAAGCAGAGCAGCGCGAAGGTCGTAAGCTCGTTGGTCATGCGGGAAGGTGAGCCGTGGCGAGGAATGTCGCCAGGTTCTGGTGAGAGCGGGGCGCGTGCCCGCGCTGATGGAATCACGACGGTTGCCGTGGGGGCGACCAACATGTCGGTCTGCGCGTTCAGCCCTTCCTCTGCCCTGACCGCGGTGTCGGTGCGGTCCAGTCCGGCATCGCTCGTCGCATAAAATCGTCGAACATCGGAACGGTGAAGCCGTTCCTCCCGTGCTTTTCGCTGTAGATCATGCCTTTCTTGATCAGCGAATCGCGGAGGGGACCGGCGCTCCGGAGCTCGACCTTGAGGGCCGCGGCGATGTCGCCGGACCGATGCGGCCCCGGCCCCAGCTCGGCCATGGCGCGCATGTAGTCCTTCTCTCGGTCGGTCAGCCGGTCGAAACGGACACGGAAGAAATCCTGATGGAGCCGGTCGGTCGCGTCGACGCTCGCGGCCTCGACGTCGCGGACGGTAATCGGCGACGCCGACGCCGTGTCCCAGGAGTGGTAGCCCCACTCCTGGAGAAAATACGGGTAGCCCTGTGTCCGCTCCCGGATCATGCTGACGGCTTCCGGCAGAATCGCCGCGCCTTCCTCTTCCACGGGCTTCCGAATCGCCGCTTCGGCGGCGGTATCGTCCAGCTTGTCCACAGGGGGATACCTGAACAGCCGCTCGGCGTAGGACTTCGCGTCGCCCGCCAGCTTCGCGATCTGCGGGAGGCCGGCACCGAAGAGAACCACCGGCTGGCTACGCTGGCTGATCCTGTGCATCGCGACGATCAGCGCGCTCAGGTCGCGAGCCGACAAGTACTGCACCTCGTCGATGAGGATCGCGACACCAGAGCCTGCTGCTGCCGCCGCTTCGCCGGCCGCGATCAGCAGAGCGGGGAGGTCGGCCTCCAAGTCCCCGGAATCGGCGACCCCTTCCTCCGCTTTCACCTCGATGTCCACCCCGCCCAACGCCACCTTGAAGGCGCTGGCGAAGCTGCGCAGCACACCGAGACCGCGGAGCGCGAGGTCCTTCGCCCGCTCGTGCCGGCTGAGCTTGATGAGGATCGCTTTCAGCCGTGGAAGCAGGAGGTCCGCTAAAGGCTTCTCCTCGGGAGCCTCGATGAGTACGACATGGTAGCCCAGCTCAAGCGCGATCTTCTCGATGCGGTTGAGCAAAACGGTCTTACCCACTCCCCGCAACCCCAGTAGGATGTGTCCGCGATCCGGGCGACCCTTGATGATTCTGGCCAACGAGACGGAGGCATCTTCGATGATCTTGTCTCGGCCGGCCAACTCGGGCGGCTGGTGCCCGGCTCCCGGTGCGAAGGGGTTGTTCGCGCGATCCATGCGGATTCGAGGGTCAAGGCTATAGGCAGGTATAGCAAGGTATAGGAAGTTCTGGTAAAAATCCTATACTTACCTATACATGTCAATACCGACGGATTCGCCTCGCGGCTCTGGGAGATTGCACAGAGACACAGAGGCACAGAGAAGAACTCCTCTCTGTGCCTCTGTGTCTCTGTGTGAGCCTACTCAGTTCAGCAGGGCGCGTTCGTGTTGAGATCGCACTCGCTGAGCGGGTACGCGTTCCACGTGTACTTCAGCGGCCTGCCGAAGCGGCGCAGGTCCTCCCAGCGGAGGTTCTGCAGGTAGAGCTCGTAGCCGCGCTGCTTCAGGATCTCGGCCAGGAGCTCGTCGCGCGTGTCCAGCTCGCTGGCGGCGAGCGCGGGGAGGCACGCGGCCGGCTCGCCCACCACCGAGGGCGTGCACTGGGTGCGCACCGCGTTCACCAGCGTCGCGGCCTCGCCCAGGCGGTCGGTGCGGGCGTACGCCTCGGCCTGGATCAGCCGCATCTCGTCCGGCAGGTAGTACGGGATGGAGGTGGTGTCGGTGGAGTACTTGGCGTGCTCGTCCAGCACCTGGCCCTCGCCGCCGTTGACGGTGGCGGCACGCACCCAGAAGGGCACGCGACGGTCGTTGGCCTCGGCGTTGACGCGGAAGGCCTGCTCGGGGCGCATGCGGTACGCGTTGCCCGAGCGGTACCACAGGTTGTTGAGCGGGTTGCGGTCCGCCGGCGCCGCGTAGCGAAGCTCCGACAGCACGCCCAGGTTCACGCGGCCCGCCGCCTCGATGGCCCCGTTGTAGTTGCCCGCCACCAGCGAGTAGCGCGCGATCATCGCGTCGATGGTGTTGCGGAGGTTGAAGCCCCCGGCCGGGATCGTGGAGGTGTCGGTGGCCGCCGGCAGCGTCTGGATCTCGGTGCGCGCCTCGGTGAGGAGGCGCAGGATCTCGGCGAGCACCGCGGCGCGGTCCGCGAAGGCCGGGCTCTGCGGGCCCACCTCAAGCGGGATGCGCTCGTACATCATGATCAGGTTGCCCAGCGCCATCGCCTTGTGGAGCTTGGCGATGGAGCTGATCTGCGTCTTGGTGGCCGCCGGCATGGTGGCCGCGGGGAGCACCTCCAGCAGGTCGTTGGAGAGCTTCACCACGCGGTACATCCCCCGCCAGGGCGCGCCCGCGATGTCGGTGGTGTTGTCGAGCGGGCGCCCCGCGTCCACGTCCTGGTAGCTGGCGAAGGTGCCGTCGGCCGCGCCGATCTCCTCGGTCACCAGCCCCGTTACGTAGATCGGCTCGCCGATCTGGTCGCCGTACTCCGCCTGCAGCCCCACGGCCACGGTGCGGATCCCCTCGGCCGTGGAGAAGACGTCCTCCTCGGTGGGCTCGTTGGGGTTGTCGAAGTCCAGGGAGCACCCCCCCAGCGCCATCGCGGCCGCCAGGGAGAGCGCCACCCGCCTGTATCGCTTCATCTCGATCATCAGAGTATTCCCGTGGCTCAGTAGGTGACCCGCACGCCCAGCGTGACGGTACGCGGCACCGGGTACACGGCGAAGTCGATCCCGCGCGCGGCCGTGGCGGCCCCGAACAGGTTGATCTCCGGGTCGTAGCCCGTGTACTCGGTCCAGGTGTGCAGGTTGCGGCCGATCAGCTCGAGCTGCAGGTCGCTCGCGCCGATGGTGCGCGCCAGCGAGCGCCCGGCGTTGTAGCGGAGCGAGGCCTCGCGCAGCTTCACGTAGCTGCCGTCCTCCAGGTACTCGCTCTGGATGGCGAAGTAGGCCAGGCGGTACGCGTTGGTGACCTCGCCGCGCAGCTGGCGCTCGTACAGCTCGCCGGCCTGGAAGCGGTCCATGATGCGGCGCGTCTGGTTCCACACCTGCTGCCCGAACGCCCCGTCCAGCTGGAAGCCGGCCGTGAAGCGGCTCCCCATGCGGAACTCGTTGGTGAGCGAGGCGCTGAAGTCCGGCCACGGGCTCCCCACGAACTCGGGAGTCAGCGACGGGAGCGGGTTGCCCGCGTCGTTGAGCACGATGTTGCCCGCCTGGTCGCGACGGAAGGTGGGCATCCAGAACTCGCCCAGCGCGTACCCCTCGGCCACGCGCGTGGGGTAGCCGCTGGTGGAGGCGAAGGCGCCGCCGGCCAGCTTCTCCACGCGGTTGCGGTTGTGCGAGTAGATGAAGGTGGTGTTCCAGCCGAAGCGCGGCCGGTCCACGTTGGTGGACCTCACCTCCAGCTCCACGCCCTTGTTGCTC
Source organism: Longimicrobium sp. (assembly GCA_036388335.1). GTDB lineage: Bacteria > Gemmatimonadota > Gemmatimonadetes > Longimicrobiales > Longimicrobiaceae > Longimicrobium. The sequence continues at coordinate 12,823 of DASVSA010000586.1, read as the reverse complement.
AGCTCGCCCACGTTGTCCAGCACGTCGAAGTAGCCGGTGCTGGGCGTGAACGGGCGCGGCAGCAGCAGGTCGTTGACGTACTGGTTGTAGTAGGTGAAGGTCACGCCCAGCCGCTCGTCCAGGAACGAGGCGTCGAAGCCGGCCTCCACCTCGCGCTGGCGCTCGGGCTTCAGGCTCGGGTTGCCCGCGCGCCGGGCGTGCACCAGCCCCTGCCGCGTGACGTTGACGGCCTGGTTGTAGAGCGAGAAGCGGTCGTACGCGCCGCCCGGCTGGCTGCCGGCGTAGCCCAGCGCCGCGCGCAGGCGGAAGCTGTCGAACCAGCGCCCCAGCACCGAGCCCTCCCAGAAGGGCTCCTCCGAGACGAGGTACGAGCCGCTGACCTTGGGGTACAGCTGCCAGCGCTCGTCCGCGCCGAAGGTGGAGGCGGCGTCGGCGCGCAGGGCGGCCGTAAGGTACAGCCGCTCGCGCCAGCCCACCTGCTGCTGGCCGAAGATGCCCAGGGTGGCCGTCTCGAACCGGTTCTGGCTGCTGGTGGTCTGCGCGCCGCGCACCAGCTCGGTGGTGAGCGTGAGGTCGTTGGCGATGGACAGCACGTTGCCGGTGCGCGTGTACGTGTGGTTCACGCCGGCCGTGCTGGTGAGCTCAAGGTCGCTGCGCCCGAAGCGGTAGCTGCCCACCACGTCGTTGTTCAGCAGGTACTGGTCGCGCAGCACCGCCTGCGCGTTGCCCAGCGGGAAGCCCGCCACCGCGCTTCCGCGGGGGATGAAGAGCGAGGTCTCCTGGCTGTACGTGTCGTAGCCCAGCCGGTACTCCAGCGAGCCGCCCCGGATGGGCGTGGCGCGGGCCTGGAACGAGCCCACGAAGCGGCTCACGTCCTGCGGCGCCCGCCAGGTGTCGATCACTTCCAGCGGGTTGGGGAACGAGAAGGCCGCGTTGCGGTAGCGCCCCGTCTCCGGGTCGATGGCCTGCAGGTCCACGTCCGTGGGGGTGAAGACGATGGAGGTGAGGAGCCCGCCCACGCCCTGCTCGCCGTTGGTGACCAGCGACGCGTTGCTGGACACGTAGTTGGCGCCGCCCGAAAGGCGCAGCCAGCTCCCCACGTTCTGGTCCAGGTTCAGGCGCACGCCGATCTTCCGGAAGTCGGACCCGCGCATGATCCCTTCCTGGTCCGCGTAGTCCGCGGAAAGGAAGTACTGGGTCCCCTCCGAGCCGCCCGACACCGAGGCGTTGGTCTCCACGGTGATGGCGTCGCGGAAGATCAGGTCCTGGTTGTCGAAGCGCTGCACCGGCGCGCCCGCCTCGTTGAACGGGTACCCGTTGAAGTTGAGGCGGCGGGTGAGCTCGCTGCGCCCCACGCGCTGCCCCACGCTCACCTGCGGGCGCCCGGCCTTGCCGCGGCGGGTGAAGATCTGGATGACGCCGTTGTTTGCGCGCGACCCGTACAGCGCGGCGGCGGCGGCGCCCTTCAGCACCTCCACGCGCTCGATGTCGTTGGGGTTGAGGTCGGCCAGGCGGTTGGTGGGGTTCGACCGGTAGCCGAAGTTGATGAGCTCGTCGGAGCTGTTGTCGACGATCACGCCGTCGACGATGTACAGCGGCTCCGCCCCGCCGATGATGGAGCTGGTGCCGCGCAGCCGCACCGATGCGCCCGCGCCCGGCGTGCCGGAGGTGAGGTTCACCTGTGCCCCGGCGATCTTGCCCGAGAGCGCCGCGTCGATGTTCAGCGCGCCCGAGCCCGCGAGCTCCTCGGCCGACACGGTGGAGACGGCGTTGCCGATGGCCTTGCGCTCCGTCTCCACGCCGCTCCCCGTCACCACCAGCGCCTCAAGCTGAAGCGCGCTCTCGCTGAGCGAGACGGCGCCGAGCTGCACGGCGCGGTTGTCGCCCAGCGTCACCGAGCGCACCGCCTCGGCCCGGCCCACCTGCGTGAACACCACGCTGTAGCTCCCCGCCGGCACCGCGGCGGAAAGGGTGAAGCGGCCTCCGTTGTCCGTGACGGTGCGGGCCGCCTGGCCTCGCAGCGCCACCGTGACCCCGGCCAGCGGCTGGCGGCTGGTGGCATCCACCGCCGTCCCCTGGATGGAGTAGGGGGTCTGTGCTTCCGCCTCGGCTACGCCCAGCAGGGCCGCGCAGAGGAGGAGGGCCGCACCGAGCTTCCGGCGCAGACAAGTTAGGTACATCGATACCTCCTGTGAGGAATGGGAGATGCGCCGCAAGGACGCACTGTGGTCTATACTGATGCAAACATAGGAAGTCAACAGCGTGGGCCCACCCGGAGACGCAGAGGCACGGAGAACTAATTTTTTCCTATGCTTCCGAGCCTCCGTGCGCGACAGTATTTGTTCAGCCCCGCAGCGGCCTCGCCACCATGATCCCGGTCGCGTTGCGGATTGCCGCGACATATTCCGGCAGCGTGCCGCGGCTCACCTCCACGGCGCCGCCGGAGAGGGGCGCGTGAAGCACCCGCATCACCCCCGCGCGGTCGCGGTAGGCGAACCCCGTGTGAGTGGCGTCCAGCCCCGCGATCTTCGTGGCGAACGCCAGCACGTCGCCCGTCTGGATGCGGTTCTGGATGGAGGCGATCCGGTCCGTGGGCACCACGATTCGCCGCATCGAGTCCAGCTCTCGCTCGCGCTCGGCGATGGCACGGAAGGTGGGCTCGTGGCGCAGGGCGGGGTAGCTGGAGCGGTGCTCGGTCATGAAGCGAAGGGGGCGCTCGTCGCGCGTGCCGCCCAGCTCGGCCCCCAGGTCGCGCAGCAGCCCACGGCGGGCGTTGTCCACGATCCACTCGCTGAAGTAGTGGAGGCGGCTGGCGTACCCGTCGCGCACGCCGCCGCGGTACCTCATCCGCTCCACCTCCCGCGCGAAGCCGTTCCACCCGCCGCCCCCGGCCGCCGCGCGCGCCACCGCCAGGCACCCCTCCACCAGCAGCACGCAGTCGAAGCGCGACAGGTCCAGCGTGAGGGGCTCGGAGCGCGGGTCGCCGCCGTCCTTGGCGTACGCGTCCAGCATCCCTGCCACGTACGGCGACCCCAGCGCCAGCTCCCCCACCCGCGCCACCGCACGCCCCAGCGGCACGCGGGTGGCCGTGAGCCCCTCCGCGCGCAGCGTGCGCACCCACCCCGCCAGCCGCGCCCGGTCGTCGGAGGCCAGCGTGAATCCCGGGAGCGCCACCAGCGCCCCCGCCGCCAGCCCCACACGCCTCAGCATCTCGCGCCGTGTAACCACTCTCTGTGTCTCCGTGTCTCTGTGTGAGCCCGATCAGTCGTCGTCCGGGCCGGCCTCCAGCACGGCGCGCAGCAGCCCCTCCACCTGCTCCAGCCGCTCGGCCTCCGATCGCGACTCCAGCAGGCGCTGCTGCCACGCGGGGTCCACGCGGATGGCCTGCGCCAGCTGGAACGCCGTCTCGGCATCGTCGTCGATCTCGGGAAAGGGCTTGGGGTGCCCCACCACGTGCTCCAGCACCTCGTAGAAGAGCCCGATGGTGCGCCGACGCCGGCTGCGCGGCACGGGCGCGCCGGCGTCGGTGTAAGGCGCTGCCACGCACTCCCAGTACAGGTGGGGCGACTCGATGCCGTCCTCCACCTCGAAGCGCTCGCCGCCGCGCACCAGCACCAGCGAGCGCCCGTCGGGGAGCGGCTGGTAGTTGAGGATCTCGGCGGTGCACCCCACGCGCCCCGGATCCACCAGGAACGGCCCTTCCACGTCCGGGTCGTGGTAAAGCAGCCCGAAGGTGCGGTCGCCCTCCACGCAGTGCGCCACCATCTGCCGGTAGCGCGGCTCGAACACGTGAAGCGGCATCGGCCCGCCGGGAAACAGCACCACCGGCAGCGGAAAGAGCGGAAGGCGGCGCATCGGTCTCTCTGTGCCTCTGTGTCTCTGTGTGAGGCCAGCTTTTCTGTTACTCGAACAGGCGGTCCACCTCGAAGCTCCACCCGGGAACCGCCGGCTCCGCCTCCGCCGTCTCTCCGCGATGGTAGATGACGGGCGTTTCCGGCTCCGTAGACCGATAGACGCGAACCACCTGCTCCCGCAATACGTCCACATCCCACACCACGGATGTGCCCGCGGCGAAATAGTCGGCCCGCTTGGCCATCATCTCGCGCTCTGCCCGCAGCCCATAATCCCCCTCGCTCCTTACCTCCACCGCGAACGCCGGAGCGCCCTGCATGAACCTGCCGCCGGTGGGCTCACCCGTGTACCAGGCGGCGTCCGGGCTGAACGACTTCCGGTGCGGCAGGTCGACCACGAAGGCCGCGCCATCTCCGATCGCGAATCCGCCCTGCGTCGCCTCCAGCCGGCGTAGGTGGAAGGTGACGTTCAGGGCGGCACGATGGGGAAGGAAGCCGGTCGGCGTCATCAGGACGATCTCTCCGTTGACGATCTCACCCTTCTCGTCAAGCTCGTAGAGGTCATCAACCGTCGCTTCACGAGGCAGCTTCAGGATCTTCATGGTCGCTCCTCAGTCCGCGGCGATGCGCTCGGGCTCGTGGGCCTGGGCGGCCTTCTCCTGCAGGGCGCGCCAGACGCGCGGGGGCGAGAACGGGAGCGAGTCCATGCGCACGCCCACCGCGTCGTAGATGGCGTTGGCGATGGCGGGGATGGACGGGTGGAGCGGCCCCTCGCCCGCTTCCTTGGCGCCGTACGGGCCCTCGGGGTCGATGGACTCCACGATCAGCGCCTGCAGCTCCGGCGTGTCCAGCGAGGTGGGGACGCGGTAGTCCAGCAGCGAGGGGCCGTCGTGGAGGCCGGCGCGGCCGTGCGCGGCGTCCTTGAAGACGTGCTGCTCCATCAGCGCCTCGCCGAAGCCCATGTAGGCCGAGCCCTCGATCTGCCCCTCCACGATGGTGGGGTTCAGCGCCCGGCCGCAGTCGTGGGCCACCCAGATGGACTTCACCTCCACGAACCCCGTCTCGTCATCCACCTCCACCTCGGCCACGTGCGCCGTGAACGAGTACGCCGGCGACGCGCCGATGGTGCCTCCGCGGTACTCGCCGTGCACGTCGCCCGGCGTGTTGTACGAGCCCACGGAGCCCAGCGTGCCGTGCATCGCCTCCGCCAGGTTGAACGCCTTCACGATGGGCATGTTGCGCCCCGTGTCCAACGCGTCCATCGCCTGCCCGCCGGCCAGGAGCACGCGCTTGGGCGGGATCCCCCACTCGGCGCCGACCGCCTCCTGCACCAGCGCCCTGAGCTTGCGCGCCGCATCCACACACGCGTTGCCCAGCATGAAAGTCACACGCGACGAGTAGCTCCCCAGGTCCACGGGGGTGAAGTCCGTGTCCGAGGGAAGGACGCGCACGTAGTCCAGCGGCACCCCCAGCTCCTCGCAGACGATGTACGCCACCAGCGAGGTGGAGCCCTGCCCGATGTCCGACGCGCCGGAAAAGACGGCCACGCGCCCCGAGCGGTCCACCTGCAGCTGAACGGCCGACTGCGGCATGCGGTTGGGGTAGATGGGGTAGTTGGTGCCGGAGATGTAGCACGATCCGGCCACGCCCAGCCCCCGCCCGTATCCCATCTTCCCGCGCCTCTCGCGCCACCCGCTCGCCCGCTCCACCGCGTCCAGGCACTCCATGAAGCCGTTGGAGGTCACGCGCAGCTCGTTGACGGTGCGGCGGAAGCTCCCCATGAAGTTGCGGCGGCGCAGCTCGATGGGGTCGATGCCCAGCCGCTCGGCCAGCTTGTCCAGCGACACCTCGAAGGCGAAGCGCGGCTGCACGCTCCCGTGCCCGCGCTTGGGGCCGCACGCCGGCTTGTTGGTGAAGACGCGCGTGCTGTCGAACCGGTACGCGGGGATCTCGTACGGCGCGGCCAGCAGCTGCCCGCTGTAGTAGGTCGTCACCAGCCCGAACGACGAGTAGGCGCCGCCGTCCAGCAAGGTCCTGGCGTCCACCGACTTGAGCTTGCCGTCGGCGGTGGCGCCCACGCGGTACTTCATGTGGAAGGGATGCCGGCCGCGGTGGGCCAGGAACACCTCCTCGCGCGTGTAGAGGATCTTGACCGGGCGCCCCGTCTTCATGGCCAGCTTGGCCACGCAGAACTCCAGGTCGAACGGCTCGCTCTTGCCGCCGAAGCCGCCGCCCACGTGCGGCTGGATCACTCGCACCTTGGCCGGGTCCAGCTCCAGCACCTTGGCCAGCTCGCGGTGCAGGTAGTGCGGCACCTGCGTGGACGACCACACGGTAAGCCGCCCGCCGGGAGCGCCCCCTTCCTCCCACTGCCCCACGGCGCAGTGCGGCTCGATGGGGGTGTGGGTGGTGCCCTCGAAGAAGTACTCGCCTTCCACGATGACGTCGGACTCGGCGAGCCCGCGGTCCACCTCGCCGAACTCCAGCTTGACGATCTTGGAGATGTTGCCGTTGTGGCCGGGCTTCCTGGCCTCGTGGATCTGCACGTCGGTGCGGCGGGCGGCCTCGAACGGGTCGAGGATGGCCTCCAGCAGCTCGTACTCCACGCGGATGAGCCCCAGCGCGCGGTTGGCCGTGTCCTCGTCCACGGCCGCCACCGCCGCCACCGCGTCGCCGATGTAGCGCACCTTGTCGGTGGCCAGCGCCTGCTCGTCGGGCGTCCACACGATGATGCCGAAGGGGATGGGCATCTCGTCGCCCGTCACCACGCCGAACACGCCCGGCAGCGCCAGCGCCTCCGAGGTGTCGATGGAGCGGATGAGGGCGTGCGGGTGCGGCGACCTCAGGATCTTGCCGTGAAGCATCCCGGGGATCACCAGGTCGTCCGTGTAGCGCGCCCGCCCGGTGGACTTCTCCAGCCCGTCCGTCTTGCGCTGCCGCGTGCCGATGAAGTTGAGCGGGAGCGCCTTCTCCTCGCGGTCGCCGTAGACGCGGATGGGCTCGCCGGCGTGCGACGGGGCGTGGTCCACCACGGGGGTGCCACGCTCCGCCACCTCCGGCTGGTCCGCCGGAACGCCGCCGCGGGCGCTCTCCAGCTCGGGATTGGCGGGGTTGAGCGGGTCCTGGGGCTCGGTGCTCATTCTCCGTGCCTCCGTGCCTCTGCGAGAGGCCCGTTCGGGATCAGTTCCATGGCCTCTCCGCGCATCCGCCCGGCCGCCAGCTCCACGGCGTCCAGGATCTTGGTGTAGCCCGTGCACCGGCACAGGTTGCCGGACAGGGCCTCGCGGATCTCGCCGCGCGTGGGCTGGGTGTTCTCTTCCAGGAGCGCGGCGGCGCTCATCAGGATGCCGGGCGTGCAGAAGCCGCACTGCGCGGCGCCGCACACGTCGAAGGCGTCCTGCAGCGGGTGGGGCGTCCCCGCCGGCGTGCGGAAGCCCACGAGGCCCTCCACCGTCCTCACCTCGTGCCCCACCCCCTCGTACACGGGCGCGATGCACGAAAGCGTAGGCACCCCGTCTAGCCACACGGTGCACGCGCCGCAGTCGCCCTTGTCGCACCCCTGCTTGCTGCCGGTGAGCCCCACCGCGTAGCGCAGCGCTTCGAGGAGCGTCCAGTGCGTGGGCACGGCCACCTCGTGGGTGTCGCCGTTGACGCGCAGGGTAACGAGGTCCTTCATGGGAGCGGAGTTGCGGGGAACGGGCACGTGCCGGGCCTGGAATGCTACCCCATGCCCGGAAAGGTGTCAACGCACGGAGGCACAGAGATGAAGTTCTTCTCTGTGCCTCCGTGCCTCCGTGTGAGCCCCTTATTTCGGCGCGACGCCCAGCAGCTCGCAGAGCAGGCGGATCACCTCGTCCAGGTCCACGGGCTTGGGGAGGAACGCCTCGGCGCCCATGGCGCGCACCGTGTCGGGGATCTGCGGGTCGGTGGTGCCGCTCAGCACCACCACGGGGATCTGCGACGTCTTCACCGACTGCTTGAGCCGCTTGAGGGCGGCGACGCCGGTGCCGCCGGGCATGTTGATGTCCAGCAGGATCGCGTCGGGGGACTGGCTCATGGCGAACATCCCCACCTGCATGGCGTCCGCGGCCACCAGCACGTTCCATCCCTGGGCGCGCAGCCCGGTGCGCAGCAGCTGGACGATCAGCGGATCATCGTCCGCAACCAGAATCTTCATCATCTCGCGCGAAGGGCTCCGTTACACGTACTTTTCCCGCACTCAAATCCGGATGCGGGCGAGCACGTTCGTCTTCGCTTCCGCCAATGTCAAGCCATATCCGCAGCAGCCATGACCCACGAAGCCCCCGACGCCTCCCCCGCCGGCGACCCGGCCGCCCTTGAGCGGCTCCACCGCTGGGGCGGCGACGCCCTGCAGCGCCAGATGGTGGAGATGTTCCTGGCCCGCGTCCCCGGCCAGCTCGCCGCCGCCCGCGACGCCGCCGCCCGCGGCGACGCGGAGGGTGTGCGGCAGGTTGCACACTCTTTGAAGTCCAGCGCCGGCCAGCTCGGCGCCGTCTCCGTCCAGCGCCTCTGCACGGAAGCCGAGCACCGCGCCGCGGCCGGCGAGGGCGCCACGCTGACTCCCCTGGTGAGCGCCCTGTACACGGAGCTGGAGCGCTACCGGGAGTGGGTGCTCGCCCGGATCGGCTGACGTTCTTTTCTCCGTGTCTCTGTGCCTCTGTGTGAGGCCGCTGTCCAGGGCCTGTACGTGTACGGAAGCTTTACACTCCCACCCCCACGCCCCACATCTGTCCAGATAATGGACGCGCCGCGATCCCCGGGCGCGTCCTTGCGTTTTGCCGTAACCGTATGGCAAACAGATGGTTAGGCGAATGGGGCATGGTGGCCCGCGGCTCGCTTGTGTGCATGGTGCTCCGCAGACCCCGCACCCGCCGCCCCGCCATGAAGAACATCGCCCTCGTCGAAGACAACCCGGACAACCGCATGCTCGTGCAGGCGCTCCTCGACGGGGAGTACCGCGTGACGGAGTACCCGGACGGGCACGAGGCGCTGGATGGGATGCGGCGCCAGCACCCCGACCTGGTGCTCCTGGACATCTCCCTCCCCGGGCTGGACGGCGTGGAGGTGCTGCGCATCCTGCGTGGCGACGAGGCGCTGCGCGGGCTCCCCGTGATCGCCCTGACGGCGCACGCCATGGCCGGCGACCGCGGGCGCTTCCTGGAGGCGGGCTTCGACGACTACGTCACCAAGCCCATCATCGACGAAGACCTCCTCCTGGGAGCCATCAAGCGCCATGTCTCCTGATCCCGTCCTGGACCCCGCCCGCCTGGCCGAGCTGCACGCCACCGGCCTGCTGGACTCGCCTGCCGACCCGGCCTTCGACCGCTTCACCCGCCTCGCCGCGCGCCTGCTGGACGCGCCCGTGTCGCTGGTGTCGCTGGTGGACTCCGGCCGGCAGTTCTTCAAGAGCCACGCAGGGCTGTCCCCGGAGCTGGCGGAGCGGCGCGAGACGCCGCTGAGCCACTCGTACTGCCGGCACACGGTTGCGTCCGGGCGCACGCTGGCCATCCGCGACGCGCGCCTTCACCCGCTGGTGGCCCACAACCCCGCCGTGGCCGAGTACGACGCAATCGCCTACCTGGGCGCCCCGCTGCAGACGGCGGACGGGCACATCCTGGGCACGCTGTGCGTGGTGGACCACCGCCCGCGCGCCTGGAGCGCGGAGCAGGTGGAGGTGCTGGAGTCGCTCGCCGCGTCGGTGGCCACCGAGATCCGGCTGCTGCGCGACCTGGCCGAGCGCCGCGCCGCCGAGCGCGCCCTCTGCCGCCAGAACCAGCTCCTTGCGCTGCTCCATGCCGTAGCGGCCGACGCCAACCAGGCCGCCACCCTGGAAGCGGGGGTCGCGGCGTGCCTGCGGCGGGTGTGCGATTACACCGGCTGGCCCGTGGGGCACGCGTACTTCGCGGACCACGACGGGCTGGTGTCGTCGCGCGTGTGGCACGGAGACGAGCGCTTCGCCGCGTTCCGGACCGCAAGCGAGGCCCGGCGCTTCGTGCCCGGCCAGGGGCTGCCGGGGCGCGTGATGGCCAGCGGCGAGCCCGCGTGGCGCACGGACGTGGTGCAGGACCCCGCCTTCTCGCGGGCGGACGCGGCGGCACGGTGCGGGCTCCACGGCGCCTTCGCCTTTCCCGTGGAGGTGCGCGGGGAGGTGAGGGCGGTGCTGGAGTTCTTCTCGGAGAAGGCGGGGGAGCCGGAGGAGGCGGTGCTGGACGTGATGCGCCACGTGGGGATCCAGATGGGGCGCGTGGCGGAGCGCGCGCAGGCGCAGGAGGGGCTGCGGCAGAACGAGGAGCGCACCCGCCGCATCGTGGAGTCCGCCCACGACGCGTTCGTGGCCATCGACTCCCAGGGGCTGGTGGTGGACTGGAACGCGCAGGCGGAGCACACCTTCGGCTGGCGGCGCGACGAGGTGTACGAGCACTCGCTGGCCGAGCTCATCATCCCCCCCGCGGACCGCGAAGCGCACGGACGCGCCATGGAGGAGCTGCTGCGCACGGGCGAAGGCCCCATCCTCCACCGCCGCGCGGAGGTGCAGGTGATGCACCGCGACGGCACCGTCTTTCCCGTGGAGATGACGGTGGCGCCGGTGCAGGTGGGCGGCTCGCGCCTGTTCACCGCCTTCATGCACGACATCAGCGAGCGCAAGCAGGCCCAGCAGGAGGTGCAGCGCAAGGAGGAGTACTTCCGCGCCCTCATCGAGAAGGCCTCGGACCTCATCACCATCCTGGACCTGGAGGGGATGTTCATGTACGAGAGCCCGGCCGTGTACGCGCTCTTTGGATACGAGGGCGAGGAGCTGAGGGGGCGCAACGCCTTCGAGCTGATCCACCCCGAGGACGTGGGCGCCGTGCTCGCCACCTTCGGGCAGATCCTGGCGGAAGCGGGGACCACCGCCGCCGTCGACTTCCGCTTCCGCCACAGGGACGGGTCGTGGCGCTGGCTGGGCGCGCGCGGCACCAACCTGCTGGGGCACCCGGCCGTGGGCGGCGTGGTGGTCAACTCGCGCGACGTCACCGCCAGCCGCGCCGCCGAAGAGGCGTCGCGCCGCCTGGCCTCCATCGTGGAGTCGTCCGACGACGCCATCATCAGCAAGTCGCTGGACGGCACCATCCTGAGCTGGAACACGGGCGCCGAGCGCATCTACGGCTACACCGCGGAGGAGGTGGTCGGGCTCCCCGTCGACCTCCTGGTGCCGCCGGAGGTGGCGGGCGACGAGGCGCGCATCCTGGAGCTGATCCGCCGCGGCGAGCGCATCCGCCACTACGAGACGGTGCGCCTGCGCCGCGACGGGCGCCGCATCGACGTGTCCATGACGGTGTCGCTGATCCGCGACGCGCAGGGCAACGTCACCTCGGCGTCGTCCATCTCCCGCAACATCACCGAGCGCAAGCGCGCCGAGGCGGAGCTGGTGCGCGCCAAGGAGACCGCCGAGGCGGCAAACGTGGCCAAGAGCGAGTTCCTGTCGCGCATGAGCCACGAGCTGCGCACCCCGCTCAACTCGGTAATTGGCTTTACCAACGTTCTGCGGAAGAACAAGCGAGGCTCCCTCGGCGACCAGGAGCTCTCCTTCCTGGACCGCATCGCCAGCAACGGCGTGCACCTGCTGGGGCTCATCAACGACATCCTGGACCTGGCCAAGGTGGAGGCCGGCAAGGCGGAGGTGGAGCTGGGCACGGTGGCGCTGGACGAGACGGTGCGCGGCATCCTCACGGAGCTGCAGGGCGCCGTGCGCGACCGGCCGGTAGAGCTGCGCTCGGTGCTCCCCACCTCGCTCGCGCCGATGGAGGCGGACGCGGTGAAGCTCAAGCAGGTGCTCATCAACCTGGTGGGGAACGCCATCAAGTTCACCGAGCGCGGCAGCGTGACCCTCGCCGTGACGGCCGACGCCGCGGGGCGCCCGGTGAGGATCGACGTGGCGGATACGGGCGTGGGCATCCCGCGCGACCGGCTGGGCGCCATCTTCCTCCCCTTCGAGCAGGCGGAGCTGGGCACCACGCGGCGCTACGGCGGCACGGGGCTGGGGCTGGCCATCTCGTCGTCGCTGTGCGACCTGATGGGGTACCGGCTGCAGGTGAGGAGCGAGGAGGGCGAGGGCTCCGTGTTCAGCATCATCCTGGCGCCGCACGCCGCGTCCACCGGGGAGGCGCCCGCTCCGCAGCCCGCGCTGGCGGCCCCGACCCCCGCCACCGGCCGCGTGGAGGAGGGAGCGGACTTCGGCGGCCGGCTGGTGCTGGTGATCGACGACGAGGCCGACTCGCGCATCCTGCTGGCCCACCACGCGGAGGAGTTCGGCTGCCGCACGGTCACCGCGTCGTCGGGCGAGGAAGGGCTGCGCATGGCCCGCGAGCTCCGCCCCGACCTCATCACCCTGGACCTGCTGATGCCGGGGATGAACGGCTGGAACACCCTGCGCGAGCTGCGCGCGGACGCGGAGCTGCGCCACATCCCGGTGGTGGTGGTGAGCGTGCTGGCGGGCGAGAGCCGCCGCGACCTGGACGGCGCCGACGAGCTGGTGGACAAGCCCGTGGGCCGCTCGGAGCTCCTCTCCGCCCTGCGCCGCTCGCTGGCCCGCGCCGTGAGCCGGGCCCTCGTGATCGATGCGGACGAGGCCCTGCGCCACGCCGCCGCCGAGGCGCTGCGCGAGGACGGGGTGGAGGTGAAGACCGCCGCCCACGCCGCCGAGGCCCTCGGCCTGCTGGACGGCTTCGCCCCGGACCTGGTGCTCCTCGACATCCCCATCTCCGTCCCCGACGGCCGCGAGCTGCTCCACGCCCTCCACGACCGCACCCGCCGCGCCGGCTCCACCCCGCCCGTAGTAGTCGCCGCCCTGGACCCCCACGACCGACAGCCCGAGCGCGCCGCGGCGTAAAGGCCCCTCCCCCCGGCCCCCTCCCCCGCCCGCGGGGGCGCAGGGCGGGCGAGGGGGTGAACCGCGCGCGCTCCTCTTTTCT
>DASVSA010000585.1:0-5318 GCA_036388335.1 Longimicrobium sp. | reverse complement strand
CCAAGCTCGCCAACATCCTCTTCACCCGCGAGCTGGCGCGCCGTTCGGAGGGGAGCGGCATCACCGCCAACGCCCTCCACCCGGGCGTGGTGGCGACCGAGATCCTGATGAGCGGCTTTCCTCCCATCCGCCTCTTCCGCCGCTACCTCCGCACGCACGAGCAGGGGGCGAGCACGCCCATCTTCCTCGCATCCTCCCCGCGCGCCCAGGGGATCACGGGCAGGTACTGGATCGACGAGCGCCCCGTGGACCCCTCCCCCGCCGCCCTGGACGACGACGCCGCGCGCCGCCTGTGGGAGTGGAGCGAGGAGATGACGGGCGCTCGCTGACCTGCCGCGGCCCGCGAGACGGTCCAGTTGTGCGGATCCTGTGTTTCCGTGCGTTCTTGAGGTGATCTGGAGAGCGGCTCGCCCCACCCGGGTCGTTCCCGCCCGATAAACGATTGTATATTACCGCAGACGACGGTACGCGCCACGCTCGTACCCGGCCGGCTCGCAGGAGCGTCCGGTCCGTCAACACATCCGACTCCACCTCCCCAAGCCATGCAGAGATTCTTCGACGTCCGCACCGGCGCGACCCGCGCTGGCCTCCTTTCCGCCACACTCGCCCTGGCCGCCGCGGGCTGTGATTTCGCCCTGACACCGGAAGACGAGCTCGGTGACATGCATGCGCCGAAGATCTCCGTGTCGCACGAGCAGAACGCCACCAACCAGGGGACGGTCACCATCGGCGGCAGGGTGACGGATCGCGTCGGCGTCGAACGCATGGCGTACCGGGTCAACGGCGGGGCCGAGCAGGAGGTGAGCATCACCCCCGGAGCCACGGTGGAGTTCACCGCCACCATCCCGGTCACGGCGGCGCTGAACATGGTGGAGCTCATCGCTTACGACGCCGCCGGCAACCGCTCCGCGCACCAGATCCAAGTGATGTACGACGCGGAAGCGCCCACCCTGAGCGTCGTCCAGCTCGCCGACGGAGGAAGCTTTTCCTCGTTCCTCCGGCTGGACGGGGTGGCGAACGACTCGGGGAGCGGAGTGCGCCGGGTCACGTACCGCGTGAACGGAGGCCCGGAGACCGACATCACCGGCGGGTACAAGTCCCCGACCTCCGGGTACACCTTCAAGACCGACGCTTACGGGCTCCCGCTCGGGCAGAACACCTTCGTCGTCACCGCGTACGATCGCGCGGGCAACCGTGGCGAGCTGAAGGCCGTGATGACCAGGAAGCAGTAGCCGCGCCCACCGGACGGCGAAGCGGCCCGCACCCCTTTCGGAGTGCGGGCCGCTTCGTCTTGCCCGGGAAGATCCAAAGGCTGTGGCCCCGCCGTGCCTACGGCTCCGCGAGCTCGCTGGCCCACTGCGGGGGAGCGTGGCCAAGATCGCGGAAGAGGGCGCGCAGGGCCGCGGCGGCGCGGGGGAGCACCGCGTCGCGCTCGTCGTCCGAGAGGCCGGTGAGGAGGATCTCCAGGGCGATGCGCGCGTCGTCGGTGGAGAGGGCGTCCTCGATGCCGCCGGTTCCCTCGCGCATCTCGCGGGCGTACCACTTCCGCCAGAGCCGCGCGTTGCGCTCGTACGGCTCGGAGCCGTCCACGAACTTCTTGGTGGCGCCCACCTTGACCCCGGCGCGCGTGGCTACCTTGCGCAGCGAGCTGCGCGCCACCTGTTCGCGGGCATGGGCGCGGATGCGCTCCATGGACGCGTCACGGCCGCGCTCAGCCACGGGCCCCTCCATGGGGGTGCGGCCGACCGGTGCGCCCTAGCGGGCTCTGTGCACTGTGTTTACTTGGATTTCTCTTACACTCTACAGATTATAGCCGCTTTCGGAGACGGGCAAGCAGTGGCCCCAAACTTCTCCACCGTGGACACCTCCCGCGCCCCCGAACGGTGGCCGGAAAACGCGTGGGAAATTACTCCTCCGTGTCTCTGGACCCGCGTGTGATATTGCCGTGCGAGGCGGCCACTGGATACGTTTCGGCCCTCCCGACGCCGCACCCCGACCCCGGACATCGTGATGCCCGCACGCCGCTCGCTCCGCCTGGCCGCCGCGCTCGTCCTGGCCGCCGCACCCCTCGCCGCGCAGGAGCCGCGCACGCGTCCCGAGCGCAGCGACCACCGGGAGACCTCGCGCTACGACGAGGTGGTGGCCTTCATGCAGGCGGTGGCCGGGCCGCGCATCCACCTCACCACCTTTGGCTACACCCTCGAAGGCCGGCGCCTGCCGCTGGCCGTGGTGGGCAACGTGCGCGACGCCTCGCCCCAGGCCGTGCGCGCGTCGGGGAAGACGGTGGTGTACCTGCAGGGCAACATCCACGCGGGGGAGGTGGAGGGGAAGGAGGCGCTGCAGATGCTGCTGCGCGGGATTTCGCGAGGGGAGCACGCGGCGTGGGCGGACTCGCTCGTCCTGCTGGTGGCCCCCATCTACAACGCGGATGGGAACGAGCGCGTGAGCCTCACCAACCGCCCGCACCAGCTGGGGCCCATCGGGGGGATGGGGCAGCGCCCCAACGCGCAGGGGCTGGACCTCAACCGCGACCACACCAAGCTGGACTCGCCGGAGGCGCGCTCGCTGCTGGAGCTGGTGCGCGCCTACGATCCGCACGTGATGGTGGACCTGCACACCACCAACGGCACCTTTCACGCGTACCACCTTACGTACGCCGTGCCGCTCCACCCCAACACGGACGCGGTGCTGATGGGCCCGCTCAACGCCGAGTGGCTCCCCACGGTGGTGCGCGAGATGAAGCGCAAGCACGGGCGCAACCTCCACGACTACGGCAACGTGCCCAACCCGGAGAGCACGTGGGCCGCGGCGGCGGGGGCCGAGCGCGGGTGGTACACCTTCGATCACCGTCCCCGCTTCAGCAACAACTACGCGGGACTCCGCAACCGCTTCGGCATCCTGAGCGAGGCGTTCGCCTACCTCACCTTCGAGGACCGCATCGCCGTCACGGGCGAGTTCGTGGACGAGGTGCTCAACTGGGCCCACGCCAACGCCTCCCGCATCCGCCGCGCGACCGCCGACGCGGACCGCCGCGCCCTGGCCGGCCAGCGCCTCGCCGTCACGGCGCGCCTGCACCGGGGCGCACAGCCCGTCGAGATCCTGATGGGCGCCGTGGACACGCTGCGCCACCCGTACACAGGCGAGATGATGATGCGCCGCCGCGACGTGGTGCGCCCCGAGCGCATGGCCGACTACTCCACCTTTGAAGCCGCCGAGACCGAGGTGGTCCCCGCCGCCTGGCTCGTCCCCGCCGAGCTCGCCGGGGTCGCGGAGCGGCTGGCGGCGCACGGAGTCCGCTTCGAGCGCCTCGCCGCCCCCGCGCGGCTGAGCGTGGAAGAGTTCCGCATCGACTCCACGCGTGCCGCCGCGCAGCCCTTCCAGGGCCACCGCGAGCGCCGGGTGTGGGGCCGCTACCTCCCCACGGAGCGCACCGTTCCCGCGGGCACCCTGCGCGTCCCCTCCGCGCAGCCCCTCGGCCGCCTGGCCTTCACCCTGCTGGAGCCGCGGTCGGACGACGGCTTCCTGAACTGGAACCTGCTGGACGCGGCGCTGGAGAAGACGCCGGGCGCGTATCCCATCGTGCGGGTGATGGGACGATAGGAGAACAGCGGGCTCACACAGAGGCACGGAGACGCAGAGGATTCGCGCACTTCCCTTCGCACGCCGCTCCGGGTACGTTGTGCCCGCATCCCGCATCCCCCCGCAACGACAGGAGCACCCCTGGGCAAGCTGGCCATCCTGATGGTCACGGCGTTCGTGGACATGGTGGGTCTCCTGATGGTGATCCCGCTGCTCCCGTTCTACGCCAAGAGCCTGGGGGGCGGCGGGCTGATGGTGGGGGTGCTCGTGTCCGCGTTCTCGGCGGCGCAGCTGCTCTCGGCCCCGCTGTGGGGGCGCGTGTCCGACCGGTACGGGCGGCGGCCGGCGCTGCTGGTGGGGCTCTTCGCGTCGGCGGTGGCGTACGTGATCTTTGCGTACGCGCAGTCGCTCACGGTGCTGCTGCTTTCGCGGCTGGTGCAGGGGGCGGGCGGGGGCACGGTGGGGGTGGTGCAGGCGTACGTGGCCGATGCCAGCGAGCCCAGGAACCGCGCCCGCAGCCTGGGATGGCTCTCGGCCGCCACCAACCTGGGGGTCACCATCGGGCCGCTGCTGGGCTCGGCGTCGCTGGCGTGGGGGCACGAGGCCCCGGGGCTGCTGGCGGCGGCGCTCTGCGCGGTCAACATGCTCTTCGCGTGGAAGTTCCTCCCCGAAGCCCGCGTGATCACGCGCGACGAGCCCGGCGCGCCCCCTCCCACCCGCCCGCGCGACGCCCTGAGGCGCGTGCTCACACATCCCGGCGAGGCGGCGCCGCGGCTGATCTGGATCTACGCCATCGGGATGGGGGCGTTCTCCGGCTTCACGGCGGTGCTGGCCCTCTTCCTGGCGGCGCGCTTCGGGCTCACCGAGCACAACATCGGCTACGTGTTCGCGTGGAACGGGGCCATCTCGGTGCTGGTGCGCGCGCTGGTGCTGGGGCCGGTGGTGGACCGCCTGGGCGAGGCGCGGCTTTCGCGCATCGGCCAGGGGCTGCTGGGCACGGGGCTCCTGCTGGTGCCGCTCACCTGGCGCATCCCGGGGACATGGGAGCTTGGCGGGATCGCGCTGGAGCTCCGCTACGTCGCGCTGGCGCTGGTGATCTCGCTGGTGCCCGTGGGTACGGCGTTCACCTTCCCGTGCGTCACCTCACTGCTCTCGCAGGTGATCTCGTCCCGCGAGCGGGGGGTGATGATGGGGGTGCAGCAGACCTTCGGCGGGGCCACGCGCGTGCTGGGGCCGCTGTGGGCGGGATGGTCGTTCGACCACCTGGGCACCCCGTACCCCTTCTGGACGAGCGCCGTGCTGGTGCTGGGGACGATCTTCCTGGGGCTGGGGATCGAGGCACGCACCCGCGCGGCGCCGGCCGTGGGCGCCACCCACGCTTGACGCGGACGCCGCGCGCATGGACATTCCCGCCGTATATCATCAACTCCGCACTCCTACCCGATCCCCCGCGATGCCCGACCGTCTGATGCGCGC
The DNA here is from genome assembly GCA_036388335.1 of Longimicrobium sp. Classification (GTDB taxonomy): domain Bacteria; phylum Gemmatimonadota; class Gemmatimonadetes; order Longimicrobiales; family Longimicrobiaceae; genus Longimicrobium. The sequence continues at coordinate 263 of DASVSA010000585.1, read as the reverse complement.
CCTCGTCTCCGAGGCAATCGGCACCTTCACGCTGTGCTTCGTCGGCATCCTGGCGATCCACTCCGCCACGCTCACCTCGCCGGAGGGGCTGGTGCCGCTGGTACTGATCGCCTTCGCGCACGGGCTCGCCATCTTCGTGATGGTGGCCGCGCTGGGCGCCAACTCGGGCGGCCACTTCAACCCCGCGGTCACGGCGGGCTTCATGGCCACGGGCCGCATCCCGCTGCCGCGCGGCGCGATGTACATCGCCGCGCAGATCGTGG
>DASVSA010000584.1:0-39375 GCA_036388335.1 Longimicrobium sp. | reverse complement strand
CCCTGCCGCCCCGGAGCCATGCCCACTGCCGCACCCACCGCGCGCGAGATCGCCGCGCTCCTGGCCGAGGCCCGCGAGCGCACGCTGCTGCTGGTGAGCTCCGTGCCCGAGGCGGAGCTGATGAGCCAGCACAACCGGCTGATGAGCCCCATCGTGTGGGACATGGGGCACATCGCCCACTTCGAGGAGCTGTGGCTGGTGCGCAACCTCGAGGGGCCGGTGGAGTTCGGCGAGATGCCCGGCGTCTTCAACCCGTTCGAGAACCCGCGCTCCGTGCGCGGCCAGCTCGCCCTCCCCGCGCTGGGCGACACGCTGGAGCACATGGCCCGCACCCGCCGCACCGTGCTGGACCGGGTGATGGGCGGCGACACCGGCGCCGCGGACCCGGAGCTGGTGCAGGGCGGCTACGTGTTCCGCATGGTGGCGCAGCACGAGTACCAGCACGACGAGACCATCCTCCAGGCGCTTCAGCTCAAGGACGACGGCGCACGCTACCGCGCCCCCCGCGCCATCGCGCCCCCCGCCGGCTGCCCCGTCCCCGCCGACGCGGAGGGGATGGTGAGGTTCCCGGGCGGCACGGTGGATATGGGGACGGACGACCGCACCGCCGCGTACGACAACGAGCGCCCGCGCCACGCCGTGGAGGTCGCCCCGTTCCGCATCGGCGCGTGGGCGGTGACCAACGGCGAGTACGCGCGCTTCATCGAAGACGGCGGCTACGACCGCGCGGAGCTGTGGTCCGAGGCGGGGTGGAAGCACCGCACGGAGGCCGGACTTACCGCGCCGCAGTTCTGGGAGCGGCACGACGGCGAGTGGTGGACGCGCTCCATGGACCGGGAGCTGCCGGTGGACCCCATGCGCCCCGTGTGCCACGTGTGCTGGTACGAGGCGGAGGCGTACTGCCGCTGGGCCGGCGGCCGCCTCCCCACCGAGGCCGAGTGGGAGGCCGCCGCGTCGTGGGACCCGGCCACGCAGAGCAAGCGCGCGTACCCCTGGGGCGACGAGCCGCCCACCGCGCTGGACGCCAACATCGACCAGCTCGCCTTCGAGACGGCGCCGGTCGGCGCGTACCGGCGCAACCTGTCGCCCATCGGGTGCTACGGGATGATCGGCGACGTGTGGGAGTGGACGGCGAGCGACTTCACGCCGTACCGGGGCTACCGGACCTTCCCGTATCCCGAGTACTCGGAGGTCTTCTTCGGGCCGGACTACAAGGTGCTGCGCGGCGGGTCGTGGGCCACGCGGCCGGGCGCCATCCGCAACACCTTTCGCAACTGGGACTACCCCATCCGCCGGCAGATCTTCAGCGGCTTCCGGATGGCGCGCGATGGCTGAGCTCGCCGCGGCGGACGCCGTCCTGGAAGAGGTCCGCGACGGCCTGGGCCGGGCCCAGAAGGAGCTTCCGCCGAAGTTCTTCTACGACGAGCGCGGGTCCGAGCTCTTCGAGGCCATCACCCGCCTCCCGGAGTACTACCTGACGCGCGCCGAGGCCACGCTCCTGGCCCGCTGGATGCCTCGATGGCTGGATGCGCTGCGCCCGGCGTCGCTGGTGGAGCTGGGCGCGGGGAGCGCGGTGAAGACGCGCCTGATCCTGGACGCCATCCCGCACGCCGAGGTGTACGTGCCGGTGGACGTGAGCGCCGACTTCCTGGAGGCCACCGCCCACGGGATCCGCGTGTCGTACCCGGGGCTGGAGGTGCGTGCCGTGGCCGCCGACTTCACCGCCGGTTTCGCGCTGCCGGGGCTGCCGCACCCCACGCTCCACGCCTTCCTGGGCAGCACCATCGGCAACTTCACGGCGGACGACGCCATCGCCCTGCTGCGCGCCACCCGCGCGCGCATGGGGACCCACGACCGCTTCCTGATGGGCGTGGACCTGCGCAAGGACCCGGCGCTGATCGAGGCCGCCTACAACGACGCGGCGGGGGTCACGGCCGAGTTCAACCGCAACATGCTGCGCGTGGTCAACGCGCGCACCGGCGCCGACTTCGCGGTCGATGCGTACGCTCACCGCGCCTTTTACGATCGCGCCGAGCACCGCATCGAGATGCACCTCGTCGCCTCCAGCGCGCAGACGGTCACGGTGCCGGGCGCGGGCCGCTGGACGATCGCCGCCGGCGAGTCCATCCGCACGGAGATCTCGTGCAAGCACGACCGCGCCAGCGTGGACGCGATGTTCGCCGCCGCCGGACTGCGCGTGGAGCGCTGGGAAGACGATGGGCTTTTCGCGATCGTCCTTGGCGCGCCGGTGCTGGAGGTCGCTTGACCTCCTCCGTGTCTCTGTGCCTCTGTGTGAGATCGCCGTTCGCATGACCCTGCCGCTCCACGACCTCGCCGCCGGCCTGGCGGAGACCGCCTTCTGCCTGGGCACGCGCACGCCCGGGCCGCCGCGCGTGGGGGCCGAGGTGGAGCTGATCCCCGTGATGGCGGACTCGCGCCGCCGCGCGCCCATCGTGGCGGAGGAGGGGCCGAGCACCCTCCCGCTCCTGCGCCGCTTCGGGGCCGAGCGGTGCTGGCGGGAGGAGGCCACGCCGTACGGCGCCCCGCGCTGGATGCTGCCGGACGGCGGATGCGTGAGCTACGAGCCGGGCGGGCAGATCGAGCTGAGCGCCGCCCCCGCGCGCTCCGCATCGGCGCTCCTCCGCTCCCTCCGCGCCGTCGTCCCCGCGCTGCGCGCCGCGGCGCGCGACGAAGGGATCGAACTCCTCTCGCTGGGCATCGACCCGGTGAATGGGCTTGAAGACACGCCGCCGCAGCTACCCGGCGCGCGCTACGCCCGGCTCACGCGGTTCCTGGAGGCGATCGGCACGGGGGGCGTGCGGATGATGAGGCAGACCGCGGCATTCCAGCCGAGCCTGGACTGGGGCCCCGATCCGCTCGCCCGCTGGCGCTTCCTGAACGCCGCCGCTCCCTATCTTACCGCCATCTTCGCCAACTCCCCGGCCTACGGGGGCCGCGACACGGGGTGGCGGAGCTTCCGCGCGCGCGTGTGGCGCGAGCTGGACGGGGGCCGCACGGGCACCTTCCCCTGCGCCGATCCGGTGAGCGAGTACCTGCGGTTCGCGCTGGACGCGCCCGCGATCCTGCTCGGTGGCGAGGGCGGCCCCTGGCTCCCCTTCCGCGCCTGGAACGAGCGCGGCGCCGCCACGGCGGAGGACTGGGGCGCTCACCTCAGCACGCTCTTCCCCGAGGTGCGGCCCAAGGGCTTCGTGGAGGTGCGCTGCATCGACGCGATGGAGCCCGAGTGGTACGCCGCCCCCGTGCTCCTCCTCACGGGCCTGTGCGACCACGCCCCCACCTTCCGCGCCGCCCTCGACCTCCTGGGCACCCCGGACCCGTCGCTCCTGGAGCCCGCCGCCCGACTCGGCCTGGCCGACCCGCGCATCGGCCCCGTCGCGCGCGACCTGTTCGAGTTGGGCCTCGCCGGCGCCGCCGCCCTGGGCCCGTCGTGGGCGGCGCCCGAGGACATGGAGGACGCGCGCCAGTTCTTTGCGCGCGTCACGCGGCGTGAGCACCCATCGATCCTTACACCGCAGTAAACGCGAGGCGTACGTTGGCGGAAGCATCCGTGAGTTTGGAGGAGGGCGCGGCGCGGTCGCTCGCCCGCCGCATGGCCGGCGCGGCGAGGCTGGAGGTTGCCGCCTACGACGAGGTAAGGCGGGACGAGTCCGCCACCCCGCAGGCAGTGCTTGTGGTGGCGATCGTGGCGGTGGCGCAGGCCATCGGCGCGGCGGGAGAAGGCGGGCCCGGGGTAGTGGGAGGGCTGGTGCCGGCTTTCGCGGGGTGGATCCTCTGGTCCGGGGTGGCCTACCTCATCGGCGCCCGACTCCTGGGGAAGACGGTCACCTGGGGCGAGCTGCTGCGCACCCTCGGCTTCGCGCAGACGCCCTCGATCCTCGGCGTCCTGGGGATCGTGCCGGGCATGTCGGCTCTGGTCGGCGTGGTGCTCGGCGTGTGGCTGCTGATCACCGGGGTTGTCGCGATGCGCCTGGTGCTGGGCGTGAGCACCGGGAGGGCGATCGCCATCTCCGTCGCCGCCTGGATCATCGCCCACATCCCCATGGTGATCGCCTACGAGATGGTGGGATAGCGACCCGCGGCCTCGGCAGCGGGGCGGTTGAAACCGCTGCAACGACCACACGAAGTCCCCCTGCGGGGACTACAGGGCTTCTGTTCGGGCCGAAGGCCCAGTCCGCGCAGGCGGACTTCGTGTAGTTGTTGCAGCGAATTCATTCGCCCGCAACCAGGTCATCCCACCTCGGCCCAGCACCGCGTCCGCGCGGATTCCAGTGCTGCGTCGATCACTCGCTGTGCCCGCCAGCCATCCTCGAAGTCGGGGGACACGGGGCGTCCTTCGAGAATCGCCTCGATCCAGGCACGCGGCCCCGCGCTTCCGGTCGTGAACACCGTCCACGGCTGCTCGCGCGGCGCGCCGGCGAAGAGGCGCTCCGGGATGGGGATCACCTGCCACCCCTCGTTCGCCGTGACCAGGCGGATCTCGGAGCCGGAGCGGGACAGGCGCCCTTCCAGCGTGCCCTCGCTGCCGAAGACGGTGTACTCCTGGCCGGGCGTCTCCTCGTCCACGTGCGCCCCGCTGTTCAGGTACACGGTGCCATGCGCGCCGGACGCGAGCCGCAGCGAGACGATCGCGGAATCGTTCGCCACCGCCTCACCGTTCGCCTTCGCCCGTCCGAAGCCGTGAAGGTCCGCGCTCACGCCGGTGATGGGCCCGAGCCACCAGTGCACCAGGTCGAAGAGGTGCGCGCCCAGGTCGGCGACCACACCGTCCGAGCGCGCCGGGTCCGACCGCCAGCGCAGGTCCTCCCGTACTCCCAGGCCGTGCACGAAGCGGAACGCGAAAGCGCGCGGCTCGCCGATGCGCCCGGCGGCCACCAGCTCACCCAGGAGGCGGTGAGCGGGGAGCCAGCGAAAGGTGAAGAGCGTCATGTGCACGAGGCCCGCATCCCTGGCGCGGACCCACATCTCGTGGGCGTGTGCCGCGGTGCGGGCCAGCGGCTTCTCGCAGAGCACGTGCAGCCCCGCGTCGAGCGCCGCCAGCGTCATCGCATGATGCTCGTCATCGGGCGCGGCGACGATCACCGCATCCAGCCCTCCCGCCGCGATCATCTCCCGGAAATCCCCGAACGTCCTCGGCACGCCGAACCGTTCGGCCACCTCCCGGGTCCGCTCCGCCCGCCGCCCACACAGTGCCAACACCCGCGCCCGCGGCTCGCTCGCCAGCGACGAGAGATACATGCGCTCGGACCACCCGCTGGTCCCGATCAGCCCTACCCGGATTGGCTCTCCCATCCCAGTCTCCACTGTTTGATACGGAATCCGTCGGATCGGCGGCACTCGCCGGGGGGCCCGGGCGTCCCAGAGCGAATGAATTCGCCGCTGGACCTACGCGAAGACCGCCTTCGCGGTCTGTGACATCCGCCGGCGGTGGACCGTACAGTCCCCGCAGGGACTTCGCGTGGTTCCAGCGGCGAATTCATTCGCTCCTGGACATTCGCTCCTGGACATTCGCTCCTCGACATTCGCTCCTCGACATTCGCTCCTGGACGGGTCGCGCCGGAGATGCACGCGGGTGCCCGGCGAACCCTTCTACCTCACCCGCCGCAGCTCCGGCACACGCACGGACACCGTCGCCGCGATCGCGAAGAGCACGGCCGCGCCGATGGCCACGGCGTAAGGGGCGCCCACGGCGCGAGAGAGGGCGCCGGCCTGGAGGGCGCCGATGGGGATCATCCCCATGAACATGAAGACGTAGACGGACATCACGCGGCCGCGCAGGCGGTCGGGGACGAGCGACTGGAGGAGGGCGTTGAGGGTGGCGTTGTTGAGGATCATCGTGAACCCCGCCAGCCCCAGCAGCACCAGCGCCGGCACCAGCGAGCGCACGAAGGTGAAGGCGATCAGCGAGACGCAGAACGCCAGGACCGATCCCACCATCAGCGGCCCGCGCGGCACCCGCGCGCCCCCGGCCGCCAGCGCCACGCCCCCCATCAGCGCCCCCATCCCCGTCGCGGCCAGCAGCCACCCCAGCCCCGTGGCGCCCACGTGCAGCACGTCGCGCGCGAAGACGGGGAGGAGCATGGTGTAGGGGAAGGCGGTGATGCTCATGGCGGCGATCAGCCCCACCAGCGTCCGCGCCAGGCGGTCGCCGCGGATGAAATCGATCCCCTCGCGCAGATCCTCGAGCCCGGAGGTGGTGCGCTCGGGCGGGCGAAAGGGAGGGAGGCGCATCATCATCAGCCCCGTCACCACGAAGAGAAAGGAGACGGCGTTGGCGTAGAAGCACGCCGCCGTCGTCCCCGCCACCGCGATCAGCCACCCGGCGAGCGCCGGCCCCACGATGCGCGTGCCGTTGAAAGCCGCCGAGTTGAGGGCGATGGCGTTGGGGAGATCCTCCTTCCCCACCAGCTCCGCGAAGAACGACTGCCGGGTGGGCACCTCGAACGCGCTGGCGGTGCCCAGCACCAGCACGAGCAGCAGGAGCACCGGGTAGGTGATGAGCCCCACGTGGGTGAGCACCGCCAGCGCCAGCGACTGCACCCCCATCACGATGTCCGCCAGCAGGATGATGCGGCGCTTGTCTCCGCGGTCCGCCACCACGCCGGCCCACAGGGTGAGCACCAGCGACGGGAGCGACCCCGCCGCCGTCACCACCCCCAGCAGCAGCGCGGAGTTGGTGAGCTCCAGCACCAGCCACCCCTGCGCCGTGCTCTGCATCCACGTGCCGCAGAGCGACAGGATCTGCCCCGCGTAGAACACGCGGAAGTTGCGGTGGCGCAGCGCGGCTAGCGCCCCCCGCGGCGCGGCGGAGCGCTCCGCACCCTCTTCGGCGGATTCCTTCAACTTCGTGGTCCCTGGTGTTCGAGTCCTCTGCGGCCAAGGCAAGATAGCTGCGCGCAAGCGAAACAGCAGGGCTCACACAGAGACACGGAGGCACAGAGACGGCTTCATCTCTGTGCCTCTGTGTCTCTGTGTGAGCCCCGGAAACGGAAGGTGCTTGCCGCCGGAAGATGAGCGTGCGATTATTTTAGCAGGGGCACCGCCCAACGCCCCGAGCACTCCCCCACTGGAGCAACATCGCCCATGAAGCTCAGTACAACCGCGGTCCTGGCGGCCGCCCTCCTGGCAGGGTGCGCCCGCCAGGCGCCGCCCACGTCCGGCCCCGGGCCCAACCGCGCGGGAGCCCCCGCCCCGCGCGGCACGGTGTCCGGCCCGATGGGCGCCGCCGCCGGCGCAGCAGGCGACACCACGGGCCCCTCGGGAGCGGGACCCCGCGAGGCGCGGCCCCGGCCGTACGCGTCCGTCATCACCTCCGCCGCGCAGACGCGCCGGGGGATGTTCGCCGTGCACCGCGTGGGCGACCGGCTGTACTTCGAGATTCCGCGCAGGGAGCTCAACAAGGACATGCTGATCGTGGGGCGCTACGCGCGCGCCGCGGCCGCCGACCCCAACCTCCCCGGCGGCGGGTTCGGGGCGTACGGCGGCGACCAGTTCATGGAGCGCACCATGCGCTGGGAGCGCAACGGCAACCGCGTCATCCTCCGCTCGCCGCAGTTCGACATCACGGCCGACACCGCGCTCTCGGTGTACCGCGCCGTGCAGACGTCCAACTACGCCCCCATCATCGCCGTGCTCAACGTGGAGGCGTTCGGCGCCGACTCGGCCTCGGTGGTGGACGTGACGCGGCTGTTCACCACCAGCGTGCCGGAGATCGCGGCCATCCGCGGGACCATCGACGCCACGCGCTCGTACGTGGAGCGCGCGGTCGCCTTCCCGGACAACGTGGAGATCGAGGCCACGCAGACGGGCGTGCCCACCCCCACCGGGCCGGGCGCCGCGCAGCAGCAGGGCCCCAACGCCCCGCCGCGCCTGGCGCAGAGCGTGCTGGCGCACTGGAGCCTGGTGCGCCTCCCCGAGGTGCCGATGGTGCCGCGCCGCTTCGACGAGCGCGTCGGCTTCTTCTCCATCCGCCAGGTGGACTTCGGCACCGACGAGCACCGCTCGGCGCAGCGCCGCTACATCACCCGCTACCGCCTGGAGTGCTCGGAGCGGCGCGAGGGCGACCTGTGCTATCCCAAGAAGCCCATCGTCTACTACGTGGACCCCGCCACGCCCGACCGGTGGAAGCCGTACGTGCGCGCCGGGATCGTCGAGTGGCAGCAGGCGTTCGAGGCGGCCGGCTTCAAGGACGGCATCGTCCCCGGCGAGGTGCCGGCCAACGACCCCGACTGGTCGCCCGAGGACATCCGCCACACCGTGATCCGCTGGCTGCCGTCCACCACCGAGAACGCGGTGGGGCCGCACGTGCACGACCCGCGCACGGGCGAGATCCTCAACGGCTCGGTGCGGATGTTCCACAACATCCTCAACCTCCAGCGCTCCTGGTACTTCACGCAGGCGTCGGCCATCGACCCGCGCGCCCGCGTGCTGCCCATGCCGGACTCGCTGATGGGCAAGCTTCTTCAGTTCGTGGTGGCGCACGAGATCGGGCACACCATCGGCCTGCAGCACGACCAGATCGGCAGCAGCACCTACCCGGCCGACAGTGTGCGCAGCCCGTCGTGGGTGCGCAAGATGGGGCACTCGCCCAGCATCATGGACTACTCGCGCTTCAACTACGTGGCCCAGCCGGAAGACAACATCCCGCTGGAGCACATCATCCCGCGGGTGGGGCCGTACGACCGGTACGCCGTGATGTGGGGCTACAAGCCGATCCCGGGCGCGCGCACCAGCGACCAGGAGCGTCCCACGCTGGAGCAGTGGTCGCGGATGCAGGACACCATCCCCTGGTACCGCTTCTCGGCGGGCAACGAGTTCGGCGGGTACGGCACGCTGAACGAGGCGGTGGGCGACGCGGACCCCATCAAGAGCACGGGGCTGGGCTTCCGCAACATCCAGCGCGTGGTGGGCTACATCCCCGGCGCGGCTATCCGGCCGGGCGAGGACAACGCCGACCTGCGCGAGCTGTACGACCGCACGGTGCAGCAGTGGTCCACCGAGGCCGGGCACGTGGCCACGATGGTGGGCGGCGGCACGGTGCAGTACAAGTCGGGGAGCCAGCCGGGCTCGGTGTACGCGCCGATGCCGGCCGCGCGCCAGCAGGCTGCGGTTCGCTTCCTGAACGAGCAGGTGTTCCGCACGCCGCAGTACCTGATCCGCCCGGACATCGCTTCGCGCATCGAGGCGGGGGGGATGATCACCCGCATCAACGCGGCGCAGACGCGCGTGCTCAACAACCTGCTCGACGACAACCGCATGAATCGTCTGCTGGAGCAGGAAGCGCTCGGCCGCGAGCGGCAGTACGTCTACCCGCTGGCCACGATGCTGGACGACGTGCGCCGCGGCATCTGGAGCGAGCTTGAGGACGCGCGCCCGGTGATGGACCCGTACCGGCGCGAGCTGCAGATGGACTTCCTCTCGCTGATCGACCGCAAGCTCAACCCGCCCGAGCAGCCGGCCACGCCGCTGTTCCCGGGCCAGACCCGCCCGCCGCCGCTCTCCGACGACGCCAAGTCGCAGCTGCGCGGTGAGCTGACGATGCTGCGCTCGCTGATCGTGCGCGCCGTCCCCCGCACCACGGACCGTCCGTCGCAGCTCCACCTGCAGGGCGCCATCCACCGGATCGACTCGATTCTGGACCCGGAGGACTAAAAACAGCAGGGGGCTCACACGGAGACACAGAGGCACAGAGATGACGTTATCTCTGTGCCTCTGTGTCTCTGTGTGAGGATTCGCTAGGGGGGCGGCGCGGCTCCAGCTGGGCGGGGCGGCCGGTTCGAGTTGTCCATGTCCGAGAAGATGAGCCACCGCCCGTCTGGCCCGCGGCGGAGCGTCAGCGTGAACTTGCCCTGGTCACCCGGGGCGTCGCCGTAGCCGTACGCGCCAACGATGTAGCCCACCGTGTCGGCGCTCGCGGCGGCGAGCGCCCGCAGGCGGAGCGCCGCCCCGCCCTGGCCGGCGTATGCCGCCTGGATCGCGGCCCGCCCGCGGACCGGCGCGCGCCCGCCCTGCAGGATGAAGCCGTCCTCGGCGAAGAGCGCGGCCAGGGCCGCTGCGTCGCCGCGCCCCCACGCGGCCTCGTAGTCGCGGAGCACCCGGCCCAGCTCCGGCGCCAGTTGCACCGAGGGGTGCTCCGGAGGCGGCGCCGGCGCGGCCTGCGCCTGTGACTCCCCGGCGAGGGCGATCACGAAGAGGGACGTCACGAGGACGGCGATGCGCATGGAGTGGCGAGTCAGAGGTGAGGAGCTTCGTTGCAGGCTCTCCCAGAGTAGACGGAATCCGGCGGTGCGCGCAAGCATCCTGAGAGCGCGCCCGTGGGGGTCATCGCAGGGCGCCTCTGCACATTTGCGGAGACCGAGCGTACGCGGTACCGCGCGTTCTTGCGGCCGGCTTTTCAGGCGATCCAAACAGTTCACCGCGTAGTTCCATGACTCGCACTACGGCGATGCAAGTAATCCCTTCGAGTAAAGGGCGAGTACCACATCGAGTTGCTGATTGTGTTTCTTCTCCGGATCCGCTCCTACATCCTGCATCACCCGCCTCCAAAGCTCGGTCCTACTTTCGTTGGCCAAGCTCGGCTCTCTCGCAATCATTTCAACAGCAGACGCCGCGTACGCTCTGTTCTTGCCTGCATCAGACGGAGTACAGCGATCCGGCTGAATGCCCCGCACGAGACCGCGCCGACATAGACCGAGGAACGCCTCGCGCGGACAGGTCTTTCGTCTCGCTTCATGGGCGTCCGGGAAGATCTCGGCAGCAGCCTGCCGCCAAGCATCCTCGGCTGTCCGCTGGCTCCCGTGGAGTAGTTCGACAGCACGAACGGCTGTTTCACCGTACTTACCCATAGTGCGTCTCCTTGTTGCCTAACGGTCTCAATCTCAGCGGCGCGGAGCTGCTCCGTAATCTGAACAGCAATGCGGAAGCCCGACCAGCGTGCAAGGCGGTGGTAAGCCGGGAGAGTTCGACGTGATGTCGCTTGGGCTCATCGCGTTGCCTTTTCGAGCCGCCAAACTCAAGAGCTAGGCCGTACACAACGCGGTCGGCTCATTCAGCTAGAGTTCCAACGAGAACACAGACACCGCTGAACAGGCTAAGGCCACCTCAGGGCTGCTCTTCTCACGTTCGAACCGATCCGATCCTCTGGTCGGCGACCTCGCCAAAGAAGACACCTCCTTACTACGCATCCCGAGCCCGCTCCTCACTTTGGCGTTTGAGCCCGGCCGCTTCCTGTGCGAGGTACCGGTTGTTGAGGCCCCGCATCAGCCAGCCGACGATCCGCCCCAAGAAGCCGGCGAACGTCACGGAGAGGGTCACGTTGGAGCTTTGTCCTGCTCCCGTCGGCTCCGCCCAGTGATTCGCTTCGACGGTTGCGCCGGGGGAGCGGCTCACGCTCCGAAACCCTCGGCCCTGTTCGAGCGCCGTGACCGTAAACTCGGCGGGCGGCACCTTCGGCTGCACGATCGGAGGCGGCTGCCGAGCGCCAACGGAGCGCCGGCGTCACCGAGGCGCTCTACCCGCGTCACCATCGGCGTCCACTCAGGCCAGCGCTCGACGTCGCTCAGGACAGCGAACACTACCTCGGGAGGAGCGTCAATCCCGATTGTGATGCTGAATCTCATTCGTCGGCTCCGGGAAGGTGTCCGCAGGGGAGGCGCGACAGATGGGGTGGCTCCACCGTGTCCGCGCCCTGACGCTGCGCATCCCCAGAGCTGGCGTGGGCACCTGGCGAGTCAAGTTGACCGACATTGCCTATGGTTTGGCCACTCAGCGCATGCCCACCAGGAGAGAGATCACGCCGACAGCAAACATGGCGGGGACATACCCTGCAACGATAAGAGCGAGCTTCAGGGTGGTTTTTGCCCTGCTTTGCCGGTAGACGCTGCGCATGGCAAGGAACAGGTAAATCAGCACGAGGGGCACGAAGAGGGAGCCGATCCCGTCCGACACCCGGGCTCCCTCGGGCAGCAGCGCGAGAAGTCCCAACACGATGAAAGCGAACGCATGGAGGTGGAGCGCGAATATCAGGTGTTCGAGATACTTCCTCCGCTGGCGGTGGTAGAGGAGAAGCAGCAGAAAGGAGAAGAGCGGAAGGAGCAGGAACATGATGCGCGAGAGGAGGTCGATGAACGCGACCGGAGTGCTGCGCTCGAATTCATTCCCCGCTCGTGTGACCTCGCTGGCAACCTTCATCATCAGGCATTCAAACGTGCGCTCGCCACGCGGGCATGACGCTGCTGACGCATCCCCAGCGGGCTCCCGGACCACGGCTTCCCGCCCCACCACTGCCTGCTCCGGTCCGCGCAACGCGGCGGAGAGTCCGTTCTCGGCCGCGGTTTCGAACCAGCTGCCCAGAAAGAGGAGTGCGGCAGCCAGGAGGTAGAGCTGGAGCGGGCGAACGTAGCGGGCGCGCCGCCCGTCGAGGTACTCCCGCGTCAGAGATCCAGGCCGAAAGAAAAGCGAGCGCAGCGTGCGAGGCAGCTTGGCATCGACAGAAAGATGCTCCTCCATCTGCTCCCCGATCCAGGGACGCAGGGAAGCCTGAGTTTTACCCGCCTTCTGTCCGCACCGATGGCAGAAGTCTCCGAGCAGCTCCGCACCGCAGTTGAGGCAGGGGGAGCTCACGTCGATGCGGCGCATGAGGAAACGTGGCGCACGGGTGGAGGGCGGCAGCTTTCTGGCGCGCCGGCCGGCAGGTTCGCTCTAATCAGTTCAGCCGCGTCACCCAAGTTCTTGGGCGATCCCTATCAGAATTCCCTCAGGGCCGCGGATGTAGCATAGCCGATAGGCATCTCTATACTGGACGACCTTGTCCACGACTTCCGCGCCGAGATTCCGAAGCCGGGCAAGGGTGTCGTCAATATCCACTACGGTGAACATGACGCGCAGGTACCCGAGTGCGTTCACCGGCGCCTGACGGTGATCGGCGATGATCGGCGGCGCGAGAAATCGGGACAGCTCAAGTCGGCTGTGCCCGTCGGGTGTACGCATCATCGCGATCTCAACGCGCATGTCGGGCAGCCCAGTGACACCATTCGCCCAGTCGCCTTCGACCGCGGCGCGCCCTTCAAGCTCGAGCCCGAGCTCGGTGAAGAACTCGATCGCAGCATCGATGTCTTCTACCACGATGCCGACGTTGTCCATTCGCTTGACCGTCATCGCCGTTGCACAGGTTGTTTGAGGTTCCAGAGACGGCTGTAATGAGCGACCATGGGCCTAACGACCCGAGCCGAGGCGCGTGCGGCCGGACAGCAAGGCAAGCTGTTCAGACGTCCGGCCGCACGTCGCCTGCAGCGACGGTATGGACTCCTCCCGCCTCCCGGGCGAGCGAGTCGCAGTAGCGCGGGAGCGCACATCGTCACGAGGAGGAGCATATGAGGGCGTTGCAGCGATTGGCTCCCCAGCATGCGAATCGTCCATCATGGCACGGAGCCCAGAAGCTCCACACGAGAGGCCGGATCTACGACTGCAGCCGATCTGCCCTGCCGACGCTCACCGGTTCGTCACCCTTGTGTCTTCGACGGGAGGAGTCCATCTACGCTTCATTAAACGGCGTGCGCCGCGGAATCCGCTCTCCATTGAAACACTACGAATGGGCGAATGCTCGTCTCTGTCTGCTCCGTCTGCGCCTGTGATTGGCGCATCTGCTGTTCCAACTGGTCTTTGGCCGTGCGTCGGAGCTGAGCCGTTTCCCACGTGTACCAGAAGACTATACCGCCCGTCAGGACAAGGGTGAGAGTCTGGGCGGCTAACAGCGACTCTGTAAGCGTCACACGTCCTCCACGAGAGAGATCGAACGACTGCCCAGCGACGCGGTGTAACTACACGCAACTACTGGCGACTCTTCTCACCTCTTCCGGAGACCGCAAGCGAGAGGAACGGATAGCGGCCAGTTGTCGCCTGGCGCGCGTCGTTAGGCAGCAGTTGTCAGGCTTGCGCTGTGCATCTCACAGATGTCCTGGCCAATGTCCTCCGGCGACCCTGGTCCACCCTTCATCAATGTTCGCTGGCTTGGGGTCAGGTGGATGACCCTGCCCGAAGGTCACAATGCTGGGAGGATCAACGCTGGCGAGCAAGAGCACACTGTCAGGACTCATCTTGTGGTGGAGGAACGATACTGGAACCGCGTCCTCTGGTGTGAATTCTACATGCTTGATGTATGGGCCCCATCGCAATGTGAGATGATGAACTTGCCCAACTCGGCCGGGTTGAGGTAGAACCCGTACCCATACCAGCCCAACATGCTCTGCTGGGTGTAGGTGTTGCCACTCGGGACTAGACTCCCTCCCGAAGCGATCCGCAATTCTGGTAGCGAGCAATTCCACTCCGGCGTTCCAATCCATGTAGAGCTTGTCAGCAAGCAGCGGGTAGCGCCGCAGGTAAGCGTTCCTATCCATCACTAAAATGGGCAGCACGATCACTGTGCTTGTATCGATTTCACGAAACAACGCGGCATTAAGCTCTTTCTGCGTCCACGCGCGTGCGATGAAGCTTTCTGTGATTAAAACCACTACGTAGCGAGCTTCAGTGAGCCCCTCACTGATCGTGTCGATGATACTCTCGCCAGGACGTATTTCCGCCTCATCAATCCAACAGCTGACCCCTCGTCGGGCCAGCGCTTCGGCCAAGGGGTTAACATACTCCGCCTTATCAACAGAGGCATGGCAAAGGAAGACGTCGCGAGCAGGCATAAATGGGTCTCCTCGGACAGCTCAGGTTCGAACGAACGACAGAGAACGGTGCACTCGCCTTAGCTACTCTGTAAATAGCCATCATTTGGATATGCACGCAAGCAACTTGTACTCATTCTCCGGGCTGGAGCATCCTGGAGGGCTTCGCGTAGGAGCGCCGCCCCAAATCTCTGAGTTCTAAGATCCGCGCGTAGACGCCAGATAAAAGTACGGCGGATGTATCACGACAGATGCACGACCTCCACTGATCCCGCTCATGCTGGCCCGCGGCGGGCCGCAGGTACAAGCGAAGCCCGGCCCAACCCCCTCCCGTACCCCTCTCCACCGTATCCGTGGCTCTGTGCGGCGGGAGCGCTTACATTGTACGTCCTGCCCGCGCTGCACCCCGCACCCCCAGCACTCCCGGTAGGATGAAGGCCCCACTCCCCGCGAACGAGACGGAGCGCCTGGCGGCGCTGCACGCGTACCAGCTGATGGATACGCCGCCCGAGCAGGCGTTCGACGACTTCACCCGGCTGGCGTCGCAGCTGTGCGGGACGCCGATCGCGCTGCTCACGCTCATCGACGAAGGCCGCCAGTGGTTCAAGGCGCGCGTGGGGCTGGAGATCCCCGAGACGCCGCGCGACTTCGCGTTCTGCGCGCACTCCATCCTCCACGACGGGGTCACGGAGGTGGAGGACGCGACGCGAGACGTGCGCTTCGCGGACAACCCCTTCGTCCTGTCCGAGCCGCGCATCCGCTTCTACGCGGGGGCGCCGGTGGTGACACCCGAGGGATATCCGCTGGGGACGCTGTGCGTGCTGGACAGCGAGCCGCGCCACCTCGCCCCCGAGCAGCGCGAGGGGCTGGAGGCGCTGTCGCGGCAGGTGATGGTGCAGCTGGAGCTGCGCCGCCACGCGCGGGTGATGGCGGAGGAGATGGAGATGCGCCGCGAGGCCGAGGCGCAGGCCCAGCGGATGGCGGGGAGGATGCGCGCCGTGGCGGCCACCGCCGCGGCGGTGATCGGCGCGCCGTCGCGCGCGGCGCTGAGGGACGTGCTGGAGGAGGCGTGCCGCTCCATCCTGCCGTACGACGCGTTCTTTTTGATGACCTACAACGCAGCCGAGCACGTCTTCGTGGGCGTGGGCGGCTACGACACGGACGTGTTCAGCCAGCCCAGCACCGTGCCGGCGGCGGGGACCCCGGCGGAGCGGGTGGTGAAGGAGCGCAGGTCGCTCATCACCCTGAGCGCGGAGGATCCGGCCGCGCAGGGCGCCACCGCCACGGGCACGGGGCGCCGCTCGCAGTCGGTCATCCGCACGCCCATCCTGCTGGGGGGCGAGGTGCTGGGCATCCTCTCCGCGCAGAGCTACACGCCGGGGCTCTACACGGAGGAGGACGTGGAGGCGCTGGAGGCGGTGGCGTCGCTGGCGGCCAACGCGCTGGACAACATCCGCCTGGCCGCGGAGCGCCGCGAGGCCGAGGCCGCGCTGGCCGCGTCGGAGGAGAGCTACCGCATCCTCTTCGAGTCGTCGAGCGACGCCATGTACGTGCACGAGCTGGGCACGGGAGCGATCCTGGACGCCAACCGGCGCGCGTGCGAGATGACGGGCTACTCGCTGGAGGAGCTGCGCGCGGGCGGGCTGGAGCTGATCGCCAACGCGGGCGAGCCCTACGGCGCCCGCGAGCTCCTCCAGTACGGGCAGCGGGCGGGCGCGGGGGCGCCGCAGCGGCTGGAGCTGAAGGCCTTCCACCGCTCCGGCCGCGAGGTGTGGCTGGAGGTGGGGCTTCAGCGCGTGGCCATCGCCGGCCAGGACCGCGTGCTGGTGACTGCGCGCGACGTCACCGAGCGCAAGGCGGCGGAGGTGGCGCTGCGCGAGAGCGAGGAGCGCTACCGCACCATCTTCGACACGGCCGCCGACACCATCGTCCTCATCGACCAGACGAGCACCATCCTGGCCATCAACGCGGCGGCGGAGCGCACCTTCGGGTACAAGCCCGAGGAGCTGGTGGGGAAGCCGCTGGCCGTGCTGCAGCCCCCGCAGCTGCGCAAGGTGCACGACGGCGGGCTGGAGCGCTACAACCGCACCAAGGAGCGCAAGCTGGACTGGGCGCTCACCGAGGCGCTGGCCCTTCACCGCGACGGCACCGAGGTGCCCATCGAGCTGGCCCTGGGCGAGTACCGCCAGGGCGACCGGCACGTGTTCGTGGGCTTCCTGCGCAACATCACCGAGCGCAAGGTGGCCGAGCGGGCCCTGCAGGCGGCTTACGACGAGCTGGAGGAGCGCGTGGAGGCGCGCACGGCCGAGCTGGCCGAGACCAACTACGCGCTGGAGGAGGAGGTAGCCGAGCGCGCCCGCGCCGAGGTGGAGCTGCGCGACAAGAGCAACGAGCTGGAGGCCATCTTCGAGGCCCTCCCCGACCTGTACTTCCGCGTGGACTCCGCGGGAACGATCCTGGAGCACCACGCCGGCGACACGCCCACGCTGGAGGTGCCCGGCGAGGTGGTGGGGATGCGGATCGGCGACGTGCTTCCCGAGGCGGCGGCGGCGCGGGTGGGCGAGGGGCTGGCCGAGGTGAAGCGCACGGGCGCGCTGGTGTGCATCGAGTACTCGATGGACGCGGGCGATGGGGCGCGCGACTTCGAGGCGCGCATCCTCCCCTTCGGCGACGACCAGGTGATCACGGTGGTGCGCGACATCACCGACCAGAAGAGCGCCGAGCGCGCCCTTCAGCACAGCGAGCAGCACTTCCGCACCCTGATCGAGAACTCCTCCGACGTGGCCTCCATCCTGGACGGGCGCGGCGAGAGCATCTACCACTCCCCCTCCATCGAGCGGGTGCTGGGCTACAAGCCGGAGGAGATCCTCGGCACCTCCTCGTTCGAGCGCATCCACCCCGACGACCACGAGCGCTGCAAGGAGGCGCTCATGGGCGCCTACCACAACCCGGGGACCACGCGCACGGTGGAGTTCCGCTACCGGCACAAGGACGGAACCTGGCGCTCCGTGGAGGTCACCGCCCGCTCGATGAGCCGCGACACCGGCGAGAACGGGGTGATCATCAACCTGCGCGACTCCACCGAGCGCAAGATGGCGGAGGAGGAGCTGCGCTTCCAGAAGACGCTGCTGGAGGCGCAGGGCGAGGCCTCCATCGACGGCATCCTGGTGATCTCGGGCGAGGGGAAGATCCTTTCCTCCAACCGCCGCTTCGCCGAGATGTGGGAGATCCCGCACGAGGTGATGGAGTCGCGCTCGGACGAGGCGGCGCTGGGGGCGGTGCTGGGGCGGCTGGAGGACCCCAACGCCTTCCTGGAGCGGGTGGCCGCGCTGTACGAGCGGCGCGACGAGCGCAGCGAGGAGGAGGTGAAGCTGGTGGACGGGCGCGTCTTCGACCGCTACAGCGCCCCCGTGCGCGGCGGCGACGGGCGCTACTACGGACGCATCTGGTGGTTCCGCGACATCACCGACCGCAAGGAGGCGGAGGTGGCGCTGCAGCGCGCCCGCGACGACGCCGAGCGCGCGCGCGAGGCCGCCGAGGCCGCCAACCACGCCAAGAGCGAGTTCCTTTCGAGGATGAGCCACGAGCTGCGCACCCCCATGAACTCCATCCTGGGCTTCGCCCAGCTCCTGGAGCGCCGCAACCTCCCCGCCGAGCAGAAGAAGGGGGTCGACCACATCCTGCGCGCGGGGCGGCACCTGCTCAACCTGATCAACGAGGTGCTGGACCTGTCGCGCATCGAGGCCAACCGGCAGCAGCTCTCGCTGGAGCCGGTGCACGTGAGCGATGCGGTGAACGAGGCGCTGGGCCTGGTGCGCCCCCTGGCCGCGCAGAACGGGTGCGCGCTGGTGGAGGAGGTGGGCGGCGACTCCGGCCACTTCGTGATCGCGGACCGGCAGCGGCTCACGCAGGTGCTGCTCAACCTCCTTTCCAACGCCATCAAGTACAACCGCCCGGGCGGCCGCGTCCGCATCACCTGCGGCGAGGTGGAGGGCGACCGCTTCCAGATCCGCGTGCACGACACGGGCGTGGGAATCCGCCCCGACCGGCTCCACCAGCTCTTCGTCCCCTTCGCCCGCCTGGGCGCCGAGCAGACGGAGGTGGAGGGCACCGGGCTGGGGCTGGCCCTTTCCAAGCGCCTGGTGGAGGCCATGGGCGGCGAGCTGCGGGTGGAGAGCGCCCTCAACCGCGGCTCGGTCTTCACCGTGGAGCTGCCGATGGCCGACGACCCCCTGAGCCGCCTGCGCAGCGAGCGCGCCGAGCGCCCGGCCCCCGTGGAGGAGAACGGCCACCGCGCCGCCACGGTGCTGTACGTGGAGGACAACATCGCCAACCTGAGCCTGATCGAGACGATCCTGGACGACCGGCCGGAGATCACGCTGGTGCCGGCGCTGCAGGGCCGCCTGGGCCTGGAGCTGGCCGCCGAGCACCAGCCCGACCTGATCCTGCTGGACCTGCACCTCCCCGACATCCCGGGCGAGGAGGTCCTCCGCCGCCTTCGCGCCGACGAGCGCACGGCCGCCACCCCCGTCATCGTCATCAGCGCCGACGCCACCCGCGGCGCCGTGCAGCGCCTGCTGGAAGCCGGCGTTCACGCCTATCTCACCAAGCCGCTGGACGTGGACCTGTTCCTCACCACCATCGACGAGGTTCTGGACGCGCGCTGAACAGCGGGGCTCACACAGAGACACAGAGGCACGGAGACGACTTCATCTCCGTGCCTCTGTGTCTCTGTGTGAGATTCTTTTCTGGCGCGCAAACTGCTGTCTTCGCACCGTTCCGCTCACCTCCCGGAGCCCGGCGATGCGCTTCACGAATTACTCCAAGTTCACGGGGCACCAGGCCGACGCGCTCAACCTGGAGGCGCTCCTGGACCAGCTCTCCGACTTCCTGCTGCAGAGCGGGTTCGCGGGGGGCGCGTACCAGCATCCGTACTGGGGCGAGTTCGGGGGGGAGGAGGGCGACCGCAGCATGGACTCGCTGCGCGAGGCGCTGCTGAAGGCGCTGATGGAGAGCGGCCAGCTCACCCCCGAGATGGTGGACGAGCTGCGCGGCCGCGGCGAGCCCAGCGAGGAGGTGCGCCAGCAGATCGCCGAGCTGCTGGACCGGCTCATCGAGCGGCTGATCGAGGAGGGGTACCTCAACGTCAGCCAGCCGCCGCAGGCGCCGGGCGGGTACACGGAGATGGAGGGCGCGGGGAAGACGGACCAGGCCCGCGAGGCCGCCCGCCAGGTGGAGTTCTCCCTCACGGGCAAGGGGATGGACTTCCTGGGCTACCGCACCCTCAAGGGGCTGCTGGGGGCGATGGGGAAGAGCTCGTTCGGCTCGCACGACACGCCGCACCTCGCCACGGGCGTGGAGGCGGAGGCCGCCAGCCGCCCCTACGAGTTCGGCGACACGCTGAACCTGGACATCCCGGCCACGCTCAAGAGCGCGCTGGGCCGCAAGGGGCTGGGCGACGACGGCACCATCGACCTGGACTACGGCGACCTGCACGTCAACCAGGCGGAGTACCGGTCCAGCTGCGCCACGGTGCTGATGCTGGACACCAGCCACTCCATGATCCTGTACGGCGAGGACCGCTTCACCCCGGCCAAGAAGGTGGCGCTGGCGCTCACCCACCTCATCCGCACCCAGTTCCCCGGCGACACGCTGCGGGTGGTGACCTTTGGCGACGAGGCCGAGGAGATCCCCATGGGGCAGCTGGCGGGGGCGCAGGTGGGGCCGTACCACACCAACACGGCGGCGGGGCTCAAGCTCGCCCGGCGCCTGCTGATGGCGCAGAACAAGGACATGCGGCAGATCGTGATGATCACCGACGGGAAGCCCTCGGCCATCACCCTGCCGGGCGGGCGCGTCTACAAGAACTCGATGGGGCTGGATGCGCGTGTGCTGCGCGAGACGTTCCACGAGGTGGGGGCGTGCCGCAAGAGCGGGATCCTCATCAACACCTTCATGCTGGCGCGCGACCCGTACCTGGTGGCCTTCGTCAACAAGGTGAGCGAGATCGCCCGCGGCAAGGCGTACTTCACCAACACCATGACGCTGGGCCAGTACATCATGCGTGACTTCCTCCGGCGGAAGACCCGCCGGGCGGGCTAGCCTTTGGAAGCCGTCCGCGGCGCGTCCCAGCTCAACCCGCGGCAGCGCTGGCTTGCCGCGCTCCTCATGGGGGTGGCGGGGTACCTCGTCAACCTCAACCCCGTCTCGCTGTCGCCGGGCACCGAGCTGCTGCTGGGCGGCACGGCGGCCATCGTGGCCACGGTGGTGCTGGGGCCCGGCCCGGGGATGCTCGCCGCCGCCCTGGCCGCGGCTCACACCATCACGCTGTGGGGCCACCCGTACGCCTGGGCCATCTTCACCCTGGAGGCGCTGGTGGTGGGGTGGCTCGTCCACCGCTTCCACCGGCGCCCGCTGGTGGGCGACTTCATCTACTGGGCCCTGCTCGGCGTACCGCTGCTCTTCCTGACGTACGGCCAGATCATGGGGGTGCAGGGCTCCACCGCGGCCGTCATCTTCCTGAAGCAGCCGCTCAACGGGCTCATCAACGCCCTGGCCGCCGAGACGCTCCTCCTGCTCCCCGCCGTGCGCCGCCTGCTGCGGGTGCGCGGCGCTCCGTCGCTGCGCTCGGCGCTGGCGGTGGTGGTGGCGCTCTCCGGCGTGGTGCCCACGCTCAGCTTCGGCGTATGGAGCGGGCGGCGCGAGTGGGACCGCTCGCTGGAGAGCACCCGCGACCGCCTGCTGCTTACCTCCGAGGCGCACGCCGCGCGCCTGGGCGAGTACGTGCGCCTGCACGCCGGGGCGGTGCGGGTGGCGGCCGGGGCGGCTGCGCGCCAGGGCGCGTGGAACCCGGCGGAGACGCGCCGCGAGCTGGAGGAGGTGCGCGCGCAGTTCCCCGCCTTCGCCGGGATATTCCTGGCCGATGCGCGGGGGCGGGTGGCGGCCTTCCACTCCAGCGGCGGGATGCGGCTGGGGGCAGACTACAGCGACCGCGAGTACTACCGGCGGCTGCGCGCCGGGAGCGGCACGGTGGTCTCCGGCGTGCTGCTGGGGCGCGGCACCCATGACCCCGTGGTGGCCATCGTCCACCCCGTTCTGCTGGGCGACACGCTGGCCGGCTTCATCTCCGGCGCGCTGCGGCTGCGCACCATCCCCGGGCCCAGCCCCGCCCCCGCCCCCTCCGACCGGCTGCGCGTGGCCGACTCGGACGGCACGGTGCTCTTCGACAGCCGCCGTCCCTATCGCCCGGGCGAGTCGCCACGCTCGGTGAGGGACTCGGCCAGCTTCGCGGCGGCGGTGGCGCTGGGGGGGCGCGGCACCATCACCTACCGCCGGGGGCCCGCGCGGGTGCCGGCGTCCAGCGAGGCGGCGCGGATGCTGGCGGGGGTCGCCCCCGTGCCCGGGCTGCGCTGGTGGGTGTGGACCGAGGAGCCGTTCGCGGACATCCAGGCGTTCGTGGCCGATTCGTACGTGCGGCTCCTCTCGCTGCTGATCGGCGTGACGCTGGCGTCGATGGCGCTCAGCAACTCGCTGGCGCGCTACATGGCGCGCCCCCTCCTGCGCATCCGCGGCGCGTCGGCCGCGCTGGGCGCCGGCGACCTGGAGGCGCGCGTGGGCCCCCTCCCCGGCAGCGCGCCCACGGAGATCACGGCGCTGGGGCGCGACTTCGACCGCATGGCCAACGCGCTCGCCGGCCGCACCGAGGAGCTGGAGCTGCTGGGCGAGATCGCGCGCTCCCTGGCCTCCACTCTGGAGCCGGACGAGGTGCTGCGCCGCGTTACCGACGCCGCCGCCCGCCTGGTGGGCCCGGACGGGTGCGCCATCGTGCTGGTGCAGCCCGATGGCGAGACGATGAGGGTGGACGATTCCGCCTGGGGGCTGCTGGGTGCGGCGGCGGGGAGCGAGATCCCCGTGCAGGGGTCGCTGATGGGATGGGTGCTGCGCACGGGCGAGTCCGCGCTGGTGCTGGACGCGAGCGACGACGAGCGCGTGGCGTACGGCTCGCCGCACCTGGGCGCCGTTGGGTCGGTGATCTGCGCGCCGCTGGCCGGGCGCTCGGGCCCGCTGGGCGCGCTCACGGCCGTGCGCGGGCGCCAGGGGCGCCAGCCCTTCTCCATGGGCGACCTGCGCCTTCTGGAGCGCCTGGCCCGCCACGCCGCCGTGGCCGTGGAGAACTCGCAGCTGCTGGAGGCGGCGCAGGCCGCAAGCCGGGCCAAGAGCGACTTCATCGCCACCATGAGCCACGAGCTGAGGACGCCGCTCAACGCCGTGCTGGGCCACCTGGAGCTGCTGGAGCTGGAGATCCACGGCCCTCTCACCCCGCAGCAGCGCGAGGCGCTTGGCCGCATCGACACGGCGTCGCGCCACCTGCGCGGGCTGATCGAGGAGGTGCTCTCCTTCGCGCGGCTGGAGGCCGGCCGCGCCGAGGCCCACTTCGAGGACACGGACGTGTGCGGGCTGGCGGAGGAGGTGGCGTCGGTCATCGAGCCGCTGGCCACGCGCAAGGGGCTGGCGCTGGAGGTGACTTCGTGCGATCCGCCGGCGCGCATCCCCACGGACCCGGACAAGGTGAGGCAGATCCTCATCAACCTGGCCGGCAACGCCGTCAAGTTCACCGACGAGGGGAGCGTGCGCATCCACGTGAGCCGCCAGCCGGACGGCGTCGCCCTTTCCGTCTCCGACACCGGCCCCGGCATCCGCCCCGACGAGCGGGAGCGCCTCTTCCGCCCCTTCGAGCAGCTGCAGAGCGGCTTCTCGCGGCCGCACGGGGGCACGGGGCTGGGGCTCTACCTGTCCGGCCAGTACGCCGCGCTGCTCGGCGGCCGCATCGACGTGGAGAGCGAGTCGGGGACGGGGAGCACCTTTACGCTGATCCTGCCGCCCACCCCGCCCCAAGAAACGGCGGACTCACGCAGAGACACGGAGGCACGGAGATAACTTCTTCTCCGTGCCTCCGTGTCTCTGTGTGAGATCAGGTGATGTCCTCGGGCCGCACGCCTTCGCGCACCTGGCGGGCGGTGACGTCGAGCTGGTTCTGGAGCTCGTCGGCGTTCTGGCGGATGGTCTGCAGGTCGTCGGTGTTGTCGTGCACCTGCTCCTCCGCTTCGTGGAGGAGCTCGCCGGTCTCTTCCAGGAGGTGCGCGTTGCGCTGGAGGAGCTCGGCGGTGCGCGCCTGCGCCTCGGCCAGCTGCCGCTGGCGGTCGGCGGTGCGCAGGTCGTCGGCGCGGCGAACATGGTCGGCGCGGTGCACGGCGGGGAGGTCGTGCACGCCCAGCCCCTCCGGGTAGCTGCCGGGAGGAGGGGCCTGCTCGGCGCCGTGGCGGTGCAGGTCGGCGTCGCCGCGGGCGTCGTCGGCAAGCTGCCGCGCGCGCTCCTCCGTGTCGCGAAGCTCCCGCTCGCTGAGCGGGCGCGGGTCGTTCTGCATCGTGCACCCCCGGTGGTCGGTTGGATCGCGGCGGGATGGGCCGCGGGAGCGGGTGGCGGTGCAAGGAGAAAGCCAGGGTGGGGAACGGGGAACGGGGAACGGGGAACGGGGAACGGGGACCAGCGGGAGGGGGCGGTGCGCGCTGACGGGGTGCCCCCACCCCCCCGACCCCCACTCCCCCGCGTGCGGGGGAGGGGGGCGCATCCGCTGTGTCGGCGGGTGGCTCGGGTTTCCTCACAGCCGCGGCTCCGCCAGCCGCTGGGGGTCATGCACGGGCGTCTGGAAATCGCCCCCTCCCCCGCACGCGGGGGAGGGGGCCGGGGGGTGGGGGCCTCTCAGCGCGCTCTTCTCCCATTCCCCGTTCCCCGTTCCCCCCGCCGTCCACCCCAGCGGCACGGACGTTGAATCACGCCTGCGGCCATGCACTACGCTGACGACCACTTCCTGTTTCCGCTCGTGCGCGAGCCCCGCTCGCGCTGGGAGCGCGCCGGGCTCTCGCCGCGCCAGGAGCGGCGGCTGAGCTGGGCGCTGAACCTGCTCGTCCTGCTCTTCGTGAGCGGGTGGGCGTTCACCATCTTCCTGCGCCTCACCACCCCGCGCCCCGCCGGTGCCGACGGCGCCGACACCCCCGTGCTGGGCCGCGGCACCGCCTTCGACGACCCCAACGCGCCGCCCACCATCGCGGAGCGGCTGGGAAGAGGAGGCATCGCGCCCGCCCTCACGGCCGAGCTGCTGCGCCGCAACGCCCGCACGTACGCCGCGGAGCTGGACCCCAGCGTGCGCGGGTTCAGCGGCGCCGTGTACGCGCAGATCCTGGAGCCGGGCGAGCAGCCTACCCTGCCCACGTCGCAGGTGGGCGCCCAGCCCACGCTGGTGACGGAGCTGGCCAGCCGGTTCGGCGGGGGGATCTCCCGCGTGGTGCTGCAGGCGGGGCGGCTGGCGGAGCCGGTGCCCAACATGCAGGTGATCCGCATGGTGCCCATGGGGGTCAAGAAGGGCGGCAGCGTGGGGCGATACAAAATCGGCAACTGGCCGTGCGAGACGGGGAAATGCCCCGCGAACCCCATCTACCAGACCCCCAAGGGGATGATCGAGGTAACTCCGCAGAACAAGGAGATCTTCCTGAGCGAGCACATCCAGCTCAAGGACTACATCACCAAGCTGCAGGAGAACGTCTGGCCCAAGTACGTGGTGGTGGATCCCAAGAACCTCGACAAGATCGAGCTGGTGGTGAAGGAGCTGGAGGCGATGGGGCACCCGGTGGACAACCTGTTCGCCGTGAGCGGCTTCCGCAGCCCGTGGTACAACGCGGGCGGCGGCAACACCTCCGGGCGCGGGCAGCTCAGCCGCCACATGTGGGGCGACGCCATGGACATCGCGGTGGACAACGACCGCAACGGCCTGATGGACGACCTCAACGGCGATGGGCGCATCGACCTGCGGGACGCCAAGATCATCGGCGCGGCGGTGGACCGCGTGGAGGCCAAGTACCCCGCCCTGGTGGGAGGGATGCACTACTACCCGCCCACCGGCGGGCACCGCGGGATGGTGCACATCGACACGCGCGGCAACCGCGCGCGCTGGTAAATCCAACTATACCGTCCGTAAGGAGCGCACCCGTGGCCGACTCGCGCATGGAAGACGAAAGGGGCCGCCGCCCCCAGAACGACGACCGCCGGACCAGCGGCCCCAACGATCCCACCCCCGACCTGGCCGGGGTGCGCGACGACGACATGGAGCCGCACGCCGGGCTTCGCTACGTGGCGCGTCTCTTCAAGGTCCTGGCGCTCCTCATCCTGCTGCTGCTGATCGCGGAGATCGTGCTGCAGCTGTACCGCGCCGGGATCAACGCCGTCCCCACCCTGCTGGTGGACGCCACCCAGATGATCGTGCTGGGCGCTCTGCTGTGGGGCGCGGGCGACCTTGCGCTGATGCTGATCGAGTCCAACCACGACCTGCGCGCCACGCGCATCCTGGTGGGGCGCCTCAACGGCAAGGTGCAGCGCATGGAGTCGGCCAACTTCGGCCCCGGCGCCGCGCGCCCGGCCCAGCCCCCGCGCCAGCCTTTCCCAGGCGACGAGCCACCACGTTAGAGCTCACACAGAGACACGGAGGCACAGAGAAGAAGTTCTTTCTCTGTGCCTCCGTGTCTCTGTGTGATTGCTTTTGTAAACCTTCCGCGCCATACATGTATCATACGAAGGTGCCGACCTGCCGTGCCCCCTCTTTCTACATTGTAGAAATGTCCGATCTCCCACGCGTGCCCGCAGCACTGCTGCGCCTCCTCCTCCCGTACGCGGAGCGGGACGAGGTGCTGGGCGACCTGGCGGCCGAGCACCGGGAGCGCGCGCGGAAGGAGGGGCGGCGGGCGGCTTCAAGGTGGGTGTGGAGGCAGGTGCTGGCTTCGGCGCCGGCGCTGGCGCGGCGCGGGTGGTGGCGCGGCTGGAGCGGATTCGAGCCGCGAGCGAACTGGGATCAACCAAGGGGAGCCATGTTCCAGGACTGGGGTCAAGACGTGAAGTTCTCCCTGCGCCGCCTGCGCAGGCGTCCCACGTACACCGCCCTCACCGTGCTCACGCTGGCGCTGGGCGTGGCGGGCACGGCGGCCGTGTACGGCATCACCCGGCGGCTGCTGCTGGAGCCGCTCCCCGTGCGGGCGGAGCAGGAGGTCGCCGTCTTCTGGCATGTGGGCGCCTGGTCTGAGGCCGAGTTCCTCCAGCTGCGCCCCGTCATCCAGGGCTTCCAGAACCTGGCCGCGTTCCGCGAGCGCGACGTGCCCATGCAGGTAGGCGACGCCCCGGCGCGGCTGGTGAAGGGGGCCGCCGGCACCGCCGAGCTCTTCCAGGTGCTCGGCGTGAAGCCCGCCATGGGGCCCGGCTTCCGGCCGGGCGACGACCGCCTGGCGGCCGAGCCCGTGGTGGTGATCAGCCACTCCCTGTGGCGCGACCTGGGCTCCAGTCCCTCCATCATCGGCGAGCGGATCGAGCTGGGCGGGGTGCAGCGCACGGTGGTGGGGGTGATGGCGCCGGGCTTCTGGTTCCCGGACCCCACGGTGCGCGTGTGGCTCGCGGAGCAGCTCGACCCCGAGGATGGGAGCGGCAACTGGGGCCTGATCGGGCGGACGAGGCCCGGGCAGCGGATGGACGCGATGGGCGGCGAGCTGGGGCGCGTCATGAAGATGATGCACGCGCAGTTCGACTATCCTGAGGGCGAGTGGGACAAGCGGGTGAATCCCCACGTCACCCCCCTGCGCGACCACCTGGTGGGGGAGATCCGGCCCGCGCTGCTGGCCACGCTCGCCGCCATGGCGGTGATCCTGCTGATCGCGTGCGTCAACGTGGCGGCGCTGATGCTGGGGCAGGTCGATGGCCGCGGGACGGAGCTGGCCGTGCGCAGCGCGCTGGGGGCGGGATCGGGGCGGCTCCTCAAGCAGCTCGTGGTGGAGTCGCTGGTGATCGGCGTGCTGGCCGGGCTCACGGGGGCGCTGCTCGCGCTCGCGGGCTTCCGCGTCCTGGCCGGAGCCCTTCCGCTGGGCGCGCTGGCGGAGGCCGCCACCGTGGACTGGGGGCTGCTCGCCGCGGCCATCTTCATCGCCCTGGGCGCGGCCACGGCGGTGGCGCTGGTGCCGGGCGCGTCGGTGGCGCGAAGCGACCTCCAGGTGTGGCTCACCCGCACGCGCACGGGCGGCATCGGCGGGCGGGGGAGCCGGCTGGAGGGAGGGCTGGTGGTGGGGCAGGTGGCGCTGGTGCTGCTGATGGTGGCCGGCGCCGGACTCCTCATCCGCAGCGTCAAGAACCTGCGCGCCATCGACCCGGGGGTGGACGTGGAGCGTGTGGCGGTGCTGGACGTGGTGATGCCCAGCTCCACCGAGATGGGGCGCCGGCCGCAGCTCGTGCGCGAGATCCCGGAGGCGGTGAGGACGCTCCCCGGCGTGGAGTCCGCGGCGGCCACGCAGCGGCTTCCCCTGCGCGGCTCCAGCGACAACTGGGGGCTCAACATCCAGCGCCAGCCGGAGCTGGAGGACGCGACCACGGCCTTCCGCGTGGCCACGCCCGAGTACTTCAGGACGATGGGGATCCGCATCCGCAGCGGACGTGGCTTGCTGGCCACGGACCAGGACTCCAGCGCGGCCGAGGGTGCCGTGGTCATCAACAAGGCACTGGCCGACAAGTACTTCCCCGGCCGTGACCCCGTCGGCGAGATGATCGGCTTCACGGACCGCTGGGACCGCGTGGTGGGCGTGGTGGACAACGTGGCGGAGAGCGGGCTGAGCCCGGACCCGGTGCCCGCCCGCTACATGACCCACGAGCAGGCGCTCTGGCTCCTCACGGGCCAGACGGTGGTCATCCGCATGCAGCCGGGGCGCGATCCGGCCGCCATCCTGGACCCGGCGCGCCGCGCGATCCAGCGGGCCGTCCCCCGCGTCGCCATCCAGGACCAGACGACGCTGCGGAGCGTCTTCGAGCGCGCCATCGGCCCGGCGCGGCAGGTGATGTCGCTGCTGGCGCTGCTGGGCGGCGTCGCGCTGGCGCTGGGGACGATCGGGGTGTACGGCGTGGTGTCGCACTTCGTCACGCGCCGCCGCCGCGACTGGGCCATCCGCATCGCGCTGGGGATGAACCCGTCGCGCGTGGTGGGGCAGGTGGTGGGGCGCGGAGGGGCGCTGGTGGGGGCGGGGATCGTGCTGGGGCTGGCCGGCTTCCTGGTGCTCGCCCGCCTCCTGGCCAGCCTGCTGTACGGCGTGGGCACCGCGGACCCGCTCTCGCTGGCCGGCGCGGCGGCGATCCTGCTGGGCACCGGGCTGCTGGCGGCCTTCCTCCCCGCCCGCCGCGCCAGCCGGATCGATCCGGCGCTGGCGCTGCGCGAACAGTGATCCACGAGGTGACGACGTGAGCGCAGACGCGCCGCTGGGGACCTTCGAGGAGCAGGTGATGCTCGCCGTGCTCCGCACGACGGACGAGGCGTACGGGATGGCCGTGCGCCGCGAGATCGAGCGCGTAACCAGCCGCGAGGTGACCATCGGCGCCGTTTACGCCACCCTGGACCGCCTGGAGGCGAAGGGACTCCTCGGCTCCGGCCGCACCCGCGTGGAGGGCTCGCGCCGCGTCTTCACGGTCACGCGCCGGGGCGCCGCCGCCCTCGCGGAGTCGCGGGCCATGCGCGAGCGGCTCTGGCACGGGGTGAGCCTGGCGCGGCTGCTGGCGGAATAGGGCTCACACAGAGACACAGAGGCACGGAGACGAATTCATCTCTGTGCCTCCGTGTCTCCGCCGCGATTGCCAGCGGCCGGGGCGCGCGGTATCCTCATCATACCTCACGCGACATTCTTCCCACCCGCAGCTCAAACATCCTATGCGATCGATCCGTTTCGCCCTGCTCGCACTCCTGGCGGGGTGCGCCGACGGGGTCCCGACCGGCTCCACCCCCGCGCCGCCCCCGGCCGCGGCACGGGCGATCGCGCTGGAGCCGTACAACGGGCGCATCCGCATCGGAGTGGTGCCCTCGGCCGCGTCGGTCGCGGTGGGGGCCACCGGCACCTTCGAGGTGCGGGAGAAGACCACCAACGCGCTCCTCCTCACGGGCTCGGCGGGCGAGCAGGTGACCGTCACCTGGGACACGGTCACCGTTTCCATCACCAGCCGACGCCTGCAGGTAACCTGCACCGCGAGCACGGTGGACCGCGACCAGCGGCTGGCGAACGGGAGCGCCGCGGGCTTTCCGGCCGCGGCGGAGTTCGTCTCCGCCTCCAGCTGCTGGCGGGTGTACGTGGGCGAGCGGCCCCTCCCCATCGACACGGCCGCCGAGCGCATCTACAAGGACCGGGTGATCGCGGCGGGGCAGGCCACGTCAGCCGCGTTCTGGCGCACGGCCACGCTGCCGCGGGAGGTGCCGCGCTACATCACCACGCGCGGCACGGGCGCGCAGGTCCTATCGGAACACGCTCCCCGGGTGGTGCCGCTGAGCGGGCAGGCGCTCATCAGCGGGGCGCGGTACCGCGGCACGGCCGAGGTGCAGCAGAACAGCGCGGGGCTGCTGGCCGGCATCAACGAGCTCCCCATGGAGGAGTACCTGTACGGCGTGGTGCCGCGCGAGCTGGGGCCGGTGACCTACCCGGAGATGGAGGCGCAGAAGGCACAGGCGGTCGCCGCCCGCACCTACGCGCACGCCAACCTGGGCAAGCACTGGAACAACGGCTACGACCTGGGCACCACCGTCGCGGACCAGGTGTACGGCGGCTTCGCGGCGGAGCACGCCACCTCCAACAGCGCCGTCAACGCCACCGCGGGGATCGTGGCGACGTACGGCGGGGCCATGATCGACGCCCTGTTCTACGCCACCAGCGGTGGCCGCACCTCCCACAGCGAGGACGTGTTCAGCGCCACGGTCCCGTACCTGCGCGGCGTGTGGGACGCGCCGGCCGGGCAGGAGCTCCCCTCCACGTCCGCGCTGCTGGCCGACCTGCGCAACCCCGCCTGGACCGGGGCCTACGGCGGGTTCCACAGCATGCATCGCTGGAGCCATCGCTGGACGATGACGCAGATGAGCTGCGTGATCGGCGACTTCGCCGACCGGCCGGTGGGGAATGTCACCGCCATCAACATCCTGGGGCGCTCCGCCACCGGGCGGGTCACGCAGATCGAGTACGTCACCCAGGCGGGTACCTACACGGACAGCCGCGGCGCCATCCGCTCGTCGCTCAAGTACATCAGCTCCACCGGCACGCCCACGCTGCTCCCCAGCAACCTGTTCGTGATCGAGCGGCTCACCGACGCGGCGGGGCAGCTCACGGGCTACGCGGCGTACGGCGGCGGCAACGGCCACGGCGCCGGCCTGGCCCAGACGGGTGCCGTGGGGATGGCGCGCGCCGGCCACACGTACGACCAGATCCTCAAGAAGTACTACTCGGGGATCGTGCTGGAGAAGAAGTCGGGCACGCGCCGCAGCGGCACCTCGCCCACCACCACCAGCACCACCGACCCGTACGACTGCACTAGCGCGTAAACAGCGGGGCTCACACAGAGACGCAGAGGCACGGAGATGAAGTCGTCTCTGTGCCTCTGTGTCTCTGTGTGAGCTTGCGGTCCGGCGGCACGCGACCGACCTTGGGACATCCGCACGAAACCGCTCTCGCGAGGACCCATGATCCGCAAGTCCAATCTGATGGGAGCCTTCGCGCTCCTGCTGCTGGGCGCGTGCGCGCCGCAGACACGTCCGACGCCAGCCGGCGAGGTGGCGCGGTGGGAGGCGCAGGCCCGGAACGTCACCATCACGCGCGACGACTGGGGGATCGCGCACATCCGCGGGAAGACCGATGCGGACGCGGTGTTCGGGCTGGTGTACGCGCAGGCGGAAGACGACTTCAACCGCGTGGAGACCAACTTCATCAACGCCATGGGGCGCATGGCCGAGGCCGAGGGAGAGTCCGCCATCTTCCAGGACCTGCGCATGAAGCTGTTCATCGACCCCGATTCGCTCAGGGCGCAGTACCAGGCGAGCCCCGGCTGGCTCAAGCCGCTCATGGACGCCTGGGCCGACGGGCTCAACTACTACCTCCACACGCACCCGCAGGTCACGCCGCGCGTCATCCGCCGCTTCGAGCCGTGGATGGCGCTCTCGTTCAGCGAGGGGAGCATCGGCGGCGACATCGAGCGGGTCTCGATCCCCCAGCTGCAGGCGTTCTACGGCGGGCGCACGGTGGCGATGGAGGACGACAACCGCTTCCGCGAGCCGAAGGGCTCCAACGGCTTCGCGATCGCCCCCAGGAACACGGCCAACGGGCACTCGCTGCTCCTCATCAACCCGCACACCTCGTTCTTCTTCCGCTCGGAGGTGCAGGTGACGAGCGACGAGGGGCTTAACGCGTACGGCGCGGTGACGTGGGGGCAGTTCTTCATCTACCAGGGCTTCAACGAGCGCGCGGGGTGGATGCACACCTCCAGCGGCGTGGACGTGATCGACGAGTTCCTGGAGACGATCGTGGAGCGCAACGGGCGCCGCTTCTACCGCTACGGCGGCGAGGAGCGCCCCGTGCTCACCGACACCGTCATCGTGCCGTACCGCACGGCGAGCGGGATGGCGAGCCGCAAGTTCATCGTCTTCAAGACGCACCACGGGCCCATCGTGCGCGAGCAGGATGGCAGGTGGGTGAGCGTGGCGCTGATGAACCGGCCCGTGCAGGCGCTCAGCCAGTCGTTCCTGCGCACCCGGGCGCGCGACTACCGCTCGTTCCGCCAGGTGGCCGAGGAGCTGAAGGCCAACTCGTCCAACAACACCATCTTCGCGGACGCGGAGGGGAACATCGCCTACTTCCATCCGCACTTCGTCCCGCGGCGCGACGACCGGTTCGACTACACGCGCCCCGTGGACGGGAGCGATCCGGCCACGGACTGGAAGGGGCTTCACACCGTAGACGAGGTGCCGCACCTGCTGAACCCGGCGACCGGGTGGATCCAGAACACCAACAACTGGCCCTACTCGGCGGCGGGGCCCAACAGCCCGCGGCGCGAGAGCTTCCCCAGGTACATGGACGTGGCCGGCGAGAACCCGCGCGGCATCCACGCCATCATGGTGCTGGAGAACAAGAAGGACTTCACCCTCGAGTCGCTGATCGGCGCGGCGTACGACCCATACCTCCCCGCCTTCGCGCAGCTCATCCCCACGCTGGTGCGGGCGTACGAGCAGACGCCCGCCTCCGACCCGCTGAAGGCGCGCCTGGCCGAGCAGATCGGCGTGCTGCGCGGCTGGGACTTCCGCTGGGCGGCGAGCTCGGTGCCCACGGCGCTGGCGGTGTTCTGGGGCGAGCAGCTCTGGGGCCAGGTAGCCGCCGACGCGCGGCGCGCCGGCGTGAGCGTGTACGACTACATGGCCACCCGCGCCACTCCGCAGCAGAAGCTGCAGGCCCTGGCCGCCGCCTCCGACCGGCTGCAGCAGGACTTCGGCACCTGGCGCACGCCGTGGGGGGAGATCAACCGCTTCCAGCGCCTCACAGGCGACATCGTGCAGCCGTTCAGCGACGCGGGACCCAGCATCCCCGTGCCCTTCACCTCGGCGCAGTGGGGCTCGCTGGCCTCCTTCGGCGCGCGGCGCTACCCGGGGACGAAGCGCTACTACGGTACCAGCGGCAACAGCTTCGTGGCGGCGGTGGAGTTCGGCCCGCGCGTGCGGGCGCGCGCCGTGACCGCCGGCGGCGAGAGCGGCGACCCCCGCTCGCGCCACTTCAACGACCAGGCCGAGCGCTACGCCGCCGGCAACCTGCGCGAGGTGTACTTCTACCCCGAGCAGCTGCGGGGGCACACGGAGCGGGTGTACCAGCCGGGGCGCTGAGAAAAAGCAATCTCACACAGAGGCACAGAGGCACGGAGAAGAACTTCTTCTCCGTGGCTGCGTCGTTTTCGCGAAAACGCGCGGATCGTGTCCATCTAGAGCGTTGGGAGCTTTTTCTTCCCATCATTCCTTTGACAGGAGACGATCATGACGCAGAGCGAACGGCAGGCACTCGACCAGTTGGCTGCGAGTTCCGACAACGACTTCACGGCGGCGGACCGGGATGCGCTCGTCGCCGCCCGTCTGCCCATCATCTGCCTCCTGAAGGCGGCGGCACGCTTGGCGGCGTGCGGGCCCACCGACCCCGACTGCCTCGCGAAGTTCGTTGACGAGGTCCGCGGGTGCTTCGGCGGGTAGCGGAGATCGGGCGCCTGGAGCCCCGGGCGCCCACCCCACCACATCATCCGCCGACTGACCACCCGCTCACCTCGACCTCGCAGGAGGCCGTCATGCCCCGGGAGGAAATCGCTCTCGTCGCCCACGTGGAACACGACCGCGTCATGCTGGCGTGGGGCGCGTTCTATTACCAGGACCTCGGCCTGGTGGCGGGCGGCGACCACAGGTTCAAGATCGTCGACGACGGCAAGCTGAAGAAGTTCCCGGAGGCTCGCCGCACGCGGGGGACGTTCGGCCGCAACACCGAGTCGTACGGCCCGGCGAGAACGCGGATCGGCGAGGTGCTC
Source organism: Longimicrobium sp. (assembly GCA_036388335.1). Taxonomy (GTDB): domain Bacteria; phylum Gemmatimonadota; class Gemmatimonadetes; order Longimicrobiales; family Longimicrobiaceae; genus Longimicrobium. The sequence goes on along the minus strand of DASVSA010000584.1, from coordinate 5,260 downwards.
GCGGACGGCTCCGTGGACTGGCACCCCTGGCTGGACGCACACTGGGCCACCTTCAACTGGCACACCGACGTCAGGCCAAACACGCGCTATCGCTACGAAGTCGAGGTGAACGGCAGCCGGTGGGCGGCACCGCTGCGCACCGTGATCACCGCGCAGGGAGAGCGCGGCGTCTACCGCAGGTTCATGACGGAGAACGGGAAGACGGGGACCTTTGACGAAGACGCGACGCTGCACGCGTCCGAGTTCACCACCTTCCCACATCCGGATGCCCCTTCCGGCACCTTGCGCTTCGCCGTGCTGGGCGACCCCGGCACCGGGAAGGCCGAGCAGTACGCCGTGGGCGCCCGGCTGGCGGAGCTCATCGACAAGCTGCAGATCCGCTTCGTGCTCACCACGGGTGACAACATCTACGCACGCGGATCGAAAGCGGGGAAGGTGATCCAGACCATCACGGGCCGCTTCCAGATGAGCGGGGACGAGGACGACGACTGGATCGCCAGCTACTACCTGCCGTATCGTGATGTCATCAACCGTGTGCCAGTCTTCCCGTGCCTGGGCAACCATGACTCGGAGAACACGGAGGACGACGACGACCTGCCCCAGATGATCGACAACTTCTATCTCCTGGAGCGCTTCGCCGTCATCGCGGACCGGTGGCGGATCGGTGACGCCAGGTACGACACCCTCTTCTATCGCTTCCCGTTCGGCCGCGACACGGAGTTCGTGGCGGTGGACACCTCGTTCTCCGACCGGAGCGGAGCCCGCCCCATCCCCCTGGAGATGCCGCCCCACCAGGAGTTCATCCAGGAGGTATTGGACTCGCCCGCACCGGCCTGGCGCATCCCCTTTGGGCACCACCCTCCGTTCACCCTGGGACCGAACCACAAGGACAATGAGCGGATGCAGCGGGTGGCGGAGCGCTTCGCCGCCGAGGGTGGGGTGCGAGTCTGGCTCTCCGGCCACGAGCACAACTGCCAGCACCACCAGGAGAACGGCGTCCATTACGTCGTAACGGGCGCGTCGGGGAAGGGCGACAGCGCCCCGAAACGTAAAACTGGCCGCGCATGCTGCTACGCCGTGCCCGTGCACGTGATGGTGGTCACCGTCGGCCCCGGTGGAGTGCAGATCGAGCTGCACGGAATCAACGGCCGCGTGGCGCCGGTCCGCATAAAGGGATCGGCGTTTCCGGAGCACAAGCACGATGTCATCGAGATCCCGGCATGAGAGATCCACGCGCGTATCGTTGCTGCACCTTCATCGCCCTCAGACCCACCGCTGCGGACGGGCGCCGCATGGAGGCTCGCCACCAGAGGTCTTGAACGAGAGCGGCGTTGCGCGCCGGCTCCATCAACACCGAGGAACCATGACGACTACGCCGGACGGGATCCTTCGCCTGTCGTTCGACCCGGGGCTGGATACCAAGGGCGAGCTCCACAAGGGGCTCTCCGCCGTGGTGCAGATCGGGCGAACGCTGTGGGTGGCGAACGACGAGACGATCAGCCTCGAACGGCTCGTGCTGGGCGGCGAAGACCCCGCCGCGGGTGAGGTCTCCGCGCGCGGCCACGAGCGGTTTTCGCTGGACGGATACCTGGATCTGCCGGCTCCCGCCACGGGTGGCAAGAAGGCCAAGGAGATCGACATCGAGGGCCTGGCCTTCGACGGGCGGCACCTGTGGGTGGTGGGCTCCCACAGCCTGAACCGCAAGAAGGCCGACCCGGACAAGGACGGGGTGGAGAAGGCGCGGGAAACCCTCGAGGCCGAGCCCAAGAAAGAGGGCAACCGCTACCTGCTCGCGCGGATTCCCGTGGCGGAGGAGGAAGGCGTGCACACGCCGCCGAAGCAGGACGATGTGGGACGACCCACGGGCGCCCAGCTGCGCGGCGACAGCACGGGGAACGACCTCACGGCGGCGGTGAGGGAGGATGTCCCGCTCAAGGCCTTCCTCGACGTCCCGGGCAAGGAGAACGGGTTCGACGTCGAGGGGCTGGCCGTCGCGGGTGGACGTCTCTTCATCGGCCTGCGCGGGCCCGTGCTGCGCGGCTGGGCGGTGATCCTGGAGGTGGAGGTGACCGAGGAAGCAGCGGAGGGTGGGGCTCCGTCGCTGCGTCTCGTCGAGATCGGCCCCGGAGGCCGGGCGTACCGCAAGCACTACGTCCAGCTCGGCGGCCTCGGCGTCCGCGACCTGTGCGTGGTCGGCGAGGACCTGCTGATCCTCGCAGGGCCGACGATGGAGCTCAGTGGTCCCGTGGCCGTCTTCCGGTGGAAGGGCGGCGCGGCGCCCGTGGGAGAAAGCATGATCGCCAGATCGGCGCTGGAGCGGATCATCGAAGTTCCCTTCGGCGACGGTGAAGACCACGCGGAAGGGATCACGCCGTTCTCCCCCGACGGCGACGAGCCGCGGGCGCTGCTGGTGGTCTACGACTCGGCGTCGGGAACCCGCAGCCGGCCGGAAGACGGCTCCATCACGGCGGACCTGTTCCCGCTTCCGGCCAGTTGAGCGGGGCGAGGGCGCGGGAGGATTAGCGGCAGATTCAGGCGTCGCGGGCCGCGTTGCTCCCTCCTTGCGGCGGGCGTATACTGCGGGTGGTTTCTCTCCTTCGCGCGCACCCGCGCGCCCATCCCGCCCTGCCGAGGTCATCCAGACATGCGTGCACTCCGCCTGATCGTTCCCGTTCTCCTCGCCGCCGCGGCGAGCCCACTGGCGGCGCAGGCTCCCGCCGCGCAGACGCAGGATCAGCAGGAGGTGAGGCAGGCCGTCGACCGCCTGTTTGGAGGGATGAGGACCGGCGACAGCACGGTGGTCCGCGCCGCCTTCCACCCGGAGGCGCGCCTGCAGACGACGGCCGTGCGCGACGGCCAGGCGATGATCCGCGCCGACAGCGTGGGCGCGTTCGTGCGCGCCGTGGGCACCCCGCACGCCGAGGTGTGGGACGAGCGCATCTCCAACGTCGAGATCCGCGTGGACGGCCCGCTCGCCACGGCCTGGATGGACTACGCCTTCTACCGTGGCGACCAGTTCAGCCACTGCGGCGTGAACGCCTTCCAGTTCTTCAAGGCGGCCCAGGGGTGGCAGATCATCCAGATCACCGACACCCGCAACCGGGAGTGCCCGCGCATTCCGGGCGCGCGCCGGGCGCAGTAAAAGGTCTCACGCAGAGACACGGAGGCACAGAGATGAAGTCGTCTCTGTGCCTCTGTGCCTCCGTGTGATTGCCGTTTTCGGCGGGTGGTGTAGCTTGAGGCGACGGCTCCGCCTCCCCCTGCCCCGGTGCTCCCATGCGCAAACGCCTGCTCGTCCTCGGCTTCGCCCTCGCCCTCGCCGCGCCCGCCGCGGCGCAGCAGACCCCCGCGCGCACCTTTGCGCCCTCGCACATGGCGGCGGCCCGGGAGTTCCTGGACGCGGTGCAGATCCAGAAGCTGACCGCGGCGGGCACGGAGGCCACCATCAGCGAGCAGATCCGCGCGAACCCGGAGATGGCGCGATACCGCGAGGCCATGCTGGGGTGGGCGCGCGACCTGTTCTCCAGCGAGGAGGCGGTCACGGCCTTCGCGGAGCTGTACGCCGAAGCGTTCACCGAGGCGGATCTCCGCGCGCTCACCGCCTTTTACCAGACGCCGCTGGGGCAGCGCCTAGCGGCCAACCAGACCGTGCTGGCGGGGCGCGGCGCCGAACTGGGCCGGCGGCTGGCCGAGAGCAAGCAGGCCGACCTCGTCGCCCGCATCCAGCGGGTGGACGCCAAGCCCTGAGCCACCTGTGCCCCCCGTCCGCGCCGCCGGCCACGGCGACATCCCGCGGCTGGTGGCGCTCATGGCCGAGTTCTACGGCGAGGCGGGCTTCCCCCTCCCCGCCGACGCGGCGGCACGCACCTTTGCCGCGCTGCTGGACGATCCGCGGCTGGGGCGCGTCTGGGTGCTGGAGGCGGATGGGGAGCCAGCCGGCTACGCGGTGCTGACCGTCGCGTACAGCATGGAGTACGGCGCGCTGCGCGGCTTCGTGGACGACCTGTTCGTGCGCGCCCCCTTTCGCGGGCGCGGACTGGCGGCGGCCGCCCTGGCGGAGATCCGGCGCACGGCCGAGGCGCTGGACGTGCGCGCCCTCCTGGTGGAGACGGGCGCGGAGAACGACGCCGCGGTCCGTGTCTACCGCCGCGCGGGATTCGAGGACGAGGGACGGCTCCTTCTCTCGCTACCGCTGGCGGCGGCGGTGCACGAGGGGCCGGGCGAATGAATTCGCTGCAACGACTACACGAAGTCCCCCTGCGGGGACTACCGGCTTCCCGCTGGTGCTGGAAGACCAGGTGGCGGAGGCGGAGTTTGCGCGGTTGGTGACGCGGGTTCTACCTCCCGGCGGGTGGCTTGCTCCGATTCTCCCGGGCTCGGGACGAGGACCATGATCGAGCGTGACGCGGTGTACGGCGGGAGGGTGACGGCGGTGAGCCGCAGCCCGGAGCACAGCTTCGGGAAGACGCGGGAGGCGAGTGTGCGGCTGCTGGAGGGGCTGGGAGTGGAGGGCGACGCGCACCTGGGGACCACCGTCAAGCACCGCTCGCGTGTGGCGCGGGATCCCACGCAGCCGAACCTCCGCCAGGTCCACCTGATCCACGCGGAGCTCCACGACGAGCTGCGCGCCGCGGGCTTCACGGTGGACGCGGGGGAGATGGGCGAGAACGTGACCACGCGCGGCCTCGACCTGCTGGGCCTTCCCACGGGTGCGCGGCTGCACCTGGGGGCCGAGGCGGTGGTGGAGGTCACGGGGCTGCGCAACCCGTGCAGCCAGCTGGACCGCTTCCAGCCGGGGCTGATGGCCGCCGTCCTCGGGCGCGACGAGGACGGAAACCTGGTCCGCAAGGCGGGCATCATGGGCGTGGTGCTCGCGGGCGGCGAGGTGCGCCCCGGCGACGCCGTCCGCGTGGAGCTGCCCCCGCCGCCGCACATCCCGCTCGCGCCCGTGTGAGCGGCTTCCTCATCCCAGGATACGCATGCGACCGCCGAAACGAAGCCCGCGGCTCCAGAAGCTCACGCTGGCGATGGAGGTGATGGTCTTCGTCACCGGCACGTACGTCACCGTGTCGTCCATGCGGAGCGGCGTGCCCCTCTCGCGGCCGGGGCTGATCGCGCTGGTGGCGGGCGCCGTCGGCATCCTGGCGACGCTCGTGGGCACACGCGTGAGGGCGCGCCGCGAGCGCGTTTCGCGCGGCGGAGCTTGACCTTCCCCGCCCCGCCGGTTAGCGTCCATGCGAGCGTATCACCGATCCACGCC
>DASVSA010000583.1:0-11307 GCA_036388335.1 Longimicrobium sp. | reverse complement strand
GCCGACGCGGTGCTGGGCCGTGCATCCACCGCCCTCACCCTCTACCTCCGCCCCACCGAAGCCGCCCGCGTCGCGCCGGAATGGGAGCGCCTCCTCCTGGCCCGCGCCAACGACGCGGCGCTGCCGTACGGGATGAGGAAGGCGTCGCTGGACGCGCTGGTGGCCACCGTGCGCACCGAAGAGGGGCGCGCGGTGCTTCGCGAGTACCTGGCCGGCCGCAGGCAGTTCGACGGCAAGCCCGTGCAGCAGCCCACGCGCTGGGCGATGGTGGGCGCGCTGGCGGCGCTCGGCGAGCCGCGCCCCGAAGCCATGATCGCCGCCGAGGCCGCGCGCGACTCCAGCGCCGAGGGGCCGCGCCGCGCCTTCGTGGCGGGCGCCGCCATCCCCACCGCCGCCACGCGCGCCGAGTACTTCCGGCGCTACCTGGACGATCCCAAGCTCAACGAGGAGTGGGCGACGGCCTCGCTGGGGGCCTTCAACGACCCCGCGCGTCCCGAGCTCTCCCACCCCCACCTGCGCGCCTCGCTGGACCGCCTGGAGTGGATCCGCGAGAACCGCCGGATCTTCTTCCTCCCGCGCTGGGTCAACGCCTTCATCGGCGGCCAGACGACGCCGGAGGCGCTGGCCGTGGTGGACCGCTTCCTCGCCGAGAACCCGCGCCTCCCCCCCGATATCCGCCGCAAGGTCCTGCAGGCGCGCGACGAGCTGGAGCTGACCGTACGCGTGCGCGGGGGATAGGCGTTGTCAGAGGCGCTCCCTCCCGGGCATTGCAGGGAAGACGCTACGTCGAGCAGGCGCGCAGCAGCAGGTTGAGTACGACGGTGAGCACCACCGAAAGGACGATGCTCATCATGCAGCCGGTAGATCGGAACTTGACCGCCATGTGCTCTCCTCGTGAGTATGGGGAGCGGGAGCGCGTGGCACCCTCCGTGCCGCACCCTTGCAGCTCACCCCATCCCGGAGGAGCGCCATGCTCCGCACCGCAGCCTTCGCCTCCGTAATGCTCCTCGCGGCGTGCGCCCCCGCCCCGCTCCAGAACCGTCCGCCCACCACCCGCCCGGTGCCGGGCGTGGGCGTGCTGGTGAACTCCACCCGCGGCCGCTGCACCTGGGTGCTGGTGGGCAACCAGCCGCGCCGCCTCTGCGTGCCGCGCGGCAAGACCCCGCAGCCCCGCGACAGCGTGCAGAGCGACACGGCGCGCCGCCCGGCAGCCACGCGGTAGGCGAGAACTGGTTGGGCTCACACAGAGACACAGAGGCACGGAGAAGAATTCATCTCCGTGCCTCTGTGTCTCTGTGTGGGCCTGTTGTTCACCCACCGCGTGCCAGCATCCCCCGTACGTAGCTCAGCCCCTGGTCGAATGCGGGGAGCACCTTGCACCCGAGTGAATTGAGCTCCGTTACGAGCGCTGGATTCTGGAAGTCCATGGAGTTACGGTTGAGGAAGCAGCTGAGGGCAGGGCGCGTCTGGTTCAGGTGACTCTGGACCGATGCATAGATTACCGCGTCAGGCGGAGCGAGGTTGAGCCGAACCTCCGACGTCGCCGCGACCTGCAGCACGCGCTCCTCGAACGGGATCAGCTCCGCTACCGACGCTATACGGGCCCTCGCCGCTTTCCAGCGCTCTAGCTCGTTGTCGCTGCTGGAGCCTAGCAGGTCTTTCATACGGACGCGCGCCTCCCTCACCGGTTCGGAGAGCGGCGCTGTACGGCCGAGCTCCCGCAGTACGTTATCGAGCCGGCTCTTGACGCGGTTACGCTCCGCCCGCCGCCGAAACAGCGCGCCGAACGGCTCGATCATCGCGAATGTGGGGAGGAGGATCTGAATCTGCCCCTTAGCGCAAAGCTCCAGCAGCGCTTCGCAGGCGGAGTGCTGTTCCTGGAGGAGCGCAATCTCCAGGACGAAGTTGGACTCCACGTACACGATCACGCAGCATCCTTGTGTTCGATCCGCCCGCCACGCAGCGCTTCCACGAACCCCGTCCCCGCCAGTCCGTGCTCTCGAGCAAGGTCGCTCGCCTCGTCTCGCGGATCGCTCAGATCCCACAGCCAATCGCCAACGATTGTCTCGAAGGTCAGGCCGTGGACTGTTTCCAGTGAGGTCGATAATCGCTCGACGTAGCGGCCCAGAAGCGGCGCCGTCGGGATCACGGCATGCGGGAGGATCGCGATCGGGGCGTTACCCGCGTTTCTCCACAGGTAGAGCGACTCTCGCGTGACGAAGACGAAGAACTCGGCCGGAGGGAGGTTCCCGTGCTCCATGATGTTGCGGCGGAACTGGGCCGCCCACTCCGGGGAGGTCCCCTGGCTGGTGTTCGCTTCTACCAGCGCGGCAAGACTTCCATCGGCTCGGAACAGTACGTAGTCGAGGCGCATCATGGCGGCTTCTCCGGGTGAACGTCGTGACAACGGCGCTCGAAGCTGACTGCATGCTGCACTCCACCAAATCGGTTTTCCGCGTATGCGGCGCGTTGTGAGCGACACCGCATCATGGGGAGACACGAGGCACAGAGATGATCTTATCTCCGTGCCTCTGTGTCTCTGTGTGAGCCCCCGTTGTTCAGATGCGCGCGGCGATCTCGGGCGGGTCGGAGTGGCGGATGACGACGGTGGGCGTGCCGTGCCAGGCGGCGCACTCGCGGAGCGCGCCGCCGATGTCGGCGAGGAAGCGCTCAGTGGGGCGCACGCCCGGCTCCAGGTAGAGGGACTTTACCTCGAAAACTCCCTCGCGGCGGTGGGCCTTGGCGTCGATGCGGCCCACCAGCGCGCCGCGGCGCAGGATGGGGAGCACGAAGTAGCCCCAGCGGCGCTTGGGCCCGGGGGTGTAGCACTCAAGCCGGTAGTCGAAGCCGAACAGCTCGGAGGCGCGGGCGCGGTCCCACACCAGCGGATCGAAAGGGGAGAGGAGAGTGGTGAGCGTGGGGCGCACCTCCCCGGCCGCGGCGCGCGCCGCCAGCTCCGCGTGGTCCGGGTGCACGAAGCCGGGCTCCTTCCATCCTTCCACCTTCACGCGCAGCAGCTCACCCTCATCTGCAAGTCGAGCGGGGACGAGGGGGGTGGTGCGCTTCGCGGTGCGGAAGTAGTCGGCCACCCACTTCGCCCTGGCCACGCCCAGCGCCCGCACGGCACGCAGCGCCAGGGTGCGCGCCACCTCGTCCGGCGAGGGAAGCAGGTCGTCGCTCCACGAGGGGAGGACTCGCCCGCGGACATCGTAGACGCGCTGGAAGTTCTCGCGGCGGGCGATCATCAGCTCGCCGGCGGTGAAGAGGCTTTCCAGCATCCGCTTCTCGGGCTTCCACTCCCACCACCCCCCGCCCCTGCCGTCGCGCCGCTCGAAGTCGGCGGAGCGCACGGGGCCACGCTCGCGCACGGTGGCGAGAAGGCGGTCCACCTCGTCGCGGTGCTCGCGGATGAACTCCGCGCGGTACTTCCAGCCCATCGCCGCGGGGTCCAGCATGCGGTGGCGGAAGAGCGCGAAGTCTTCCACCGGGATGAAGCACGCCTCGTGCGCCCAGTACTCGAAGAGCGCCCCCTCGGCCAGCAGCTCGTCCAGCCAGCGGGGCTCGTAGGCGCCCAGACGGCTCCACAGCACCAGGTACGGGCTGCGCGCCACCACCTGGATGGTGTCGATCTGCAGCACCCCCATGCGCCGGATCGCCGCCAGCACGTCCGCCTTCCCCGCCCTGCGCCGCGCCCTGCGGTCCAGCCCCTGCGCGGCAACCATCAGCGCCCGCGCCGCCCCCATCGAAAGCTCCACTGTCCCCCCTGGTGTCCGGTACGCGGGAGGAATAGCGCACGCGGAGCCGCACGGGAAGGGGGCCTCACACGGAGACACAGAGGCACGGAGAAGAGCTCAGGCGTGCCGCAGCGCCTCCACGGGGTCCATGCGGGCGGCGCGGTGGGCGGGGGCGATGCCGAACACCACGCCGCAGGCCGCGGATACGCCCAGCCCCGCCAGGACGGACCAGAGGGGGACCGCGGCGGGGACGGGGGTGAGGCGGGCCAGGAGGAACGCGCCGCCGCCGGCCAGCACCACGCCGGCCGCACCGCCCACCAGCGTCACCGTGACCGACTCCACCAGGAACTGCCAGAGGATCTCGGTGCGCGTGGCGCCCAGCGCCTTGCGCACCCCGATCTCCCGCGTACGCTCCGTCACCGAGATGGTCATGATCGCGGCCACGCCCACGCCTCCCACCACCAGACCCAGCGACGAAAGCGCCATCATCACCCCAAAGAACATGCGGGTGGTGTCGTCGAAGAGCGCCTGCATGGCGTCATGGGTGGTGAGTGTGAAGTTGTTGGTCTGGCCCGCGCGGAGCCCGCGCGCCGCGCGCAGGGTGGCCGTAACGTCGCTCATGGCGCGCATCCGCGTCACACCGGCCTCGGGCACCACGCGCACCTCCAGCCAGGCCTGGTCCGCGTCCAGGTGCTTGATGGCGGTGGTGTACGGCGTCACCATCCAGCGCGCGGCCTCGTCCGCGAAGACGTTGCCCTTCTCGCGGAACACGCCCACCACGCGGAAGGTGATGCCGCCCAGGCTCACCTCGGGCACCGTGGGCTCGGCGCGGCCGAAGAGCTCCTTCGCCAGGCCCTCGGAGAGCACCACGACCGTGCCGGAGCGCTGCACCTCCGACGCCAGGAAGTTACGCCCCCACACCAGGGTGCCGGGGCGGTAGTCCGGCCAGTCGGCGCCCGCGCCCTCCACGTCCAGGCCCGCGGCGGTGGTGCGCCCGAAGCGCAGAGTGGTGGTGCCGCTGGCGTTGGGAGTGGCGGAGCGCACCGAGGGGAGCCGCTCCAGCAGCCCCGCCTCGCGCAGCGAAAGGGCGGGCGAGCCGGCCCAGGGCGACTTGCCCTCGCCGAGCTCGGCCAGGCGCACCGTCGACAGGTCGAAGCGCTCCACCGTGAAGTTGTCGGGCCCGGCGGCCAGCAGCTCCTCGGTCACGGTGCGGCGCACGCCCACGATCACGGAGGCCATGGCCATCACCGTGGCCACGCCCACTACGATCCCCGACGTGGTGAGCAGCGCGCGCGACCGGTTGCCGCGCAGCGCATCCCACGCGATCCCCACCCCGTGCCCGATCGTCCAGAGCTTCACGCGCGCCTCCTCGTCATCGCCCTGCCTCCGTGTAAGTCATTCGTGTCCCAGCGCCGTCACCGGGTCCAGGCGGGCGGCGCGGGTGGCCGGGTACACGCCCGCCACCACGCCCACGCCGATCCCCAGCAGCAGCCCCAGCGCCACCGACCAGGGCGCCATGCGCGCGGGGAGCGGCGACATGGCCGCAACCGCCGCGGCCATCGCCAGCCCCGCACCCACTCCCAGCACGCCTCCCACCCCGGAGAGCGTGGCCGCCTCCACCAGGAAGAGGAGGCGGATGTCGCGCGCGCGGGCGCCCAGCGCCTTGCGCACGCCGATCTCGTAGGTGCGCTCGGAAACGGACACCAGCATGATGTTCATGATGACCGCCGCGCCCACCAGCAGCGAGATCCCGATCAGCCCCGGCACGGCCACCATCATCATCCGCGACACCTTTCCCCACGCGGCCAGCGCGCGGGCGGAGGTGGTGACGGAGAACTCGTTGGACTGGGCGGGGCGCAGCCGCTTCCTCACGCGCATCCACCCCTCCGCCTCGGCCAGCGCGGGCGGGAGGAGCGAGCTGTCCGCCACCTTGAAGGAGATCACCTCCACCCGGTCGCGCGGGGTGGCGATGCCGTTGAGCGGCGAGCGGGCGGGGACGATGGCGATGCGGTCCATGGAGAAGGTGAAGAGCTTCCCCTGCCGCCCCAGCACCCCCACCACGCGGTAGGGGATGCCCATGAACACCACCCGCCGCCCGATCGCGCTGGCGCCGGGAAAGAGCCGGTCCGCCACGTCGCGGCCGATCACCGCCACCGCCAGCCCGCGCTCCGCCTCGTGATCGCTGAAGGGGCGGCCCTCCGCCACCAGCGCGCCGCGCACGTGGAAGTGGCTGGCCGTGGCGCCCGAGAGCCCCACCTTCTCCACCTTCCTGCCGCCGGGCGTGCGCGCGTCGGCCGAGGCCGTCCACTCGGCCGAGAGCACGCCGGGGGTGTTCATCCGCTCCCCCAGCCAGCGCGCGTCGTCAAGCGTGAGGGGGAGGTAGCGGCTGCGCGAGCGGCTCTGCCCCGCGCTCTCCCCCAGCGCCGCCGGGGGCTCGCGGCGGATGCTCACCGTGTTGTAGCCGTGGAACCGGCCGATGAGGCTGGTCTCCACGTAGTGGCTCATCCCCTGGAGGATGGTGATGACCGCCACCAGGAACGACACGCCGGTGAGGGTGCCGAACACGGTGAGGAACGCCCGCATGGGATACGCGCGCACCGTCTCCAGCGCGCCCCGCACCCCCTCGGCGAACCTCATCAGGGCGCCGCGCGCGCGGCGTCCACCGGACGCACGGGAGTGCCGGGCACCAGCGAGCGGATGGCCTCGTACGGCCCCGCCACCACCCGGTCGCCCGCGCGCAGCCCGCTCTTGACCTCGAAGTGCTGCTCGCCCGCGATCCCCACCTTCACCGGCACGAAGGCCACCTGCGAGCCGCGCAGCACGAACACCCCCTCGGCCACGCGGGTGCGCGCCGCGGGAAGGGCGCCGCCCGGCCCCCTCACCGTCACCGCCAGCACGGGCACCGCCAGCGCCGCCGTGCGCGACTCCACCACGATCTCCGCGCTGGCCGAGAGCTCGGGGCGCAGGTCGCCGGGCGGGCGGTCGAGCGCCACCACCACCTTGAACCCGGCCGACTGCTGCCCGCCGCCGCGGAAGGCGCTGTTGGAGATCCTCACCACGCGGCCCGGGAAGGCGCGGCGGTCGTACGCGTCGATCCTCACCTGCGCGCGGTCGCCCACCGAGATGTCCGGCACGTCCGTCTCGTCCACCAGCACGTGCGCCTCCATCTCCGCCAGGTCGGCGATGGTGAGGAGGAGCGAGCCGGGGTTGTTCATGGTGCCCACCACCGCCGTCTCCCCTTCCTGTATGGAGAGGCGCGTCACCCGCCCGCTCATGGGGGCGGTGATGGTGGTCTTGGACAGCGCGTCGCGCGCCTCGGAAAGGCCGGCGCGGGCCTGCTCGATGGAGAAGCCGGCGCCCCGCGCCTGCGCGGCGCTGGTGAGCACCTGCGTGTTGGCGCGGTCGATGTCGGCGCCGGCCACGAAGCCGCCGGTGCCCGCCACCTCGGCCAGGCGCCGGTCCTCGCGCGAGGCCTGGATCTTGGTGGCTTCGGCGTGCTCGGCCGACGCCTGCGCCTGGGCCAGCGAGGCCTCGGCGCGGTACACGGCCGCCTGGTAGCGGGTGGGGTCGATGCGCAGCAGCAGGTCGCCCTTGTCCACCCACTCGCCCTCTTCCACGGCCACCTCGATCACGCGCCCCGAGATGTCGGCCGAGATGTCTACCTTGCGCTTGGGCTCGATGCGCCCGCTGCCGGGCACGGTGCTCACCAGGTCGCGGCGCGCGATCGCCTCGGTCTGCACCTCCACCGCCTCGTCTTCGCCGAACCCGGAGGCAAGCACCACCAGCACCATGAGGAGCGAGGCTGCCAGGAGCCCCGTGACGATCTTTCGCATTGAGGTTCCCGTGGGTTAGCGGAGGGAGGCGCCGACCAGCGCCTCGAGCTCCACCAGCGTCTGGTGGAAGGTGTACACGGCGTCGATTTCGTCCACCTCGGCCTGCGAGAGGCGAACCTGCGCGTCGCTCACGGCGATCTCGTTGCCCGCGCCCAGGCGCAGGCGGGCCCGCGCCAGCTGGAGCTCTTCGGCGGCCAGCGAGCGCACCACCGTCTGCGCGCGCGCCACGTCGTAGCCGGAGCGCAGGTTGGTGAGGGCGGTGGTGATCTCGGCGTGGACGCGCAGCTGCTCGCTGCGGCGGCGCCCCTCGGCGTCTTCCACGGCGGCGCGCGAGCGCTCCACCTGCGCGCGGCGCCCGAAGCCCTGGAACACGGGGAGCGACACCGTGGCCGAGGCGTTGACGGGCTGGCGGTTGTAGGAGAAGGGGAAGCCCTGGTTCTCGCGCCGTACGCGGTCGCGGATGTCGGCCTCCGCCTCGGCCGTCACCGTCCGGCCGCCGATGCGCTGCTGCACCAGCATCTCCACGTCGCCCGCGCTCTGGATCCACCCGGTGAGGTTCAGCGAGATCGAGAGGGTGGGAAGGTAGGCGGCGCGCGATGCGCCAGCGCGCGCGCGGGCGGACTCCACCGATCCCCTGGCGGCCCGCAGCCCGGCGTTGCCGCGCATCCCCATCGCCACCAGCTCCTCCGCCGTCCAGCGGGGCTCGAACACCGCGAAGGTGGAGGTCAGCTCCACGCCCGGCTCCATCGCCATCCCCAGCGAGCGCCCCAGCGCCACCGTCTCGGTCCTCACGGTGCGCAGCGCCTGAAGCCGGCGCACCTCCACCTGGCTGCGCTGCACCTCGGCGCGCTTGCGGTCCAGCGGGCTGGTGAGCCCCGCGTCGGCCTGGGCCTGGCCCTGCCTCATGTGCTCGTCGGACCTCACGGCCTCGCGCTCCACCTGGCGCAGGCGCGCCTGGGCCTGCAGCAGGGCGATGTAGCGCCGCGCCACCTCGGTGGTGAGATCGGTGCCGGCGCGCGTGGCTCTCCATTCAGCCTCGCGGGCCTCGCTGCGGGCGATGCGGGGCTGAAGCACCCGCGCCGCCGTCACCGAGTAGGTGGCCGACACGCCGTAGTGGGACGAGTAGATGGAGGGCTGGTCGCCCAGCGACACGGAGCCAACGCGCCGCTCGCCCGGCGCCGTGTAGCCGAAGGAGTTGGAAAGGCTCAGGCCGGGGAGGAGCTCGCCGTACGCCGAGCGCACCGTGTGCCCCGCCATGCGCACCTCGTTGGCGCTCTGCGCCACCGACGGGTTGTGGGTGCGCGCCAGCGCCTGCGCCTCTTCCAGGGCCAGCGTGCGCGGGCCGGTGGGGATGGCGGCGGCGTTCTGTGCCCGCGCGGCGGCGGGAAGGGCGAGCGCGCACGCGAGCGCCGCGGCCCAGCGGCGGGGATGGTGGTTCATCGTGGTCTCCTTGCGGCCTGCGGCCCTGCAGAGTGGTTCATTGCGGACCCTGCACCCGCCGGCCCGCGGTTTCCCGCGGACCGGCATCCATCGGTGCGTGGTGTCGTTCGGAAAGCGTCCTTCACTTCACTTCACTCGCGCGCTCCGGGCACCCGTGGGCGCCCGTAACGCGCCACTGCTTAGCAGGACGGCATCTCGGCCTGCTGGTAGTAGAGACCTTCGCGCTCGTTCTCTCCGCCGCAGCTGCCGCCGCCACCGTACCACACTTCGGTCTGGTGCCAGTCCTGCGTCACGGTGGCGGAGCTGCCCTGCACGATCCCCGCGTTGTAGTCCGCCTCCGAGGCGTAGTCGTACCGCTCGTTCTCGTTACGCTGCACCGTCTCGCCGCCCGCGACGGGGCCCGGGGTCGTGGTCTGCGTCTTCCGGAGGGTCTCCCAGATCTTGACGATGGCGCCGACGATGGCCGCCACCGCGGTGATGATCGTGGAGAACACCTTGAGCCAGCTGAACCAGCCGGCACCCTTCACCTGCTCCATCTCGGTGCTCGACAGCCGCACCGCACGGGCCGGCGCCTGCACCGGCACCACCACCACCTGCGCACCGGCCGCACGCGCGGCGGCCAGCGTGGCCGTGGCGTGGTTCGAAGCGAACGCCGGGAGCACCGGAGCCGCCGCCTGGGCGAGCGTTACGGCGAGCATGTAGCTGACAATGGGTTTACGAATCATGGGACAATCCTCCTGAGCAGGTATTGCGGAAGTACGGAATGCACTTCCGGCGAACACCACCTTCCATCACCACACCACGCACGGTGTCGGTTTCGAGCCTTTCCGGGACCTGCCGGTTCCTCCCCTGGCGAAGGGATGCTGCCATGGCGCCCTGTGCGCCCACTCTCTTATTGGAAGGAATCGCGGGCATCCAGGCGCCCGTATTCCGTGTTCACGTCTCTTGAATATGGTCCTTAATAGAGTCTGAGCACACGCGAGTACGGGCTCCTCCGGATGCAGGGTCCGGGAGCGCTCGCCTCCTGGACCCGCGCCTGGCGGCGGGTCTAGGAAGGGCCTGGCCCGGGCCGGTATTCCGGCGGGCCGTCGATCCTTCTGCGGAGAACTTCTCCCGGGCGGGACTCGGGATCGAATGGACGGCAGGAGGTGCCGCCGCCAGGCCACGGAGGACCTGGATGGGGATGGAGAATGTACAGCTGGGAGGCACGGTCGGGCGCGGGATCGCGCTCGGCGGGGCGGACGGATTGGCTCCGTCTTTTGTTACTCGCGGTGGCGCTTCGGTACTGTTACCCGAGACACTCAATCGCTCTGAACTTTTGTTTCCCCACTCTAACGCCGGCAAAGGGGAAAGTCAAACATTTACTTCTGCAAAGGAGATGCACAACTTCGCGGTGCGAACGACCGGATTATTTCGATGGAATCGAGGGGCGCGGGAACACCAGCACGACCCCGGTCCAGAGGCGCTCGAAGGAGCCACGAGGGTAATCGACCAGGCCCACCGCGGGGTCGCGCACGCGCACCGTCCCGCCGGCGGAGATGCGGTCCACTACCACGTAGTGATCGGCGAAGTGGGCGATGGCGGGGAGGGGTGTGGCGCGGAGCGCGGCGAAATCAAGTCGCCAACCGTCGGCCGGCAGCCCGCGCCCATCCGCGATCTCCTCCATCTCCAGCAGGGAAAGGCCTTCCCCGCGGCCGAGCACCTTGCCGCGGATGGCGGCCAGCTCCGCCTCTCGCCCGTGCGCCTCGAACACCATGCTGAGCGCCGCGATGCCGCAGTCCCAGGCGCCCTCCTGCACGCGCACCGTCTCGCGCCCCAGGTAGGTGCCGCCCACGGACCAGGTCCACATCCGCGCCACCGGCTCGCTCGGCACCGGCGAGGCGGCCGCCACGATGGAAGCTCCCCCGGCACCCGCCACGATGGCCACCGCCACCCACCAGACACGAATCCTGCGCACGGTAGGTCCGGAGGCGGGAGGGAGACGCAATAAAACATATGACTTGCGAAGACACGAACGCACTCCGCGAAGGCAAAGTCAACCCCCCGCTCCAATACGCCCTTTACACTCTTTCCGCGCCAAGAATGCCTAACGGCGAATACAGAGGACAGTTCCACCTGTTCCCCGTTCCCCGTTCCCCGTTCCCCGTTCCCGGTTCCCCGTTCCCCGTTCCCCGCTCCCCGCTCCCCGTTCCCCGGTCCCCGGTCCCCGTTCCCCGTGCCCCGGTCCCCGTGCCCCGTTCCCCGTTCCCCGGTCCCCGTTCCCCGTTCCCCGGTCCCCGGTCCCCGTTCCCCGTTCCCCG
>DASVSA010000582.1:0-6635 GCA_036388335.1 Longimicrobium sp. | reverse complement strand
GCGGCGATGGCGTCCAGCTCCACGTTCTGCCCGATCTTCGCGGCGGCGCTCGCACCCAGGCGCGACGCCTCGATCAGCCCCGCCAGCCCCGCGAGGAGCCCGCTGATCACGTAGACGGAGACGATGGTGCGGTTCACGGGGACTCCCGCCAGCCGGGCCGCCGCCGGGTTGCCCCCCGCCGCCAGCACGTAGCGGCCAAAGGGCGTGGTGCGCAGCACGAAGACGGCGAGCACCGCCACCACGGCCGCGATCAGCACCTGCACCGGCACCGGCCCCAGGTACCCGCGGCCCAGCGCGAGGAAGCCGGGATCGTCGATGGCGATCAGCGCCCCGCCGCGGTTGATGACCTGCGCCAGCCCCCGCCCCGCGAGCAGCGTGGCCAGCGTGACGACGATCGCCTGCACCTTGAAGTACGAGACGAAGGCGCCGTTCAGCATCCCCACGGCCATCGCCGCCACGAGCGCCGCCGGCACCGCGACGGCGAGCCCGCTGTCCAGCGTCACGGCCGCCACGGCGGCGGAGATGGCCATCACCGAGCCCACCGACAGGTCGATGCCGCCGGTGGAGATCACCAGCGTCATCCCCACCGCCACCAGCAGGGTGACGGAGAGCTGGAAGAGGACGTTCCAGAAGTTGCCGGCCGTGGCGAAGTTGGGGGTGAAGACGGCGTTGGCGAGCACCAGCACGACGAGCGCGATGACGGCGCCCCCCGTGGGCCCCATCGCGCTCCACCACCGGCCGGCCCTCCCGGCGCCCGGCGCGGGGCGCGCGGCTACCGATGCCTCCATTCAGCTCTCCAGGGGCGGGGCGGCGGCCGCGCTACCCTCGGCCATCGCGTGGATGATGGACTGCTGCGAGATGTCGGCGCCGCGCAGCTCGGCCACGTTCTGCCCGTCGCGCAGCACCACCACGCGCGAGCTCCCCTCCACCAGCTCCTCCAGCTCGGACGAGATCATGAGCACGCCGAGGCCGGCGGCGGCCAGCTCGTTGATCAGCGCCTGGATCTCCGCCTTGGCGCCGATGTCGATGCCGCGCGTGGGCTCGTCCAGGATGAGCAGCGCCGGGCTCATGCACAGCCACCTCGCCAGCAGCACCTTCTGCTGGTTGCCGCCGGAGAGCTCGCGGATCTTCTGGTCGGCGCTGGTGCACTTGATCCCCAGCCGCCGCATGAACTGGTCGACGATCTCGCGCTGCCTGGCCCGGTCCACGATCCCCATGCGCGTGAGCGTGGGGAGCGCGGCCAGCGTGAGGTTCTCGCGCACCGAGAGCTCCGGGATGATCCCCTCGCCCTTGCGGTCCTCGGACACGAAGGCGATCCCCGCGCGGATGGCGTCGTCCGGCGTGCGCGGGTCGAGCCGCCTGCCGTCCAGCTGCATGGCGCCGTCCTCCGCCGGGTCCGCGCCGAAGATGGCGCGCGCCGTCTCCGTGCGCCCCGAGCCGAGCAGCCCCGCCACGCCCAGAATCTCCCCCTTCCCCACGTCCAGCGTCACCCCGCGCAGCTTCTGCCCGCGCCGCAGCCCCTCGGTGCGGAGGAGCGGCGCCGTGCCCGCGGCCTCCGCCGGCTGCCCGCCGAAGCCGGTGGTGCCCTGCCGCAGCGCCTCGCGCGGCTTGCCCAGCATCAGGCAGACGAGGTCGAGCCGCTCCAGGTCGGCCATGCGGTGGGTACCCACCAGCTTCCCGTCGCGCAGCACCGTCACGCGGTCGCACACGGCGTACAGCTCGTCGAAGCGGTGGCTGATGTAGACGATGGCGGTCCCCTGCGCCTGCAGCTGCCGGATCAGGTCGTAGAGGATCGCCACCTCGCGCTCGGCCAGCGAGCTGGTGGGCTCGTCCAGCACCAGCACCTTCGCGCCCAGCGACACGCCGCGCGCGATGGCCACCATCTGCTGCTGCGCCGTGCTCAGCGCGCCCAGGATGGCCGTGGGATCGATGTCCAGCCCCAGCCGCTGCAGCAGCGCGCCGGTCTCCGCGTTCATGCGCGACCAGTTCACCATCCCCCAGCGCTTCGGCTCGCGGCCCAGGAACACGTTCTCGGCCACCGTGCGGAAGCTGAGCAGGTGGATCTCCTGGTGCACCGCGATGACGCCCGCCGCCTGCGCGTCGGCCGGCGTGGCGAAGTCCACCGGCTCCCCCTCCAGCCACACCTGCCCTCCGTCGCGGTGGTAGGCGCCGGTCATCACCTTGATGAGCGTGCTCTTCCCCGCCCCGTTCTCCCCCACGAGCGCGTGCACCTCCCCGCGCCGCAGCGTGAAGTCCACGCGATCCAGCGCCGTCGCTCCCGCGAAGCGCTTGACGATTCCCTCCATGCGGAGGATGTCGGGGGTCTCGGCGCGATCGGTCGTCATGCGCGATGGGGTGGAGGAGAAAGTGAGACGTCCTGACATGGAACTACGGGTCTGCGGCCCTCACCCCCCGGCCCCCTCGCCCGATAACAGGAGAGGCTGCGCCTCTGTTATCGGGCGAGGGGCGATTTCCACGGCCCGGTGCGATGTGGGTGGGCCCCCACCCCCCGTCCCCCTCCCCCGCATGCGGGGGAGGGGGCGCATCTTCTGTATTTGCGCGACGTGGGTGGAACCCATCCGGCCGCGCGCTGCCGATGGAACCCATCCGAACAATGTAGGGGCGCGATTCATCGCGCCCGGCCCCTCAGCGCGCGACAAACTTCAGTGCGCACGACCAGTTCCTCGTAGGGGCAGCCCCGCGTGGCTGCCCGTGCCCCGCCACGCGCCGCACCCCTATCCTCACACCCGGAGAACGGTCGCGCCCGCCATGTGCCAGGAGTCCCACGTAACCGCCGTCCAGCGCCCAGGACTCAGGACTTCTGTTACCAGGCACTCGGCACTAGGCACTAGGCACTGCTAGTACGCATCCGCCACGAACTGCGCGGCGTTGTTCCGGTCGAAGAAGCGGTCGGAGATCAGCTTCTTGGTAGGAACCTGCTCTTCTTTGCGGATCTGCTCGATGGTCTCGAAGGCGATGGGGCCGAAGCGCGGGTTGCTCTCCACGGTGGCGCCCAGCTCGCCGCGCTGGATGGCCTCCAGGGCGGCGCGCTGACCGTCGATGGAGACGATCTTGACGTCGGTGCCCGGCTTGCGGCCGGAGGACTTCAGCGCCTGGATCGCGCCGAGCGCCATCTCGTCGTTGTGCGCGTACACGGCCGTGATCTGCGCGCCCAGCGACTGCGCGATGTTCTGCATCACGCGCTGCCCGTTGGCGCGGGAGAACTCGCCCGTCTGCGTGGCCAGGATCTTCATCCCCGGGTGGCGGGCGAGGACCTCGCGGAAGCCCTTGGCCCGGTCCGCCGCCACCGAGGAGCCGGGCGTGCCCGTGAGCTCCACGATCCCCGCGGTGCCGCCCGTCTCCTTCACCAGCCACTCGGCGGCGCGCTTCCCCTGCTCCACGAAGTTGGAGCCCAGGAAGGTCACGAAGTCCTCGCCCGGCGTGCCCTCCGCCTCGCGGTCCACCAGGACCACGGGGATGTTGGCGTCGCGGGCCGCCTGCAGCGCCGGAGCAAGACCCTCGAACTCGCGCGGCGCCAGGAGGATGACGTCCACGCGCCGCGCGATCAGGTCCTCCACGTCGGCCACCTGCTTGGCCGTCTGGTCCTGCGCGTCGGTCACTACCAGGTCGTAGCCGCGCTTCTTGGCCTCGTCCTGCAGGCTCTTGGTCTGCGCCATCCGCCAGGGGTTGTCGTGGCCCATCTGCGAGAAGCCCACCGTGAACTTGCCGTCGTCCGCCTGCTTCTGGCAGCCGGCCAGCGACGCGAGGGCAAGCACGGGCAGCAGGGAGGTGCGAAGCCGGGGCAGCAGGCGCATGGGGAGACTCGGGCAGGTGGGGGCTGGATGGCGGCCGGGCGGCCGATCGGGCCGGGGAAGCCGCGGATCTGAACTTTTCCGAAACGTTTCAATTCGGTTCAGAGACAGTACCGTTGCGGGGTGCGCGCTGTCAAGCACCTTCACCACCCCTCACCCCGCCCGCGAACGGCGGCTGGGCAGCATCTCCATGTGCGCCACGCACATGCGTAAATCCGGCGCATTCCTTACTGATCCTCCGGGGATCGGCGCGGGAGAGACGGACACACATGATGCTTGACAATTGTGCGGGCGAACCTCTAACCTGAACCATCGAACCTGTTCAAAGCAGTTCAACCACGCCCGGCGCGTGGTTCCCGCACTGCGACCCACCCGTCCCGGCCCCATCCCGAATGACGAACAAGCAGCCGACCATCAACGATGTCGCGCGCCAGGCGGGGGTGTCCAAAGCCACCGTCTCGGCCGTGCTCAACGACATGGGTACGGTGAAGCGGTCCACGCGGGAGCGGGTGCTCTCCGTCATCGAGTCCCTCAACTACCGGAAGAGCGGGCCGGACCGGCGCAGCGCCGGGCAGCAGATGCGCAGCCTGGCGCTGGTCATCAAGGAGATCGACAACCCCTTCTACGGCGAGGTCATCACCGGCGCCCGCGGCGCAGCGGACGAGGCCGGCTACACGCTGATGGTGATGAGCTCCGACGGCGGCCACGAGGCGGAGCGCCGCGCCGTGGAGCTGCTTCAGCGCAAGGAGGTGGACGGGCTGATCCTCACCCCCGTGCTGGACGTGGACGCGGACCTCTCGCACCTCTTCGAGCTCAAGCGGCGCAACTTCCCCTTCGTGCTGCTGGAGGAGGTGCGCGGCGTGCCGGGGAGCCTGATCGACGTGGACAACGAGGAGGCCTCCCGCAAGGCGGTGGAGTTCCTCATCGAGCAGGGGCACACCCGCATCGTCCACTTCGCGGGGCCGCAGTACTCGTCGCACAGCCAGGAGCGCATCGACGGGGTGCGGCGCGCGTGCAGCGGCTCGCACGTCATCTTCACCGACGATGACGTGGTGCGCGCCGGCGCGCACCTGGAAGACGGCTACCGCACCGGGCTCGCGTACTTCGGGGGGCGGGCGCCCGCCCAGCGGCCCACGGCGGTCACCTGCTACAACGACCTGGTGGCCATCGGGCTGTGCCGCGCGCTCAAGGAGCTGGGGCTGGGCGTGCCGGAAGACGTGTCGGTGATCGGGTTCGACGACATCGCGCTGCTGGAGTACCTCCCGGTTCCCCTCACGACCGTGCGCATGCCCAAGGCGGACATGGGGCGGCTCGCGGCTCAGCTTCTCATCCGCCACATCGAGTCGCGGGAAGCGCTCCCGCCCGAGAAGGTCTACCTGGAGGCCGAGCTGGTGGTGCGCGGCTCCACCCGCGCGCTCGCCGACATCCGCCCCGCCCGCATCCCCGCCAGCGGCGGCGACGGCAACCGCGCCACCGCCCGGCGCACTCTGCGCGGCGCCGCGCGATGAGCTCCGCCGCGGTCGCCGAGCTGGGCGCGGGCTTCACGCTCGCCCACGCGCCCGCACCCGCACGCCCCCAGCCGCTGCTCACCCGCTGGGCGGCGCGGGTCGATCCCGGCAACGTCCTCCCCGAGTACCCGCGCCCGCAGATGGTGCGCCTGCGCTGGCAGAACCTGAACGGCACCTGGGAGATCGCGCTGCTGGACCGGAGCGCCGATTCCGTACCCACCGGCCAGGTGCTGCCGGAGCGGATCCTGGTGCCCTTCCCCGTGGAGTCGGTGCTCTCCGGGGTGGGCAGGCACGCGCCGCACCTGGTGTACCGGCGCACCTTCGCCGCGCCGGAGCTGGGGGATGGAGAGCGGCTCCTCCTCCACTTCGGCGCGGTGGACTGGCGCGCGCGGGTGTGGATGAACGGGCGTCTGCTCACGGAGCACACGGGCGGCTTCGACGCCTTCACGGTGGACGTGACCGATGCCCTGCAGGCGGGCGAGCAGGAGCTGGTGGTGGCGGTGGACGACCCCACGGACGGCTTCGGGCAGCCGCGCGGCAAGCAGTCCACGCGGCCACACCCGATCTTCTACACGCCCGTGAGCGGCATCTGGCAGACGGTCTGGCTGGAGCCGGTCCCCGCCGCGTCCATCGCGTCGCTGCGCATGACGCCGGACGTGGCGGGGGAGGCGCTGGTCCTGACCGTGCGCGGCCGCGGAGCCGAGGGTGGGGCCGTGGAAGCCGTGGCGCGGGCGGAGGGGCGCGAGGTGGGGCGCGCGCGCGGCACGGTGGGGAGCGAGATGCGCGTACCCGTACCCGCGCCGCGGCTGTGGGGGCCGGACGATCCCTTCCTGTACGACCTGCGCGTGACGCTGCTGGACGGCGGCCGTGAAGTGGACGCCGTGGACAGCTACTTCGGAATGCGCACCGTCGGGCTGGCGCGCGACGAGCGCGGCTTCACCCGCGTCGCGCTGAACGGCGAGCCCTGGTTCCACGTGGGCCCGCTGGACCAGGGATGGTGGCCAGACGGCCTCTACACCGCGCCCACCGACGAGGCGCTCCGCTTCGACGTGGAGCAGACGCGGGCGCTCGGCTTCGGCTTCACGCGCAAGCACATCAAGGTGGAGCCCGCGCGCTGGTATCACCACGCGGACCGCCTGGGGCTCCCCGTGTGGCAGGACATGCCGTGCGGGTGGAACGACACCCCGGAGGCGCGCGGCCACTTCGCGCGCGAGCTGGCCGCGATGATGGATGGCCTCCACAACCATCCTTCGGTGATCGTGTGGGTGCCCTTCAACGAGAAGTGGGGCCAGTGGTCGGACGAGGGCACGCGCGT
>DASVSA010000581.1:0-7180 GCA_036388335.1 Longimicrobium sp. | reverse complement strand
AGCGCGCTTTTCACCCAGGACTCAGGACCCAGGACTTTGCACTTCGGTCCCGGCAATCAGTATCAGTTCACTTCCAGCGGCATCGGGCGGTAGTTGTGGCGGGCGGCCCACTCCATGAACCGATCGGTATACACGCGGATCACCTCCACGCGGTTGATCTCTTCGCGCGGGATGTTCGCGAGCATGTCGATGCCCGCGGGCGCATGGGCGTCGTCGATGTAGACCCGCGGCTCCACCGCGCTCCCACGGATGGAGAAGCAGTTCGTCTGGCGGTTGCTGCGGCAGTTCGTCCTGAACATGCCGGCGCGCCGCACCACGAACTCCGCGGCGTCGTTTGCGGCGCTGCCGGCGACCTCGCGCTTGTCCATCACGCGGACCGCGTAGGGCACCGCCTTCATCCGGCTGTCGAACCGGTTGACGGTGACGGTGAGGCCGGCCAGCAGCACCGGGTCTTCCGAGAGGCGCACCTCGATGGGGGTGGCCTGGCCCGGCTGCACGGGGCGGCTGTGGGCCTGGTACCCCACCAGGCGCACGCGCATCCCGTGCTCCCCCGCCGGGACGTCGTCGAAGCGGAACCTCCCCGCGTCGTCCGTGATGGTGGTACGGCGCAGCCGTGGGATCTCCACGATGACGAGCGCGAGCGGCTTCCCGGTGCGGGCGTCGACCACGGTCCCCTCCACCTGGTCCTGTCTACTTCCGGGGGCGCTCGCCTGTCCACTGATAGGGACGGTCTGCGCGTGGAGCGCGGTGCCGGCCGCGCACAGGGCCAGGGTGAGCAACGCGATTGCGGCGCAACGGCTTGCGGTCCTGCGGGGCAGCGTGGAGCGGGGGTGCATGAGACGCCTCTCTGCGGGGGTGCGGGACAGCGGGCAAACGTATGCGGGGCAAATCCGGCGCCGGACCTCGCGCCGTTGCGGCACGCGCGGAGTGCCGGGTACTTTGAGGCTCCACGACACCACCGAGAGCCTCCGATGAAGCTGCAGATCCACGGCGACACGCGCGTGCCGGGCGACAAGTCCATCACCCACCGCGCGCTGATGTTCGCCGCCCTTTGCGACGGCGAGAGCCGCCTCTCCGGGCTCCTCCCGGGCGAGGACTGCCGGAGCACGGCCGCCGTGCTGCGCGCCCTCGGCTGCGACATCCCCCACCTGCCGGCCGACGGCGCCGAGATCCGCGTGGCGGGGCGGGGGATCGAGGGGCTGCGGCGGCCGGTGGGGGAGCTGGACTGCGGGAACAGCGGGACCACGGCGCGGCTGATGATGGGCATCCTCGCCTCGCGCCCCTTCTCGGCCACGCTCACCGGCGACGCCTCGCTCCGCGGGCGCCCCATGCGCCGGGTGACGGAGCCGCTACGCGAGATGGGAGCCGATTTCCACGAGGCCGGCGAGCCGAACCGGCTCCCCATCCAGGTGACGGGCGGCCCGCTGCGGTCGCTGGACTACCGGTCGCCCGCCGCGAGCGCGCAGGTCAAGAGCGCGGTGCTCCTGGCCGGCCTCACCGGCGGCGTCCCCGTCTCGGTGACGGAGCCCGTGGCGTCACGCGACCACACGGAGCGGATGCTCGCCGCGCTGGGCGTGCAGGTGGACGCCGCCGAGGCGGACGGCGGGTGGCGCGTGTCGGTGCCCGCGCACGGCCGCGCTCTCCCGCCGCTGGACCTGCGCGTGCCGGGCGACCCCTCGTCCGCCGCCTTCCTCGCCGCCCTCGCGCTCCTGGCGGACGAGGGCGAGCTGGTGATCCGCGACGTGTGCATCAACCCCACGCGCACCGGCTTCTTCGACATCGTGGAGCGCATGGGCGCGCGCATCGAGCTGGCCAACCGGCGCATGGAGGGCGGCGAGCCGGTGGCGGACCTGGTGGTGAGGCCCGCCACCCTGCGCGGCACCGAAGTGGGCGGCGCGGAGGTGCCCGCCGCCGTGGACGAGATCCCCATCCTGGCCGTGCTCGCCGCGCGCGCCTCGGGCGAGACGCGGATCACGGGCGCGGGCGAGCTGCGCGTGAAGGAGACGGACCGCATCGCCGCCCTCGCGGGCAACCTGCGCGCGCTGGGCGCCGAAGCGGAGGAGCTGGAGGACGGACTGGTGGTCCGCGGCTCGGACCGGCCGCTGCGGGGGCGGGTGAGGGCCTTCGGCGACCATCGCATCGCCATGGCCTTCGGGGTGCTCGGCGCCCTGCCGGGCAACGAGGTGGAGATCGACGACCCGGCGGTGGTGGCGGTGAGCTTCCCCGGGTTCTTCGAGCGGCTCAACACGCTGAGGGTACGATGAAGGCGGACCGGACGGACGGGATCATCATCGCGCTGGACGGGCCGGCGGGGTCGGGAAAGAGCTCCACCGCGCGCGCCGTGGCCGAGCGGCTGGGCTACCGCCACCTGGACTCGGGCGCCTTCTACCGCGCCCTCACCTGGGCCGCCCTGCGCGCCAACATCCCCCCCGAGCGCTGGCCGGAGCTGACGCCCGACGAGCTGGACGGGCTGGACGTGCACGGCGCGCCGGAAGGGCGGGCCTACCGCCTCACGGTGAACGGCTTCGACGTGTCGGAGGCCATCCGCACGCCCGAGGTCAACGCGCACGTCTCGCGCATGGCCGCCGTCCCCGCGGTGCGGACGTGGCTGATGGATGCGCTGCGGGAGGCCGGCGCGCGCGGCGGGCTGGTGGCGGATGGGCGGGACATCGGCACCGTCGTCTTTCCCGAGGCCGAGCTCAAGGCGTACCTGGTGTGCGAGCCGGAGGAGCGGGCACGGCGCCGGCTGCGCGAGCAGGGAGCCGGCGTGTCGGACGAGGAAGTGCGCGCGGAGGCGGCGCGGCTGCAGGGGCGCGACGAGATCGACTCCAGGCGGGCCGTGGCGCCCCTGGCCGAGGCCGCGGACGCGGTGAGGATCGACACCACGCGGCTCGATTTCGAGGCGCAGGTGGAGGCGGTGGTGAAGCTTGCGCGGGAGCGGGCCGGGGGTTGACCCGGACGGCGGAAAACCGTATCTTTTCACGTTTTCCGGGGAAATCGCCCCACCCAACCGTCCACCCCTCACACCCTGCGGGGCCGCTCGCCGTCCGGGGCACCGCAGAAGGCAATTGGGAGACCCAGCCACACATGGCCGACCAGACCGAGCAGTACACGCCGGATGCCGACGAGAACAGCGGTGGCCTCGCCACCGCGGTAGGCAACTTCGTCCGCGGCTTCAGCGAGCTCACCGTCCAGCAGGTTGCCGACCGCGCCCGCGCGCTCAACATCCGCGCCGACCTCTACGACGAAGAGGAGTACTCCGACGAGGAGTACGAGGCGATGCTGGAGATGTACGGCGACACCCTCACGAACATCGAAGAGGGCGAGATCGTCAAGGCGCGCGTGCTGCGCGTGACCGACAAGGCCGTCATCCTCGACCTCGGCTTCAAGAGCGAGGGCGCGGTGGGCCGCGACGAGTTCAAGGACCCCGACTCGCTCCAGATCGGTGACGAGGTCGAAGTCTTCCTGGAGAACCTGGAAGATGAAGACGGCGTCGTCGTGCTTTCCAAGAAGAAGGCGGACTTCCTGCGCGTGTGGGAGCAGATCCGCGTCGCGTACGAGAACGACGAGGCGGTTGCCGGCACGCTCACCCGCAAGATCAAGGGCGGCGTCACGGTGGACCTGATGGGCGTGGACGCGTTCCTCCCGGGCTCGCAGATCGCGCTGCGCCGCGTTCCCAACATCGAAGACCTGATCGGGGAGACGTACGACTTCCGGATCATCAAGCTGAACAAGCGCCGCCGCAACATCGTGGTGTCGCGCCGCGTGCTCCTCGAGGCCGACCGCGAGATCAAGCGCGACCGGCTCAAGAAGGAGCTCGAGGTGGGCCAGGTGCGCATGGGCGTGGTGAAGAACATCACCGACTTCGGTGCCTTCATCGACCTGGGCGGCATGGACGGCCTGCTTCACATCACCGACATGTCGTGGGGCCGCGTGGGCCATCCGACCGAGGTGGTGTCGATCGGCGCCGAGCTGGAAGTGAAGGTGCTGGACATCGACTGGGAGCGCGAGCGCCTGTCGCTGGGCCTCAAGCAGCTCCAGGCGTACCCGTGGAAGGACGTCGACAAGAAGTACCCCGTCGGCGCCCGCGTCCGCGGCCGCGTGGTCTCGATCACCAACTACGGCGCCTTCGTGGAGCTGGAGAAGGGTGTCGAAGGCCTGGTGCACATCAGCGAGATGAGCTGGACGCGCAACGTCCGCCACCCGTCGAAGATCGTGTCGCTGGGTGACGAGATCGAGGCAGTGATCCTGAAGGTGGATGTCGAGGGCGAGAAGATCTCCCTGGGCATGAAGCAGATCGAGGAAGATCCGTGGCACGCGCTGCCGGTGAAGTACCCGGTGGGCACGCGCCTCAGCGGCAAGGTCCGCAACCTCACCTCGTTCGGCGCCTTCGTGGAAATCGAGCCCGGCATCGACGGCCTGGTGCACATCTCCGACATGAGCTGGACCAAGCGGATCCAGCACCCGTCCGAGGTCGTCAAGAAGGGCGACGACGTGGACGTGGTGATCCTGGGTGTGGACGCCGAGAACAAGCGCATCTCGCTTGGCCTCAAGCAGACCATCGAGGATCCGTGGGACGAGCTGGCGCAGCGCTTCTACGCCGGCCAGGAGATCAACGGCACCGTTTCGCGCCTGCAGGACAAGGGCGTGGCGGTGGACCTGGGCGACGATATAGAGGGCTTTGTGCCCGTGTCGCAGCTCGGCGTCACGGGCCTGCAGAACCCGGCCGACGTGTTCGTGGAGGGTGACGAGCTGGAGATGCGCGTCACCGAGGTGGACGCCCCGAACCGCCGCATCGTCCTCGAGGTGACTCGCGTTCCGAAGTTCGAGGGCGGGCAGCCGGTGCTGCCGGTCCGCGACGAGACTGCGGAGAGCACCGAGGGCGCCGATGAGCCCGCCAGCGACGAGGGCGACGAAGTCGCCGTCGATCCGGTGGCCACGGACGCGGAAGACACCGAGTAAACAGCAGGGCTCACACAGAGACACAGAGGCACAGAGAAAGAGGGCTTTTCTCTGTGCCTCTGTGTCTCTGTGTGAGACCAACTCCTTGGGAAGACCGATGATGATACGTCAGCTTTTTCCCGCCGCCATGCTCCTGGCGGCGTGTGCGGCACCCGCGGTCGGCCCGGCGTCGACGCCGGCTTCCGCGCCGCTCGTGGCGGATACCATGCGTGTTTACGAGGAGCGTGAGCTCCCCAGGCGAAGCCGGGTGATGCCTCAGCTCCTGAACCGGGGCGCTGTCGCGCGCGAGCTGGAGCGAAGCTACCCCACTTTTCAACGTGACCAGGGCATCGCCGGCGAGGTGTCCGTCCGGATGATCGTCGAGCGCTCGGGCGAGCTGTCCGCGGTCGAGGTGATTCGCAGCACCGACCCAGATTTCGCGGCGGCGGCGCTCCGAGTCATGCGGGTGATGAGATTCCAGCCGGCAACGGTCGGCGGCATTCCGGTGCGAGTCCGGGTAACCGTGCCGGTCACGTTCACTCCGGCCTGAAGACTGGGCTCACACAGAGACACAGAGGCACAGAGATGAAGTCGTCTCTGTACCTCTGTGTCTCTGTGTGGTACTTGCTCTTCAGGACGTTTAAAGTTACGATCTACTCAGGGTCCCATACGCATCATACACCAGGAGAGTCGACTATGAGAGCAACAAAATTGGGGCTGTGCGCCGCCCTGCTGGTCGCGGGTGGAGCATCCGCCTGCGCCGATTCACCTTCTGTTCCGGACACTAATACTGGTCGCATGAGTGCTGGGGGCGCGCCTGTGTACGCGGCGACGGCGGGCACGGGCATTCGCGACCGGTACATCGTCGTGCTCCAGGATGGGGCGGGGGAGCCGGCGGGGGTCGCGAGACAGGTGGTCGCGGCGCACGGCGGCGAGCTTCACTACACGTACACGCGGGCGCTGCGCGGCTTCGCGGCCACGCTGCCGGCCGCCGCCGTCGAGGGGCTGCGGCGGAACCCGCAGGTGAAGTACGTGCAGGAAGACGGGATCGCGTCGATCAACGCGACGCAGTACAGCGCCCCGTGGGGGCTCGACCGCATCGACCAGCCCTCGCTGCCGCTGAACGGCACCTACAACTACACGCGTACCGGGGTGGGCGTGCGCGTCTACGTCATCGACACGGGCATCCGCACGGACCACGTGGATTTCGGCGGGCGCGCGAGCGTGGGCTACGATGGGTTCGGCGGCACCGGGCAGGACTGCAACGGGCACGGGACGCACGTGGCCGGCACCGCGGGCGGCGGCACCTACGGCGTGGCGAAGAGCGCGAGCCTGATCGCGGTACGCGTGCTCGACTGCGGCGGCTCCGGCGCGTGGAGCACCGTCATCGCCGGGGTGGACTGGGTGACGCAGAACCACGTGAAGCCGGCCGTCGCCAACATGTCGCTGGGAGGCGGCGCCAACACGGCGGTGGACCAGGCGGTCAGCAACTCGATCGCGGCCGGCGTGACCTACGCGATCGCGGCGGGGAACGACAACGCGAACGCCTGCAACTACTCGCCGGCGCGGGTATCCACGGCCCTCACCGTGGGCAACTCCACCTCGACGGACGCGCGGGCGTCGACCTCCAACCACGGGAGCTGCCTGGACCTGTTCGCGCCCGGCACCAACATCCTCTCCGCCTGGTACACCAGCACCACGGCGACCGCCACCATCAGCGGCACCTCGATGGCTTCGCCGCACGTGGCGGGCGTGGCCGCCCTCTACCTCCAGAACAACACGACGGCCACGCCCGCGACGGTGGGCTCCGCCATCGTGAGCACCGCCTTCGTCGGCAAGCTCACGGGCATCGGCACGGGCTCGCCCAACCGCCTGCTCAACGCGACGCTCGCGGTGCCCCCGTCCGTCACCCTCTACTGCGAGCCGTACTACTGCGACGCGTCGGCGTCGGGCGGCAGCGGAACCGGCTACAGCTTCACCTGGACCGGCGCGGCCGAGCACTACGACTCGGGGGGGTACAGCTCGGCCACCTACAGCCAGTGCGGCGGGACCACCACGCAGTACCGGACGGTCACCGTCACGGTGACGGACAGCCAGGGCGGCACGGCGAGCGCATCCACTCGCGCCCAGTGCAGCGGCATCATCCCGTAACACGGCAGGCTCGCACAGAGACACAGAGGCACGGAGACGAAGTCATCTCCGTGCCTCTGTGTCTCTGTGTGAGCCTGCTGTTCCTTCC
>DASVSA010000580.1:0-13741 GCA_036388335.1 Longimicrobium sp. | reverse complement strand
GCGGGGTCTCCACCATCAGCTCCATGCGCAGAGCCCCGGCGGCGAGGCCGTGCTCCGCCTCGATGCGCTCCAGCAGCGCCGCCAGGTACTCCGGCTGCTCGGGGAGCGTCACCTTGGGGAGCGTGATGACGAAGCCGGGCGGGAGCACGCCGCCCGTGCCGCGCAGCAGCTCGTCCATGAAGATGCGCAGCGTCCTATCGGCGCGGGCGCGCGCCTCCTCCGTGAGCGCCTTCACACGCATCCCCACGAAGGGCGGGAGCGTTCCTTCGGCCAGGCCGCGGGCGAGCTCGCGGGCGGCGGAGGCGGCGTGGCCGTCCTCCTCGGCGTCGGCGCGCACGCCGTAGCCGTCCTCGAAGTCGATGCGGAAGTCCTCCACCGGCTCGCGCCGCAGCTTGGCGCGCACCCGCTCCCACACCGCCTCCGCGTGCGCGTCCGTGCCCAGCGCGGCGGCGAGGGTAGCGGGGTCCGGCGCGTGCTCCGCGAGCGTGGCGAGGGCACGCGCACCCAGCCGTGGCGCCGTGTCCGCGCGGAAGAGGTGAGCTCCGCCGTACACCGTGTGCACCGGCTGGCGCTCATCGCCCTCGCCCGGGCGGGCATGGGCCAGGTTGGCGCGGCGGAGGCGCGCTTCCACCTCGGCCAGCGTGTCGGGAGCGGGTTCGGTCATCGGATCACTAGAAGAAAGGGGTCACACGCAGGCACGGAGACACAGGGGAGGAAGGGCCGGAGGATAGCGCGGGGCGCGGGGTGGCGACAGTGCGCGGCGGTGTTTGCGAAGCGTACCGGAAGTGCTATTCTATAGTTATACGATCCTGCTCCAACCTCGCGATCCGCGCCCGGCACCGGCCGCGCGCCTCCCATCCGCATCCCCTTTGTCCACCCCTCCCCCGCTTCCCGGCTACACACTGCTCCCCCCGGCGGAAGGCGTTCGCGCGCTGCGCGAGGGCCCGGACCCGCTGCGCGAGAGCGAGGCGTACTTCCGCTCTCTGGTAGAGAACGCGCGCGACGTCATCCACGTCATCAACCGCGACGGCACCACGCGCTACATCACCCCCTCGGTGAAGCACCTGCTGGGGTTTGAGCCGGAGGAGCTGATCGGGCGCATGGCGCTGGAGCTGGTGCACCCCGACGACCGCGAAGAGGCCACGGCCGCGCTGCGGCTGGACCGGTACGCGCCGGGGGCGGGGCGCGGGCTGGAGTTCCGCGTGGGGCACCGCGACGGGAGCTGGCGCACCTTCGAGGGGGTGGGCACCAACCTGGTGGACGACCCCACCGTGCGCGGGGTGATCGTCAACTCGCGCGACATCACCGGGCGCAAGCGGGCCGAGGAGGAGACGGCGCGGCTCGCATCGTTCCCGCGCGGCACACCCAGCCCCATCCTGGAGTGCGACGCCGAGGGCGCCATCCGCTACGCCAACCCCGCCGCCGAGCGCACCATGCGCGAGCTGGGCGTGGAGTCGCCGCGCCTCCTCCTTCCCGAAGACCACGCGCGCATCGTGCGCCGCGCGCTGGAGTCGGGGGCCGGGGTGCGGGACGTGGAGGTGGGCGTGGGGGGGCGCGTGCTGGCCTGGCTGTACCATCCGCAGCCCGCGCTGGGGGCCGTGCACCTGTTCGGCGAGGACGTGACGGAGCGCAAGCAGGCCGCGGCGCGCCTCTTCCACGACGCCATGCACGACGCGCTCACGGGGCTCCCCAACCGGCCCTTCTTCATGCAGCGCCTCACCGCCGCCCTGGTGCGCCACCGGCGCGGCGAGACCACGCCCCCGGCCGTGCTCTTCCTGGACCTCGACCGCTTCAAGGTGGTCAACGACTCGCTGGGCCACCACGTAGGCGACGAGCTGCTGGTGGCCGTTGCCGAGCGGCTGCGCGGGTGCGTGCGCGAGCAGGACACGGTGGCGCGCTTCGGCGGCGACGAGTTCGCCGTGCTGCTGGAGGAGCTGGAGGGCCCGGGCTGCGCCGCCGAGGTGGCCGAGCGGATCGCCGTGGCGGTGGCGGCGCCCGTGAACCTGAGCGGCTACGAGGTGTTCACCGGCGCAAGCGTGGGGATCGCCCTGGCCGGCGACGGGCACGACCGGCCGGAGTACCTGCTGCGCAACGCGGACATGGCGATGTACCGCGCCAAGGGCGCCGGCGGCGCGCGCTACGAGCTCTTCGACCGCGCCATGCACGCCCGCGCCCTGGCCCGCCTGCAGATGGAGACGGACCTGCGCCGGGCGCTGGGGCGCGGCGAGTTCATCCTCCACTACCAGCCCATCGTGGCGCTGGCCAGCGGGCGCATCATCGGCTTGGAGGCGCTCTGCCGCTGGCAGCACCCGCAGCAGGGCCTCATCGCCCCCGGCGACTTCATCGCCACGGCCGAGGAGACGGGGATCATCGTGCCCCTGGGCGAGTGGGTGCTGGAGGAGGCGTGCGCGCGCCTGGCCGAGTGGCGGCGCGAGTTCGCCCACGCGCGCATCGCCATGAGCGTCAACCTGAGCGCCCGCCAGTTCGCCCACGCCGGGATGGTGGACCACATCCGCCGCACGCTGGCGCGCACGGGCCTCGACGAGCGCCACCTGAAGCTGGAGCTCACCGAGAGCGTGCTGGTGGAGGGCGGAGGCTCGGCCGCGGCCATGCTGCAGGAGCTCAGGGCGCTGGGGATCGACCTGCAGCTGGACGACTTCGGCACGGGGTACTCGTCGCTCGCCTACCTCCACCGCTTCCCCATCGGCGCGCTCAAGATCGACCGCTCGTTCGTGAGCGGGATGGAGCCCGACAACCCCGCCTCCCAGCTCGTGCGCACCATCGTGGGGATGGCCCGCGGCCTCCGCCTCCGCGTCACCGCCGAGGGCGTGGAGACCGCCGCGCAGCTGGCCCAGGTGCGCGACGCGGGGTGCGACTTCGCCCAGGGCTTCCTCATCTCCCCCCCGCTCGACGCCGCCTCCATGCGCGACCTGCTGGCCGCCGACCCGCGCTGGCTCTGAAAAGCAGGGCTCACACAGAGGCACAGAGGCACAGAGACGACTTCATCTCTGTGCCTCTGTGTCTCTGTGTGAGATTCAGTCTGGGCGGAATGACACTGGGACCTGCACGGAGGTGCGCACCGGCTCGTCGCGGACGCGGCCGGGGCGGAAGCGCATGCGCTCGGCGACGCGGCGGGCGGCTTCCACGAACTGGGGGTCGGCGGAGTTGACGGCCTGGATGGTGCCGGGCTCCACGCGGCCCTCGGGGTCCACGATGAAGGAGAGGATCACGTCGCCCGAGACGCGGGCGTCACGCATCGCGTCCGGGTAGCTGCGCTCCAGCATGCGGATCACGTCGCGGCGGTTGCGAAGCTCCGGCGGCTCGTCCACGGAGCCCACGTCGTACACCGGCTCGCCGGGAGGCGTCACCGGCTCGGGGAGGGGGGCCGGCGTGCTGTCCACCGGCTGAGGCTGCGGCTCGGGCTCGGGGATCACCGTCGTGACGGTGGTGTCCAGCGACGTGCTGTCCGGCGCGATGGTGTCCACCTGCGCCACGGCGGCGGAGTCCACCGGCGCCGGGGCGGGGGAAGCGGGGTTGTCGCCCGAGCTCAGGGCGTACACCGCGGCGGCCCCGGCGGCCAGCGCCAGGGCGCCCCCGGCCACCTTCACCCCCGTTCCCCGGCGCGCGGGCGGCGGCGCGGGCTCCGCCGGAACGCCGGGCGCGGATACCGCCGTGGGCACGAAGGCCGGGCGGGGCTCCGACACCGCCGTCGGGACGAAGACGGGGCGGCTCACCGGGGGCGGCGCGATGCCGTCCATCGCCGCCAGCAGCACGTCCGCGTCGGCGGGGCGCGCGTCGGGGTCGGGGTCCAGCGCGCGGACGAGGGCGTCGGCCATCCCCGGGTCCAGCTCGGGAACCCGCTCCAGCGGCGGCACCAGGGGCACCGGGTGGCCGTCCGCCAGCTTCTCCAGCTCGGCCGGTGTGAAGGGGGCGGTGCCCGTGGCCGCGCGGTAGAGCGTGACGCCCAGCGAGAAGACGTCGCTGGCCGGCGTCAGCGCCACGTCGCCGCGGATCTGCTCGGGCGAGGCGTAGGCCGGCGAGAGCGGCTGGCGGCCCATGCGGGTGAGGTGGGTGCGCGTGTCCGCGTCATCCATCTCCATCTGCGCCACGCCGTAGTCCAGGACCATGGCGTGGATGCCGCGCCCGCTCACCAGGAAGACGTTGCCGGGCTTCACGTCGCGGTGCACCAGCCCCATGCGGTGCCCGGCCGCGAGCCCCTCCGCCGTCTGCCGGAAGACGGCCGCGGCCTCGGCGGGCGGGAGCACGGTGTCGCGGGCCAGGCGGCGCGACAGGTCCTCCCCTTCCAGCAGCTCCATCACCAGGAAGTCCAGCCCCAGCGTGGCGTCGGTGCCAAAGTCGTACACGCCCACCACGTGCGGGTGGCGGATGCGGGCGGCGGCCTGCGCTTCGCGGAGGAAGCGCGCCCGCGCGCGCCCCTCAGCGTCGTCTTCAACGGTCACCACCTTCACGGCCACGGCGCGGTTGAGGCGCAGGTCCGTCGCGCGGAACACGGCGCCCATCCCGCCCCGGCCCACCACCGCGTCCACGCGGTAGCGGTCGCCCAGGGTGCGGCCGGCGAGGAGAACTTCGAATCCGGGCATGGCGGCTCGGCTGAGGGAATCGTGCGCGGGTCAAAGTACAGCAATCTCACACAGCGGCACAGAGGCACGGAGACGACTTCATCTCCGTGCCTCTGTGCCTCCGTGTGAGATCTCTTTTTTTATCTGCCCATCCAGTAGCTCGCCTTGATCACGAAGATGTTGTCCGGGTGCGACCGGAAGACGGCCGCCGCGTCGCGGTCGAAGGCGAAGTCGCCGTAGCCGGCGGAGCCGCTGCGCTCCTGCTGCCACACGAAGAAGAGCGTGGAGCCGGGGCGGTACTCCCAGCGAAGCACCGCGCTGCCGCGCAGGGAGCGGACGTTGAAGTCCGGGTTGTTGAAGGTAAAGTTCTCGGTGGCCGCGTCGCGGTCCGGGTCCAGCGTGTACGACTTCACCCGGCCGTCCTCCAGCGTGGGCGTGAGCTGCGCGGCGTCGAACTCCCGCTTGTCCAGCTCGCGCGGGCGCACGAACTCCTTGAACTCGTCGTAATCGCCCGTGGCCACGAAGGGCTGGGCGAACAGCTCCAGCGTGAGGTCCGGCGTGAAGGTCCAGTTGAGGCGCGTGTTGAGCGAAAGGGTGCGCTGCTCGATCCCCGCGAACACGGCCCTGCGCCCAAAGAACTCGGTGGCGCCGGGGTCGTCGAAGCGGCGGACGAACTGCGCGATGCCGCGGCTGCTGGTGAACGACGGTCCCAGCGTGAGCTGCACGTTGCTGGCGGGCTTGAACCGCGCGCTGCCGCTGGCGGTGAACGAGCGGGCGCCCTCCGCGTTGCCGCTCCACGACGGGTTGAGCGAGAGCACCAGCGGCTTGCGGGAGTCGGTGCTCAGGTTGATGAAGCTGAACCAGTCGGTGGGGCGGCGCACGACGCCGGCGCCGCGCGTGGCGCGGTCGTCGTACACGCCGGGGCGGTACTGGATGTAGCCGGCCCAGTTCCAGTAGTTGAGGAACTGCCCGCCCAGGTACGTGGCCGCCTGCAGGTCGGTGCGGTCGCCGTCGAAGTTGTACTGCTGCTGCCCGCCCCCGATCCAGGTGAGCCGGCGGTACCACGAGCCCGGCCTGGTCCACTGCCGCAGCAGGTTTGCGTTCATCCACACGTAGTCCGCGCGGTTCATGAACGCCATGTCGTTCACCTCGAAGCCCGGGCTGCGGTAGTTGAGCCCCGTCTCCCACAGCCAGTCGCCCGTCTCCTTGCTGGCGCGCGCGTACCCGCCGAAGCCACGCATCCCGGTGGCCGAGGTGTCGTACAGGTCGCTGAAGAGCCCGTTGCCGCCGCTCACGCGGTCCGGACGGTCGAAGTAGCGCGCGCTGGAGCGCTGAAGCCGGCCCACGGCCAGCGAGTCGCCCTGCACGTTGGAGAGGGCGAAGTTCCCCATCAGCCGGTACTTCTGCCCCGCCGTGTACAGGTTCCAGTCCGCGCCCAGCGTCTCGGCGTGCGAGGCGATGCGCTCGCCCAGCCGGTCGTCGCCCGCGCCGAAGCGGCGGATGACGGAGGTGCCGATCACTCCCCAGGTGTAGCGCCCGCCCCCGGTGGTGCGGCGCGCGCGGAGCAGCGCGTAGTTGCTGGCCGGCTCCACCGCCAGCTCGTCGCGCGTGCCGTCCGCGCCCTGCACCTGGGCCACCTCGCGCGCCGTCACCGCCTCCAGCGCCCCGAGCTGCCATCCGCCGCCCGTGCGGCCGGTGAGCTTGGCCGCGCCCAGCATGCGGGTGTTGCGCGGCGTCTCGGTGAAGTCGTACCCGTCCGGAAGCCCCACCTGCGGCGCCCGCCCGATACGCCGCGAGTAGAAGAGCGACATCCCTTCCACGTTGCTGCAGTTGAAGCAGTTGAGCCCGCCGAAGGAGAGGAGCCCGCTCCCTTCCACGAAGAAGGGTCGCTTTTCGTCGAAATAGCTCTCGAACGCAGACAGGTTCACCACGGCCGGGTCCTGCTCCACCTGCCCGAAGTCGGGGTTGATGGTGGCCGACAGGGTGAGGTTGGACCCCAGCAGCATCCTCACGTCGCCGCCCACGCGCGTGTCGTACGCGGCGTTGTCCTGGAAGGGGCTCCCCGGCTGCGTGGGGCGCACGTACGAGGCGCGGGCCACGGCGTACGGCATCAGCTCCAGCCCGCGGGGGCGCTTGTTGATGCGGATGCCGTCCAGGTGCCCGAAGCGCTGGGGCCCGCCCGCCTCCGAGGGCCCCCAGAACGACCACATGCTCAGCTCGTTGAGGCGTTCCGTGTAGCGGTAGATCTGCACGCCCCACGTCTGGGCCGCCTCGCGCGAGAAGCGAAGCTGCGACCAGGGGATCCTCAGCTCCGCCGTCCACCCCGCCGAGTCGATCCTGGTGGCCGCCTGCCAGATGGGGTCCCACGACGGGTCCGCGTACGACGAAGCCTGCCCGGCGTCGTACTTCACCCCCGAGGGGTTGATGCGAAAGACGGTGCGGCCGGAGTGGTCGTGGAAGGTGTCCAGGACGAGCTCCAGGTAGTCGCCCTCCACCCCCTGGTCGCGCCGGGCGAGGCGGGTGCGCACCCCGGCCGCGCCCAGCGAGTCGCGCATCCGCGCGCCCACGTACAGCGCCTCGTCGTCGAAGGTGAACCTCACCTCGGTGCGCTGAGTGGCGGGCTCGCCCGCCTTGGGCTCGTGCTGCCGGAAGTCGGTGGCCGGCGCCCCCGCGCTCCACGTCGCCTCGTTGAGCACCCCGTCCAGCACCACCGCCCCCGTGTTCTCCACCGCCCGCGCGGAGGGCACCGGCTTTTCGTGAGTGTTCTGTACCAGGGTGGTCTGCGCCGCTGCGGGAGCGGCGAGGACGATGGTGGCGGCGAGCGCCAGGCGGAGGAGCATGGTAGGCCGTGCGGTGGAGGGGCGTGGGTTGCTTGCCTCCGTGAGATGCCGGCACGCTCCGAAAGGTTGGAAAACATCGATCTCACACAGAGACACAGAGGCACAGAGATGAAGTCATCTCTGTGCCTCTGTGTCTCTGTGTGAGCCTAACGCTTCCCTTCGATCTCCGTCCGCAGCCTCATGAGCCCGTCCTCCGCGGTCACCAGCTCGTCGCGCGCCTCGTTGAGCTGGTCCTGTTGCACCTGCACGAAGCGGCGGTACGGGGCGATGCTCTCGTTGACGCGCTCCGTGCTCTCGCCGATGGCGCCATGCACCTGGCGGGTGAGCGACTCGCGCAGGCGGTTGCGCAGCTCGGCGATCTTGGTGGAGAACTCCGCCTTGGCCTGCCGCCGCCGCGCGGGGATCACGTACAGCCCCGTGGCCGCCAGCGAGGTGGCCAGCAGGATGCCCGTGACGTCGGCCACGGCGCTGGAGAGGAGCGCCGTCATCAGCACCCCCAGCCCCATCCCCGCCCCCGCGAACATGGTCATCCCCGACGCGCCGCGCACCTCGTCGGCCAGCTTGCGCGCCTCCGATTCGCGGTTGTAGCTCCCCACCGCCTCGCGCGAGGCCCGGCCGATGGAGTCCAGCAGCGCCTGGCGGTTGTACGAAAAGGTGCCCGTCACCTCGCCGATCATCCCCTCGCGGTGGCGGGCGATCTGGCGGCGGTCGATGTAGGCGCTGATGTCCTGCCACAGCTTGAGGTTGCGCTCCACGATCCAGTCGATGATGCGTCCCACCTCGTCGTCGATGTCGCGCGGGGTGTCGCCCACCACGTCGCGCTCGAAGTCGCGGCGGATCTGCTCGCTGTTCATCAGCTCGCGGATGCGCGAGAAGCGGATGCGCTCGTCGAAGAAGTTGAGCCCCCTCACCTCCATCTCCGAGAGCAGCGCGTCCATGCGCCCCAGCCGCGGCTCGAAGTCGCGCAGCATCTCCTGGTGGAAGGCCGCGAGCTGCGTGTCGATGTTCTGGAGCGTGGCCACGTCCTCGGCCAGCACCTTGAGGCGCTCGAAGGCGTTCTCCTTGTACTTCCGCGCCAGCGTGAGCCCCACGTTGAGCGGGTTGAGGAGCTTCAGCTTCACCCGCTCCTCCTGGTCCAGCGTGTTGAGCAGGTAGTTCTCCACCTCCGCGAAGCCGCTCCCCTTCCACATCTCGTCGTTGTTCTGCTCGCGCGCCTCCTTGGCCTGCCGCGCGGACACGGCCAGCACCAGCGGCACCTCGCCCAGCAGCCGCTGCGCGTTCTCGGACACGAAGGTCGTCACCTGCTTCCGGTCCAGCGGGTCCTGCAGCAGGTCGATCTTGTTGAGGATGAAGACGATCTTCTTCCCCCAGGCGCGGATCTGCTCCAGGAAGCCGCGCTCGCTCTCGGTGAAGGGCCGGTCGGCCGAGGTCACGAAGAGCACCAGGTCGCTGCGGGGCACGAAGTCGCGGGTGAGCTCCTCGTGCTCGCGGATGACCGCGTTGGTGCCCGGCGTATCCACGATGTTGAGGTCGCGCAGAATCTCGGCGGGGTGGCGCCGCTCCAGCAGGTACGCCTCGATCATCTCCTCGGACGGCTCGTCGCCGTGGCGCACCAGGTTGATGCGGTCGGTGGTGGGCGTCACCCCCTCGGGAAGGATCTTCTCGCCGAGCAGCGCGTTGATGAAGGAGCTCTTCCCCGAGTTGAACTCGCCCGCGATCACCAGGAGGAAGAAGGAGGAGAGCGCCTCGCGCGCCTGGTTGAAGTGGCGCAGGTCGTCCGCGTCCACGTCGGTCCCGAAGCGCCCCAGCGCCGTCGCCAGCCGGTCCAGCAGCTCTCGCTCCCGGGCGCGCAGCTCCAGCTCGCGCTCCCCCAGCAGCCGGTTTCGCCGCCGCAGCAGTCCCAGCGCCATGCCCCTCCTCCGCGTTTCCGTGTACTCCGCTC
Source organism: Longimicrobium sp. (assembly GCA_036388335.1). Lineage (GTDB taxonomy): Bacteria > Gemmatimonadota > Gemmatimonadetes > Longimicrobiales > Longimicrobiaceae > Longimicrobium. The sequence goes on along the minus strand of DASVSA010000580.1, from coordinate 4,379 downwards.
CCCGAGCCGCTCCGGACGTGCAAACGCGGGGCCGCACGGGCATTGGCTCACACAGAGGCACAGAGGCACAGAGATTATCTGCGCCGCGCGCTCCACTGCCCGTTCGCCGTCACGCGCGAGCCGTCGGGGAGCTGCGCGGGGCACGAGAACGAACCCTCCATGCGGTCCGGCGCGGTCAGGCGCGCGTAGGTGCGGCAGCCGCTCAGCTCCATCTGGAGCCGGGTCCCGGTCAGGTACCCGGTGCCACGCCCGGTGCTCGAGTTGTCGATGACGCGTCCCCCTGCCGAGCACTCGCCCTTCTGCTCGTACTGCACGGCGACCTCGCGGCCGGTCTGCGCGATGGTGTAGGTGCCGCGGCTGTCGCAGCGGTACGCCGCGCCCTCCCGGCCCACCTTCTCCTCGTAGTCCCACACGCCGGCCACGTTCAGCGGTGGCGGCGCGAAGCTCACGCGCCGAGTCTCGCGGATGCGGCCGTCGTTCTCCGCGCCCTCCACCAGCTCGTAGCCCATCAGCGCGAAGATGCGCCCGCGCAGAAAGAGCGGGCGCGCGTTGCCGTACCAGTCCACGCACGACACGCGGCACCCGTCGTCGCCGGTGGCGGGGCGGGCGGCGAGGTCGCCCAGCTCGGCGAAGCGGAAGGCGCGGTTGCGCAGGAAGAGCACCGACGCGGACCCGTGCTCCAGCTGCTCCACCCCCGCGCGCCCTCCGCCGCGGATGGGGAGGCCCAGGAGGCCGGACTCCTCGCCGTCCGCGCGATAGAAGAAGCCGTGGCTGCGCGTCTCGCCCTGCGAGGCGGCGGACCGGACGTAGCGGTCGGCGAGCGTGGCGGCCGCGCCCAGCCGCATGCCGCTGAAGTGCAGGTCGCGCCCGCTGCTCCCTATCACCACCGCACCGCCGCCCATCGCCTCGATCCGGTCGACGCCGTGCGGCACGTCGAGCGCGGCCACGCTGTCGGTGCCCGCCCAGCGCAGGGCGTACACCCGCGAGCCGGCGTCGCGCGGCGCGCCCCAGCCGTTCCCCGTGCCGTACAGCAGCCAGTCGCCCAGGAAGCGGTTCTGCAGCGAGCCGCCGCGGGAGGGCGTGGGGAGGGGACGATACGCGCCGGCGGGGGCCCAGGCGCTCCCGTCGCCGAAGCGGGAGAGCGGCAGGCGCATCAGCGCGAGGCTCCGCGTGGGGTCCTGCGCCCGCACCAGCACGTTGAGGTGCGCGTCCCCGCTCTCCAGGAAGGAGAACTGGTCCACCGGGTCCCCTCTCACCCGCACGCCGCTCGGCGCCGATCCGTCCAGCGGCATCCGGTAGAGCACCGAGCGGGGGAGCTCGGTCTCGGGCGCGTTCCACGCGGGCTCCTGCGTGGCCCACACGTACACCGCGCGCGGCGACACGTAGAACTTGCGCCCCTGCGGTCCGAACAGGGCCGTCGCCTCGCACTCCATCCCCGCGCCGCCCAGCCCGCACACGGTCACGGTGTGGAGCATCAGCTGTTCGTCCACGCTCAGGCGCCCGGCCGGGCGGTACACGCGCGTGGCGGTGGTGGTGCGCTGGAAGGTGGTGTCTCCCACGCCCCAGCGGCGGAACGCGGGGAACGAAGCGAACGGGTCCTCCGGGTCCATGGAGATGGGCGCGTAGAACACCAGCTTGCCGCCCACCAGCCGGCTGGCGTAGTTGCGCGTGGAGTAGTAGTCGCCCGAGCGCAGCTGGTACGTCCCCCGGTGCGCCAGCCCGCCCTGAGGGTCGATGCGAAAGAGCCCCACCTCGGTGCCGCCGCGCCGGTAGCTGTAGCCGATCACGGCCACCAGCGTGTCCGCCACCAGCAGCTCGTCGTACCACGCGCCCTCCGGGTCGATCCCGGGCCCGAACGCGTCCACCGTCGCCACCGGCCGCAGCCCCCCATCGCCCACGCGGACGGTAAAGAGCCTTCCGCGCCGCAGGATCACGAGGTGGTCGCCGTGCGTCTTCACGATCCCGCCCTCGTCCACCCCCGCGTGCTGCACGTTCGTGACGGACTCCCCGGCCACCGCCGGCGCGGCGCTCGGCTGGCCGGGCATCGGCGCTTGCGGCGCGGGCATGATGACGGGCGCCGGCGGCGGGGGCGGCTCGTTCGGCTTCTGCCGCGCGATCTCGCGGGCGAACTCCCGGAGCTCCTTCTCCGAGCGGAACGCGCGCAGCGTCCCTCCCTCCGGCCGCGGACCCGCGGCGGGAGGCGGCGTGCACGCGCCCAGCGTGAGTGCGATGGGTACGAGATAACGAAGCTTCATGCGGCGGGGGATTGGAGGTGGGATGAAGCCTGCTCCCCCGATATTGCGCCCCCCGTCTCCCGAACGCAACAACGGAGGCACCGAGATGAAGTCATCTCTGTGCCTCCGTGTCTCCGTGTGAGCCCAGCTGTTAAGGCCGCCCGCCCGTAACCTCCCGCAGCCGCGCCGCCGTCTGCGCGGTGAGCGACGGCGACACCGGCAGGCTCTGCGCGCGCTGGAACGCCTTGAGAGCCGTGATCACCTCCTCGTCGAACGCGCAGAACTGGCCGGTGGCGCGGGTGCCGTGCCCCGCCTTAGCCAGCAGGTTGCGCAGCAGGCACACGTGCGCCCCCGCCGGCACCGCGAACGCCTGCGAGCCGCCGGGGAGGAAGTGGTCTTCGGGGTGGAAGAGCGACATCCACACGTTGTAGACGCGCTCCAGCTCCAGGATGGGCTCCGGCGCATCCTCCACGTGAAGGTCGGCGTACACGTCGTCGCCGCCGCCGTAGCCGCCGCCCTTCTTCACGATCAGCAGCCCGGCGCCCTGCCGCCCGCGCCGGTCGCCTCCCGCGTCCTGCCCCGCCCGCAGCGCCGCCAGCAGCCGCTCGCCAAAGGGGCGCCCTGCCGCCTCCGCGCGCCGGAAGGCGCTCGCCATCGAGTCCACCACCGCTGCGCTCGTCAGGATGTTGCCCTGCACGCTGAAGTGGTCGCCCGTGCGGTGCCCGGCCCACGCCTGCGCGCTGTCGCCGGTGAAGGCGGCCACCCGGCAGCGCGCGTCCATCACCGCGAACTGGCGGCGGGCGATGCCGGGATCGGTGCGCACGAACTCGGCGCGCACCTCCTCGGGCGAGCGCCCCTGCCGCAGCAGCTCGAGGCCGCGCCGCTTGAAGGCCACGTTGGCCGCCGCCTGCGACGCCACCGCCCCCACCTCCGCCTCCGCCGCGGGGACGATGGACCCCGCCCCCACGACGCGCGACTGCACCGCCACCCCCAGGAACCCGTTCTGCGGGTCGCACGCCACGATGCTGAAGGTGGAGAGCGTGGGCGTCTGCGCCGCCGCCGGGGCGGCCAGCAGCGCGGCGCACAGGGCGGGCCGGAAGATCTTCATCTTGGTTGTCGGTTCGGGGATGATGAGCGGGCGGACCCGTGGGCCCGCCCGCGTGGGAGCTACTCCGCCTTCCTGGCGTCTTCCTCGGCCAGCTCGCGGCGGCGCGCCTCCAGCAGCGGCTTGGGCCGGCTGGGGATGCGGGGCGCCTGCGCGGCGCCGCCGGACTCGTGGGCCTCCTTCCTCCCGCGACGCTTGCCGCCGCCGGACCCGGCCTTGCCGCCGCCGCGCTGCCGGGCGGCCTCTTCCTCGTCGTCGCCGGGCGTCTCGTCCACCATGCGGCGCGCGCCCTTCTTGGGAGTGATCCCGCTCCCCTTGCGCAGCGCCCACGTCTGCGTGAACTCCGCGCCGAAGAGCAGGATCATCGACGAGTAGTAGACCCACACCAGCAGGATGGCCAGCGACGCCGCGGCGCCGAAGCCCTCGCCCGGGTTGCTGCGCCCCAGGTACAGGCCGATCAGGAACTTGCCCACGGTGAAGAGCACGGCCGTGAAGAACGCGCCCACCCACACGTCCTTCCAGGCGATGATGCCGTCCGGGAGGAACTTGAACATGGCCGCGAAGAGCAGCGTGACCACACCCAGCGACAGCGCCAGGTCCAGAATCGTCTGCACCACCGGTCCCAGCCCGCCCAGCATGCTCCCGATCGCCCCGCCCGCCGCCGAGATGAAGGCGCTCAGCGCCAGCGACACCAGCATGATGAAGGCGATCCCCAGGATCATCCCCAGGGAGAGGAGGCGCTTGAAGATGAAGTTCTTGGCCCCGCCCGCGTTGGGATCGGGCTCCACCTCCCACGCGCGGTTGAGGGCGCTCTGCAGCTGCATGAACGCGCCCGTCGCGCCGAAGATCACCCCCGCCAGGCTCAGCACCGACGAGAACCCCTTGCCGCCGCCCTGCTTCTCGTCCGCCGCGCCGATCATGTCCGACACCTGCTTGGCCGTCTCCGGCCCGATCATCCCCTCGAACTGCTGGGTGATGGTGGTGCGCACGGTCTCCGCGTCCACGAAGATGCTGGCCACCATGATGATGAGCAGCAGCAG
>DASVSA010000579.1:0-1771 GCA_036388335.1 Longimicrobium sp. | reverse complement strand
CGCCCGTCGCCCGGACGCATCCGCGGCCCATACGTATTGAAGATGCGCACGATGCGCGTCTCCACCCCATGAAAACGGTGGTATGCCATCGTCATGGCCTCGGCGAAGCGCTTGGCCTCGTCGTACACGCCGCGCGGACCCACCGGGTTCACGTTCCCCCAGTAGCTCTCCGGCTGCGGGTGCACCAGCGGGTCGCCGTACACCTCGCTGGTGGAGGCCAGCAGGAAGCGGGCGCCCTTGGCCTTGGCCAGCCCCAGCGCCTTGTGGGTGCCCAGCGAGCCCACCTTCAGCGTCTGGATGGGCTTCTCCAGGTAGTCCACCGGCGACGCCGGCGAGGCGAAGTGGAGGACGCCGTCCAGGGCGCCTTCCACGTAGAGGAACTCGGTGACGTCGTGCTCCACGAAGCGGAAGTCCTTCCGCCCCATCAGGTGCGCCAGGTTGTCCGGCCGCCCCGTGATGAAGTTGTCGACCCCCACCACCTGGTGCCCTTCGGCGAGGAAGCGGTCGCACAGGTGCGAGCCCAGGAAGCCCGCGGCTCCGGTGATCAGGATTCTCATGATCTCCTCAGCGCGAAGCCACGGGGGCGGGCGCCGCCGCCGGGCGCCCGATCGATAAGTACTGAAAGCCCATCTCCGCCATGCGCGCAGGGTCCCAGAGGTTGCGCCCGTCAAACACCACCGGCTCGCGCAGGGTGTCGCGGATGCGCTCGAAATCGGGGGTGCGGTACGGGGCCCACTCGGTGAGCACCAGCAGCGCGTCGGCCCCGCTCAGGCAGTCGTAGTTGTGCTCGCACAGCGAGAGCTCGCCCGTCTCGATGAGGTCCGCGAAGTAGCGGCCCGCCTCGTGGCGCGCCTCGGGGTCGTGGGCCCGCACCGTGGCGCCGCGCTCGCACAGCCCGCGCACCACCGTCAGCGAGGGCGCCTCGCGCATGTCGTCCGTCTCCGGCTTGAACGACAGGCCCCACACGGCGAAGCTCTTGCCCGAGAGGTCCTCGCCGAAGTGCTCCACCACGCGCTGCACCAGCACGCGCTTCTGCGCCGCGTTCACCCGCTCCACCCCTTCCAGGATCGCCGGGTCCACCCCCGTCTCGCGCAGGGTGTGCACCAGCGCCTTGACGTCCTTGGGGAAGCAAGAGCCGCCGTAGCCGATCCCCGCGAACAGGAACCCGGGCCCGATGCGCTCGTCCGTGCCGATCCCCTGCCGCACGTGCGACACGTTGGCGCCCACCGCCTCGCACAGCCCCGCCACCGTGTTCATGAACGAGATGCGGGTGGCGAGCATGGCGTTGGCCGCGTACTTGGTGATCTCGGCCGAGGCGATGTCCATGAAGAGCACCGGGTTGCCGGTGCGGACAAAGGGCGCGTAGAGCTCCGCCAGGCGGTTGCGCGCGTGCTCGGAGTCCACGCCCACCACCACGCGGTCGGGGCGCATGAAGTCCTGCACGGCGGCCCCTTCCTTCAGGAACTCGGGGTTGGAGCACACGTGGAAGCGGCGGTCGGTGTGCCGGGCGATGGCCTCGCGCACCTTGTTGGCCGTGCCCACGGGCACCGTGCTCTTGGTGATGACGATCTTCTCCGCCCCGCCGGCGGGCATGCTGCGCCCCACCGTCTCGGCCACGGCCAGCACGTGCTGCAGGTCCGCGCTTCCATCCTCGCCCGGAGGCGTGCCCACGGCGATGAAGATCACCTCGGCCTCGGCCACGGCGCCCGCCACGTCGGTGGTGAAGCGCAGACGGCCTTCCCTGAGGTTGCGCTCCACCAGCGGCTCCAGC
>DASVSA010000578.1:0-16963 GCA_036388335.1 Longimicrobium sp. | reverse complement strand
TCACACAGAGACACAGAGGCACAGAGACGACTTCATCTCTGTGCCTCTGTGTCTCTGCGTGAGCCCCGATCAGGTAGCTGCTTCGCTCAATCGCACGGGAATGCGCAGAGTCTGCACACGGTTGCCGCCGCCCGGGCGCAGCACCGTCACGTTGGCGGTGGACCCCGGCGGCTGTGCGCGCAGGAAGCGCCGCAGGTCGCCCGACGAGTTGATCGCCTCGCCGTTGATCTGCGTGATGATGTCCGCCACCTGCAGACCGGCGGCGGCGGCGGGGGTGCCGCGGCCCACGCTGCGCACGATGATCCCCCGCTGCACCGGGAAGCCGAACTGCGCCGCCAGCTCCGGGTTGATGTCGGCGGTGACGATGCCGACGTACGCCCGGCGCACGCGGCCCGTGGCCACCAGCTGCCGCGCGATCTCGTTGGCCAGGTTGATGGGGATGGCGAAGCCCAGCCCGCTGGCCGCGCCGCCACTTTCCGGGTCGCGCAGCACCACGGTGTTGATGCCGATCACCTGCCCGCGCGCGTCCAGCAGCGGCCCGCCCGAGTTGCCGGGGTTGATGGCGGCGTCCGTCTGGATGAGCGGTTCGAACTGCGCGTCGATGCTGCGGTTGATGGCCGAGACGATCCCGGTGGTGACGGTGCGCTCCAGCCCGAACGGGTTGCCGATGGCCACCGCCGTCTGCCCCACCTGCAGCCGGTCCGAGTCGCCCATCGGCGCGCTGGGGTACGTGCCGGAGGGGAGCACCACCACCGCGATGTCCACGCTGGGGTCGCGCCCGCGCACCGTCCCCTGTACCATCTGCCCGTTCTGCAGCCCCACGCGCACCAGGCGGCTGTTGCCTACCACGTGGGCGTTGGTGATGATGGTGCCGGTGCGGTTGACGATGACGCCCGACCCCGAGCCGCTTTCCGTGCCGATGCTCACCACGGCCGGCGTGGCCTGCCGGGCCACGCGCACCGCGATGTTCTCTTCCTGCACCTGCGTGCCCTGGGCGTCCAGCACTCCGGGCCGTGCCCCGTCAGACGTAAGCCCCTGGCCCACGCCAATTCCCACGCCGAGCGCGAGCGCCGCGCCGGCCACCTTGATCAAGCTGCTCACTTGCCCCTCGTCCTGTCCGGGTGATCGGTTTCGTGCGGCGGAACCGCGCTGCATCTTCCGTGCGCCCGCCGCCACACCTTCACTCCGCCGGATCGTCGCGCGCCTCCGTCTCCGGCTGGGCCGGCGGGTCGTCGCCGTTGGGCAGCGTCTCGCCCGGCGCAAAGGTGCGCCTCACGCCCACGATGAAGAGGAACAGCCCCGCCGCGCCCAGCAGCAGGTTGGTCTTGGTGACGCGCCTCCTCGGCTCGTCGTTCTTTTCCTTGCCGGCCATCCGCGAGGGTCTCCATGGAGCAGTGGGGGGAAAACGCGCGATCTGTCACGCGGGCCGTGCAAGTTCCCCGCCGGGCGTGTAGCTTTCGGACCTCTCATCGCACACACATTGGTGGCGCTCGTATGCACAGCCTGGGCTCCCGCATCGTCACGCACCTCCCGCTCGCGCGGCTGTGGGACGAGCACGTCTTCCTCCCCCACGCCCGCCAGCGCGCGCTGTACGAAGAGGATGCGGCCGCTCACGTCCGCGACGGCACGGCCCGGGTAGTCGTCGCCGAGCTCGGCGAGCCTCTGCTGTGGCTGCCGGGCGGCCAGGCGCGGGCCTTCTGGACGCACGAGGCCGAGCCGCGCCTGATCCCTCCCGGCACCCCGCACCTCGGCGCCGGGTACGGCTACACGGCGTCGCTCTGGTCGGCTGAGGACGCCCGCCCCATCCTTCTTCTCGAAGTCCGCGGCGACGAGTGAGCCCGCTTGCGTCTACGAAGCGCATCGTATATCGTGTACCTACGAATATCTTCGTACACGCAACCGGGACTCGGCCGATGAAAGCTCCTCTCTTATTCATCCTCGCCGCGGCGCTCGCGGTGGCGTCGCCGCTGGCAGGGCAGGGCTACACCCGCGAGCAATGCCGCAGCTGCGCGGAGTGGAACGAGCCGCGGCGTGCGCTTCGCATCTTCGGCAACACGTACTATGTCGGCACGCAGGGCCTGGGCGCGGTGCTCGTGACTTCGAGCCAGGGGCACGTCCTGATCGACGGCGCGCTCCCCGAGTCCGCTCCGCACATCCTGGCGAACATCCGCAGGCTCGGCTTCCGCGTACAGGACGTGAAGCTGATCCTCAACTCCCACGCGCATTTCGACCATGCGGGTGGACTCGCCGCCCTGCAGCGCGCGTCGGGCGCGACGGTGGCGGCGAGCCCCGCCAGCGCGCCGGTGCTGGAGCGCGGCGCCTCGGGACCGGACGACCCACAGTACGGCCCGGGCCTTCTCGCGTTCCCCGCCGTCTCCCGCGTGCGGGTGATTGCCGACGGCGACACGCTGCGCGTGGGCCCGCTCGCGCTCACCGCGCATCTCACCCCGGGCCACACGCCCGGCGGCACCACCTGGACCTGGCGCTCGTGCGAGCGGGGCCGCTGCCTCGACATGGTGTACGCGGACAGCCAGACTCCGATCTCCGCCGAGGGATTCCGCTTCACGAGCAACCCGGCGGTGCTCCAGGGCTTCGAGCGGGGCCTCGCCACGCTCGAGCGCCTGCGCTGCGACGTGCTTATCACGCCCCATCCCCAAGCCAGCCGCCTCTGGGAGCGAGTCGCCAGCCGCGGCCTCGTGGACCGGAACGCGTGCCGGCGCTACGCCGCCACGTCCCGCGAACAGCTCGCCCGCCGGCTCGCGGACGAAAGAGGCACAGAGACGAATTGATCTCTGTGCCTCTGTGTCTCTGTGTGAGTCCAATCAGTTCAGACAGCCGACCCGATCCGCCCGTTCCCGTCGCCTGCCGGCACCCCGTCGCCGCCGTCCAGGATGCCGCTGCGGCCCACGAGCTGGGCGGCGAGCACCGTCTGGATGACGCCGGAGATGTTGTTGGCGGTGCTCTCCGGGGCGTTGCCGTCGCTCGATATCGTGACCATGCGCGCCTTGGCCAGCGCGTCCGCGATCACCGGGGCGATGTCCGGCAGCATCTCGATCTGGCGGTAGCGGAAGTAGCTCTCGCCGCCGCGCTGGATCGCCTCGTTCACCTTGCGGATGCTCTCCGCCGTGGCCTCGGCAACCGTGCGGATGCGGATGGCCTCCGCCTCGGCCGTGGCGAACGCCTGGATCTTCACCCGCTCGGCGTCGGCGCGGGCCTGGGCGATCTGCGTGGCCTCCAGCTCCGCGATGCGCTGGTGGCCGAGCGCTTCCTGGCGCGCCACCTCGGCCTGGGCGATGAGGGCGGCGTTGGCGGCGCGCGTCTGCTCCAGCTCGCGCTGCTTGTTGCTGATCTCGCGCTCGGCCTCCAGCTGCGCCTCCTTGGAGCGGCGCGACTGCTGCGCGCTCACGATGTCCGCGTTGGCCTGCGCCTCGGCGGCGGACATGCGGCGGCGCGCCTCGGCCACCTCGCTCTGCACCACCTTGATGTTGAGCGAGTTGAAGGCGAGCCCCAGGTCCGTGAGCTCGCGCGAGCACGCCTTGCGGATGATGATGGCGAGCGGGTCGTCGTCGTCCTCCGCCGCGTCCACGGCGCGCGACACGGGGAGCTCCACCGGCGTGTGCTCCGCCAGCGCGTTCCCCGTCATCCCGCTGGGGAGGCGCGGCGCCGTCTTGGCCGAGAAGAGCTGGTCGTGAGTGAGCAGGTTGATCGCCCGGCGGCCGGAGCTGGAGAGCAGGTCGATGAGGATGTTGAGCTGCTCCCCCTCCGGCTTGGAGAAGAAGCGGTTCGCCGCCGTCTTGATCATGGTGTCCGTGTCGCCCACGGACACGATGGCGCTCGCCAGCACCTGCACCTTGATCGGCTGGGGCGTGCCCGTGGCGTCCAGGTCGGCCGTCTGGTCCGTGATGTCCAGGTCCACGTTGATTGCCTTGCTGGAGAGGGTCGTCCCCGTGGTGAACAGGGGCACCTCCCACGACTTGCCGGGCCCGCGGTAGATGGCCGTGCGCCCGTTCAGCCAGCTCACCATCCGGATGCTCCCCGCGCCCACGCTGCGCAGGAACGAGTTGACGATCATCGGGATGACGATGAGAATGCCGACCAGGATGACCGGGATCCATATCCAGCTCATAGCTCTAGCTCTCCGCGAATGTTTCCGGACGCCGGGAGCGGCGGTCCGGCCCACGATACGACGCAGCGGTTGCGCGCGCCGTCCACCTCCTCCACCAGCAGCTGGTCGCCAGGCCTCACCGAGACTCCCCTGGCGCGGTCCTCGGGGCGCAGCGTGGCCAGCACCTGCAGCACCTGCCCGTCCACTTCCAGCGCGATCAGCCCGGACCCCGACGCGTCGAAGCGCATCACGGCCGTGCCGGTGTCCATCAGGCTGCTCTCCAGCGTGAGCGCGGGCGCGGACGCGAAGCGGAAGAGGAAGTTCCACATCGGCCTCACCAGCGCCGCCTCGAACGCCACCCCGCCCGCGAGCGCCAGCAGGAAGAGGAGCACGCCGCCCAGGAACGGCTGCGCAAGCAGCCCCGTCGCGCCCAGCCCCACCAGCACGCTGAACAGCACGCGCGGCGACAGGATCTGCCACACCCACAACGCGTGGCCGCCGCCGTTGTGCTGCGCGTCGTGATCCGCGTGTACGGCGTGGTGCCCGTGGCCGGCGTGTCCGTGCCCGCCCGAGTGAAGCGAGACGTCGCCGACGTCGTTCCCGGGGTGAGACCCGTTGTGCCCCAGCCCCGCCGCAGCCATCGCGACGAGACCCAGCGCACCCAGGATCAACGAGAAAAGGTAGATGTCCATGCTCTGATGGGATGACACCGCGCAGCGTGCGCGGCCGGCGTCATCTACGAGGATCGGGGATGGGGAGTTTCCCGCGGAGGACGCGGTTGCGCCGAACGGCGTGGGGAGGGGGTCCCGCGCCGGGATGGAGCCACAATGTAAAGGATTAGCCGCGCGGAGTCACGCGTTTCCGACGCGCTGGCACGGAACCCGTAGAGAGCCAGCCCCCCGATCCACGATCAGAGAACCATGGCCCCGCGCGTGATGCCCGGCTCAGCGCCCGCATGACCTTCTTCGATCTCCTCACCATCACCGCGCTGGGCGTGTACGGGGCGGCGTCCGTGGCCGCATCGTGGGCATTGCGGCGGCGTTCGGCGCCGGAGAGTCCCGCGCGTCCGTTCGTCAGCGTGGTGGTGGCGGCGCGCGACGAGGAGGAGCGCCTCCCCGGCCTCCTGGCGGACCTGGCGGAGCAGACGTACGCGGAATTCGAGGCCGTGATCGTGGATGACCGCTCCACCGACGGCACGGCGGAGCTGGTACGCGAGGCCGCCGCGCGCCACCCCGGCCGCTTCCGCCTCCTCCGCCAGGCCGAGGTCCCCGCCGGCCTCTCGCCGAAGAAGCTGGCGCTGCAGCGCGGCGTGGAGGCCAGCAAAGGCGAGCTGCTCCTCCTCACCGACGCGGACTGCCGCGTGCCCCGCACCTGGGTGGAGGGGATGGCGGGCGCGTTCCGGCCGGACGTGGCGATGGTGCTGGGATGTTCGGAGTTCGCGGCGGGGAGCAGCCTGTTCGAGCGCTACCAGGCGTTCGATTTCCTCACCCTCACCACCACGATGGTGGCGACCGCCCGCCTGGGCCTCCCACTCGGCGCGTCGGGGCACAACCTCTCCTACCGCCGCACCGCGTTCGACCGGGTGGGCGGCTACAGCTCGGGCCTGCACCGCGTGGCGGGCGACGACATGCTGATGCTCTACCTGCTGCGCCCCATCGGCCGGATCGCGTGCGCGGACGGCGCGGACACCCGGGTGCGCACCGACCCGGTGCCCACGCTGCGCGCCTTTCGCAACCAGCGCGCGAGATGGGCCTCCAGCGGCATGCACCACTTCGCCACCGACCCGCGGGTGCTGGCGTACGGCGCCGCGTCGCTGTACGCCAACGTGTTCGTGATGTGCGGCCCCCTCTTCGTCTGGACCGAGTATCTCACCTGGTCCGCCTGGATCGCCGGCACCCTCGCCAAGCTCGCCGCCGACCTCCTCCTGTACGGCTCCGCCGCGCGTCGCCGCAATCTGCTCCGCTACCTCCCCCTCTGGTTCCTGGCGCAGCCCATCTACCTCACCGCCATGGCCTTCTGGGGCACCCGCGCCCGGTTCACCTGGAAATGAAAAAGAGGCACAGAGACACGGAGGAAAACCTCTCTGTGTCTCTGTGCCTCTGTGTGCCTCTGTGTGAGCTACCTGCTGTTCAGCGCCCTTCCAGCCTGCGCGCGAACCGCCTCAGCCCTTCCATGACGTCGTCCGCATACGCGGGCATCTCGCCCACCATCAGCTCCGCGTCGCGGGGAAGGGCGAGCTCCAGCGCGTCGATGGCGCGCTTGATTGATTCCGCGCGGGCATTGCGCGCGCCCGACTCCGACGAGAGCGGAGAGAACGCACGTCGGCGGCGGATCTTTGTCTCGAATTCGTCACGGCCCTGCACGCTCACCGACACCCAGCCATTGCGCTCGTCTATGAGCTGCCGCGACTTCAGGGCGCGGACCACGCGCCCGTCCAGGTGGTCTACCGGCACGGGCCCCGTCTGCCGCGAAAGGTAGCGCAGCAGGTCGGTCTGTTTCTCGTTGAGGGTATTTTCCATGGACAACTATATTACAAGGCCCAGATTTCCGCGCAAGAGTCTGCACGCGGCAGTTTTAGCAATCGGTCCGCGCCCTGGCGCCCTGAGAGCGCGCAAGAAATGGCCACGCCATATCCTCGCCTGTTCGGCTATTGGCGCAATGCGCACGCTATTGCGCTCTGCGGATATTGCACCGGCCCCCTCTCCTCTGTGTCTCCGTGCCTCTGTGTGAGATTTCCCGTTCCTTGAGAAACCTCTTCAATTCTAGTATTTTACACGGATGCGATCGAATACCCTGGACCTCCTCGCGAGCGGGTCCGTACCGCTGTACCTGGCGCCCCAGGCGGGCGTCAGCGAGTCCCCGTTCCGCCGGCTCTGCCGCTCGTTCGGGGCGGACGTCGTCGTGTCCGAGTTCGTCTCGGCCGAGGGGATCCGCCGCCACGACCGGCGCACGCACGGCTACCTGCGCTTCAACGACGAAGAGCGTCCCATCGGCATCCAGATCTTCGGCGGCGACCCGCAGGCCATGGCCGACGCGGCGGCGCTGGTGGAAGAGGTGTACGAGCCGGACTTCCTGGACATCAACTTCGGCTGCCCGGTAAAGAAGGTCGTCACGCGCAACGGCGGCTCCGGCTGCCTGCGCGACCTGGACCTGGTGCAGAACATCATCCGCGCGGTGCGCGGCGCCATCTCCATCCCCACCACGGTCAAGATCCGCAGCGGGTGGAGCGAGGACACGCGCAACCCGGTGGAGATCGCGCTGCGCTGCCAGGACGCGGGCGCCATGGCGCTCACCCTGCACGCCCGCAGCCGCACGCAGATGTACAGCGGGCACGCCAACTGGGACGAGATCGCGGCCGTCAAGGCGGCGCTCGACATCCCGGTGATCGGCAACGGGGACGTGTGGACGGGCGAGGACGCGAAGCGGATGCGCGACCACACGGGGTGTGACGGGATCATGATCGCCCGCGGCTCGCATGGGGCGCCCTGGATCTTCCGGCAGGCCCGCGCGGCGCTCGAGGGGCGTCCCATCCCGGCCGACCCGGACCCGGTGGACCGCTTCAGGATCGTCATCGAGCACGCCCGCCTCGCCATCGCGTGGGAGACGGACGAGCAGAAGGCGATGGTGGAGTTCCGCAAGCACCTGGGGTGGTACACCAAGGGGCTTCCCAACGGGCGGCTGCTGCGCCAGGAGCTCTTCGCCGTCACGCGCATCGAGGAAGCGGAGCGGCTGCTGGAAGGGTACCTCCAGCAGACGCAGGAGGTCGCGGCGTGACGCCGGAGCACCTGCGCGCCCTCCTCGGCGAGGTCGCGCGGGGCGAGACGGCACCCGAAGCGGCCGAGCAGCGCCTGCGCTGGACGCCCGCCGAGGACCTGGGCTACGCCGTGGTGGACCATCACCGCGCCCTGCGCCACGGGTTCCCGGAGGTGATCTTCGGGGCGGGGAAGACCCCCGCGCAGCTCGCCGGCATCGCCGAGCGCATCGCCGTCCGCGGCGACGGCCTGCTGGCCACCCGCGTGAGCCCGGAAGGCGCCGAGCTGCTGCGCGCCACCCTCCCGGGCCTCGAGCTCAACGAGCTGGGCCGCACCGCGTATCTCGCTCCCACGCGCCCCGCCGAGCGCCGCACCCGCGGTCCCGTGCTGGTGGTGACGGCGGGGACGAGCGACCTCCCCGTAGCCGAGGAGGCCGCGGCCACACTCCACGCCTTCGGCAGCCCGGTGGAGCGGCTCACGGACGTGGGAGTGGCGGGAATCCACCGCATCCTGGCCGCCGGCAGCGTGCTTCAGCGCGCCGCGGTGGTCATCGTCGTGGCGGGGATGGAGGGCGCGCTCCCCTCGGTGGTGGGCGGCCTGGTGTCCGCGCCCGTGATCGCGGTGCCCACCAGCGTAGGCTACGGCGCGTCGTTCGGCGGGCTCGCGGCGCTGCTGGGGATGCTCAACTCCTGCGCGTCCGGGGTGACGGTGGTGAACATCGACAACGGGTTCGGCGCCGCCGCCGCGGCCGCGCGTATCAACCTGCTACCCCCTCCCTGACGATCTCCAGCGCCTCGCCCGGTACCCGGTCACCGCTGCCGCTCTTTGCGGCGGCCGCCTACGTCGGCTCCCTCATCGCCCTGCGCTGGGTCACGGATCCGGGACTGCGCGTGGCGGTCGTGGTCCTGGCCGCCATCGCCGTGTGGGGGTGCGCGCGCCGCCGCTCCGGCGGCGAGGCCATCCTCGCCGCCTTCTACGCGCTCCACCTCGTCCTGCTCGCCACCGGCTCCCTCGCCTCCCCGCTGATCGCAGCGGCCGGCGTGTGGACGTACCTGGCGATGCGCGAGCGTGCCCGCTGGTCCGTCCCCGCCGTGGTGCTCGCCGCCGTGGTCGTCCCGCTCACGGCGTGGCTTTTCGGTGGCGTGGTGGAATGGTGGGATCTGCTCCGCTACGCGCTGGTGTGCGCGGCGGGGGCGGCGGCGACGTTCGTGCCCGCCGCCGCGCGCCGCATCGCGCAGCCGGACCCGGAGGCGCAGCAGAAGCCCTTGCGTACCGAGGGAAGCGTCAGCGACGCGGAGCTCACCGAGGCGGCGATGGAGCTGGTGCGGCGGGCCACGGACGCGCAGGAAGCCGCGCTCTGGAAGATGGACGCGGACGAGGGCACCGCCCAGCTTCGCGCCCGCTCGGCCCCCGCGGGCGTGGCGGAGCCGGAGCGGCGCGTGGCGCTCGATGGGCACCCGTTCCGCTGGGCCATCGACGAGCAGATGCCGGTGCACCTGCAGCGCGGCCGGCGCGACCTCCCCTCTCCCTGGGCGGCCGAGATGCTCCTGGTGCCGGTGGAGCTGCCGATGGGCGTGCTCGCGCTCGCCTATCCCGGCGTCGTCCCCCCCGGCGCGGAGGCCACGGCGCTCTCCGCCGCGCGCCACCTCTCCGCGCTGGTCGGGCTGCTGCGCGTCCGCGCCGATTCCGTGCGCGCCGAGGCCCGCACGGCCGCGCTGCGCACCGCCGTCCTCACCCTGCCGGGCGAGCTGGAGCTGGAGCCGTTCGCGCGGCAGCTCGCGGAGGCGGTACGCTCGGGTCTGGGCGCGGAGGGCGCCGCGGTGGCGCTGGCGCCGGGGGTGAGCGGGCCGTTCGGGCGCATCCTTCACGTGGCGGCGGAGGAGGGGCGCGCTCCGCGCATGGCCAGCGAGTTCGGCGACGGCGACTCGCGGGTGGCGCTCAGCATCAAGCACGGCGTCGACCTCTCCTACCGCGACTTGCGCGCGGAGGGCGACCTGCTGCCGCTGCTCGCGCCGGGCGAGATGTGGGTGGCGCCGCCGCGCTCGGCCGCCGTCATCCCCCTGGTGGCGGATGGCGAGCCGCTGGGCGCCGTGGCGGCCTGGCACCCGGACCCCGCGCGCTTCGGCACGCGGGAGATGGAGCTGCTGCGCGACCTGCGCTCCATCGCGCCGCCCCCCCTGCGCGGCGGACTGCGGCTGGACGAGGTGGAGCAGCGCGCATCCACCGACGCGCTCACGGGCCTCCCCAACCGCGCCACCTTCGAGACGCGCGTGGCGACGGCGTCCGCCTACTTCGACCGCTACTCGCGCCCCTTCACCATCCTCATGCTCGACGTGGACTTCTTCAAGAAGTTCAACGACGAGCACGGCCACGAGGTGGGCGACCGCGTCCTGAAGCACGTGGCCGACCTCCTGCGCTCCAGCGTGCGCGACGTGGACCTGCCCGCGCGCCTGGGCGGCGAGGAGTTCGTGGTGCTGATGCCCGAGACGCCCCTCAAGCAGGCCGGCGACGCCGCGGAGCGCATCCGCCGCAGCATCGAAGCCCGCCCGCTGATCTCCAACGGCCGCCCCCTGCGCATCACCGCCTCCGTGGGCGTAGCCGCCTGCCCCGAGTGCACCTCCACCGCCGGCGACGTCCTGCGCCTGGCCGACGAGGCGCTGTACCGCGCCAAGGCGAGCGGGCGCAACCGGGTCGCCCTCGCGCCCAAGGCCGGCCGTGCGCCCGAAGTGGGGATTTAGCCTCACACAGAGGCACGGAGGAAAACCGAAAAGGCCGCTCCAGCATGTGCTGGAGCGGCCTTTTCGATCAAGTGGAGATGCCGGGAATCGAACCCGGGTCCGCCTGCAGATCCCCCACGACGTCTACGTGCGTATTCCACTGTTCTTTTCTCCTCGCCCGGTCATCGGCCAGTGGAAGGCCCATCCCAGACCAGTCGTGTAATCTCGCTTACGCTACCACGACGCTCGCGTAAGCCAGCTTGAATTTGCGACAACTGCTGACCCGGCTCAAGCGGGTCTGATCAGCAGAAGGGCGGTAAGGAATTCCCCGAGGGGAGCTCTACTTACGCAGCCAGGGCGAAGTTATCGTTCGCAGTTACAGGTTTTACCGCTTATTTAACGAGGCACTCGGAGACCTCGGCACGCTGCCATGGCTTCACCACACACGTCGAAGCCAGTCATCCCCAGACCCGTATTGTCAACGCTTCCAATCTAACCCGCCTGCCCGGCCCTGTCAATCCTCTTGCGGCACAACGACTTATCTCTGCTCTGTGTCTCCATGCCCGTGTGTGAGCCCGCAGTCGCTGGCCCGCACCATGCCAGCGATTCCCGCGGAATTGTCTCGCGACGGGAGGGGAGAGCGATGGGGAGCGACGGGGCGGAGGTGCGCGGCGGGGTGGACCCGGGGGGCGACCCGCCGGAGTGGGCGCTGGAATACGACGCGCGCGAGTACCCGCGGCACGCGGTCACGGGCGACGCGGTGGCGCTCTCGCTGGACCGCGAGGGCGGCGCTACGCAGCTGCGGGCGCTGCTGGTGGTGCGCGGCGGCGAGCCGTTCGCGGGGCTGGATGCGTGGCCGGGCGGTTTCATGGACTGGGCGGGCGACCACGACTCGCGCGAGGCCGCCCTCCGCGAGCTGCGCGAGGAGACGGGGTGCCCTCCGCCGGAGCACGTGGAGCCGCTGGGCAGCTACAGCACCAACGGCCGCGATCCGCGCCAGTTCGCCGGGGCCCGCGACGCCGGGACGGGGGAGTGGGTGTCGCGCGGCTCCCGCGTCACCACCAACGCGTACCTGATGCTCGTGCGGCGCGATGGATTCACGCCACAGCACGCGGACGACGCGGCCGATGCGCGCTGGCAGGACATCTACACCTACTTCCCCTGGGAAGACCTGCGCTCCGGCCCCGGGCGCTCGGCGGCGCGGGCGGCGCTCCGGGCGCTGGATGCGTGGGCGCGCCAGCACGGCGGCGACCGCGCGGAGCGGGTGGAGTTCGCCTGGGGGTTCGGGCTGCGCGAGTGGAACGAGGAGCGAGTTCCCGAGCGCCTGGCGCTGCTTGTAGAGGCCGGGCTGGTGGAGGAGGCGCACCGGGACGTGTGGGGGCGAGCCGCGACGCCCGGTGGCTTGGGGCGCCCGATGGCGTTCGATCACCGGCAGATCATGGCGGACGCGCTGGGGAGGCTGCGCGGCAAGATCAAGTACCTCCCGGCCGCGCTCCTGGCGCTGCTGGGCGACGAGTTCACCCTCGATGAGCTGCAGGAGGGGTGCGAGGCCATCGCCGGGCGCCCGCTTCACCGGGCGAACTTCCGCCGCGCCGTGGCCGCCGCCAAGGACGACCGCGCCACGCGCGCGCCGCGCATCGTGCTCGGCACCGGCCGGCGCAGGACGCGCGACTCCGGGCCCGGCGTCGCGCCCGAGCTCTTCCGCTTCCGCCAGGACACCCTGCGCGCGCGGCTGGAGACCTCCATCCGCTTCCCCTGGCTCCCCCTGGAAGGCGCGGAGGAAGGTTGACAGTGCATCCCGCGCACGTTTCTCTCGTTTCAAGAACGTTCGCGCGTTCGCTTTTCTCGGCAGACCTGTTCTCGTCACGAGACACATAGATCCCATGACACTGATGACCGAAGCCGCCCGCGACACCGAGCTCCACGAGGCACTGGCGAGCTTTCCCGCCGCGGTCTTCCAGTTCGACCCGCGCATGGCGTCCGGGTGGCTCTCCGACCGCTACTTCGTGCGCACCTCCGCCACGCTGGAGCACGCGGGGCGCGACCCCGAGGTGACGCTGCAGATCTTCGCCAAGAAGGGCGGGGTGCTGGCCGGCGTCTACGAGGCGCTCCGCCTCCTGCAGACGCAGCTCGCGGATGGGTACGAGGCCGGACAGGTGACGGTGGACACGCTGCTGGAGGGCGACGCGATCAACGCGGCCGGCTCAGAGGCGTGGGAGACGGTGATGCACGTCCACGGGCCCTACCGCGCCTTCGGGCACCTGGAGACGCCGCTGCTGGGCGTGCTGGCGCGCCGCTCCCTGGTGGCCACCAACACGCGCGCCGTGGTGGAAGCGGCGGCGGGGAAGCCGGTCATCTTCATGGCTCCGCGCCACGACGACTGGCGCGTGCAGACGCCGGACGGCTTCGCGGCGCAGGTGGGCGGCGCCCGCAGCGTGTCCAGCGACGCGGCCGGCGCGTGGTGGGGCGCGCGGGGCGTGGGGACCATGCCGCACGCCATGATCGCCGCCTTCGGGGGCGACACGGTGGCGGCCACGCTCGCCTTCGCGCGCTACCTGCGCGAGCACGAGCCGGACGTGCAGGTGATGAGCCTGGTGGATTACGAGAACAACTCCGTCCGCACCTCCCTGGAGGTGGCGCGGGCGATGCGCGAGGAGTTCGGCCCCGGCTCGCTGGCCGCGGTGCGGGTGGATACCAGCGAGCGCCTGATCGACGACTCCCTGATCGGCGACCCGGAGGTGTGGGGGCGCGCCTCGCTGACCGGCGTCAACGCCCACCTCGTGCGCAAGATGCGCGCGGCCCTCGACGCCGAGGGCTTCCCCGAAGTGGGCATCGTGGTGAGCGGCGGCTTCAAGCCCAACAAGATCCGCCAGTTCGAAGCCGAGGGCGTCCCCACCGCCGCCTACGGCGTGGGGAGCAGCCTCCTGGGCCACAGCGACGGCTCCGGCGGCCTCCTCAGCGACTTCGACTTCACCGCCGACGTCGTGCGCCTGGACGGCGCCGAAGCCGGCAAAGTCGGCCGCCACTTCCGTGAGAACCCCCGCATGGTGCGCCTCGACTGGAGCCGCGCCGGGTGAGGGGTTTCTCTGCGTGTCTCCGCGCCTCCGTGTGAGCCAAACATCATGACCCTGATGACCGAATCCAGGCGTGACATCCCGGCCGGCCTGCGTATCGACGCGGAGGCGGAGCTCGCGGCGGTGGCGGAGTGGCTGGCCGCCACCGTGCGCGGGGCGGGGAAGCGCCGCGTGGTGATGGGCCTCTCCGGCGGCGTGGACAGCGCCACGGCCGCCATGGTCGCGGCGCGCGCGCTCGGCCCCAAGAACGTCGTGCTGATCTCAATGCCGTACGGCGGCGTCAGTTCGGCGCGGCACGCGGCGTCGGCGCCGGCGTCGCTGGACGATGCGCGGGCGACGGCGGAGGGGCTGCCGGACGCGGAGTGGCGGACGATCGACATCGCGGCGGCGGTGGACGCGGCGGCGGAGGCCACGGGGCTCCACGCGATGCTCGGCGCCGACCCGTCCGACGCGCGCGCGGTGCTCGCGCTGGGCAACCTCAAGGCCCGCCAGCGCGCCGTCACCCTCTACACCCTCGCCAACCTCATGGGCGACACCCTCGTGCTGGGCACCGAGAACCGCACGGAGAACCTGCTCGGCTACTTCACCGTGCACGGCGACGCGGCGAGCGACCTGGAGGTCCTCTCGCCCTTTCTCAAGACGGAGATCTGGCAGATCGCCGCCGCGTCGGGCGTGCCCCCCGCCGTCATCGACAAAGCGCCGTCCGCCGACCTGTGGCCGGGGCAGACGGACGAGGGCGAGCTGGGCTTCACCTACGCCGAGGCGGACGCGGTGCTCGCCCACTACTACCCCGCGTTCGGCGAGGAGCGGCCCCGGGCCGGGAGCCCGCCCGAGGGGATCTCGCCGGGCATCGTGGCGGCCGTGCTCGCGCGCGTGGACGCCACCGCATGGAAGCGCGCGCCCAAGCCCGTGTACCCGGGGCGGGGCCGATGAACGGGAAGATGGCGCGCATCGGCTGGGTGGTGGATGCGCAGAACGACTTCCTCCTGCCGCCGGAGCGGGGCGGGAGGCTCTACGTCCGCAACCTGTTCGACAACGGGGAGGATGAGGGCGCCCAGCGGGCCATCCCCGCCATCGAGCGGGCGGTGGAGTGGATGCACGAGCACTGCGACGTGATGGTGTTCACGGGCGACTGGCACTCGTACGCGGACGAGGAGATCGACGCCGTGGCGCCCGATCCGTCGCGCGGCACCTATCCGCCGCACTGCATGGGCCTGTCGGACGACGCGGCGGAGCGCGAAGGAGCGGAGATCATCGCCTCCATCCGCCCCGAGGAGCCCATCGTCCTGGCGCGGGCCGCCAACGCCGCCGACGCGCGGGCGGCGGCGCGTCGCGCGATCGCGGACCGGCGGCCGGTCTTCATCCACAAGAGCCGCTTCGACGTCTTCGAGGGGAACGCCGCCACCGACGACCTGCTGCGGGCACTGCGCGAGGGGCTGGGGCGGCCGGTGGAGGTTTACGTCGCGGGGGTGGCGCGGGACGTGTGCGTGAAACAGGCCGTCGAGGGGATGCTGGCGGAGCAGCGCCGTCTCCCCGTGACCGTCATCACCGACGCGACCTGGGGGCTGGGGATCGAGGAAGAAGCGGCGAGCCTCGGCCGCTGGCTGGCCGCCGGCGCGGCGCTGATGACCACGGCCGGCCTCGGGATGCGCGACCCATGAAGGACCGGATAAGGATCGTCACGGGCGACATCACCCGCGTGGACGTGGACGCCATCGTGAACGCCGCCAACAACTCGCTGCTGGGCGGCGGCGGCGTGGACGGGGCGATCCACCGCGCCGCGGGGCCCGAGCTCCTGGCGGAGTGCCGCACGCTGGACGGGTGCCGCACCGGCGAGGCCAAGATCACCCGCGGCTACCGCCTGCCGGCGCGCTGGGTCATCCACACCGTCGGGCCGGTATGGCGGGATGGAGCCCACGGCGAGGACGAGCTGCTGGCCTCCGCCTGGCGCAATTCGCTGAAGCTGGCGTCCGAGCGGGGGCTGCGCACCATTGCATTCCCCTCCATCAGCACGGGCGCATACGGCTTTCCGCTGGCGCGTGCGGCGCGCATCGCAATGGCCACGACGGTCGCATTCCTCCGCGAAAACGAGCTTCCCCAGGAGGTCACGGTGGTGTGCTTCGGGGAGGAGGCATACGGGCACTACTTGACGGCACTTGCATCGGCGGATTAAATGTTGCGTACGCCGGCAACATTGCGTGTCATCCCACGCGCAGCCGGACCGCAACGTGGCCTTCCGCCCGCACGCCCGTGCGCACGGAGGCCGCCGAACATGACACCACATGACCGACCTGCGTGAAGTCAGAGCGCTGCTCGACGAGATCAACGCGGCGATCTCCAGCTACGACCCCGTGCTCAAGGAGCGGGCGCGCGACATCCTCCTGGAGCGCGCGTTCCAGGGCGGCGGCGCCGCGGCGGCCCCCGCCGAGAGCGCCGGCGCCGGCGACGCGGCCGAAGAGCCCGTGCGGCGCCGTCCCGGCCGTCCCAAGGGGTCCGGCACCGGACCGCGGCGCGCCGTGCAGGCGGTGGGGACGCTGGTGGAGCAGTGGCGCCCCGAGACGATGGCGGAGCGGGCGCTGCTGGGCGCGTACGTGCTCTCGCGCGGCCGGCCGGACCGCACCGTCACCAGCCAGGCGATCAATGCCGAGCTCAAGCGCAACGGGCTGCCCGTGCCCAACATCACGCGCGCCATCGAGTCGAACCTGCGCTCCCGGCCGCCGCTGATGACGCAAAAGAAGAAGATGGGAACCACCCGCCAGGCGCGGAAGCAATACGCCATCACGCAGGAGGGCGTGGACCACGTGCTGTCGCGCCTGGGCGGGGCGGGGCAGGACGCCGCCGGCGGCGACGACGAGTAATGAGCAAGCGTGTCCTGGTAATCGACGACGAGGACGACATCCGCGAGGTGGCGCAGCTTTCCCTGGAGGCGGTGGCCGGCTGGGAGGTGTACGGCGCCAGCTCGGGCGGCGAGGGCCTGCGCATCGCCGCCGAGCAGATGCCGGACGCCATCCTCCTCGACGTGATGATGCCGGAGATGGACGGCCCTTCCACCTTCCGGGCTCTGCAGGCGCAGGCGAGCACGGCTGGCATCCCCGTGATCCTGCTGACGGCCAAGGTGCAGGCGTCCGACCGCTCGCGCTTCGAGGGGCTGGGCGTGCGCGGCGTGCTCACCAAGCCGTTCGATCCGATGGAGCTGTCGCGGCAGATCGAGGAGGTGCTGGGGTGGTGAGGGGCGGGCCCCCACCCCCGCTCGTCACCTCGCGGCCCCTCCCCCAATAACTACCTGGGGGAGGGGCGTTTGGCGTGCGTCGGCGC
>DASVSA010000577.1:0-2194 GCA_036388335.1 Longimicrobium sp. | reverse complement strand
AGGATGCCCCCGGCGCGCGCCAGGTGGGGGGATTCCACGACGCGATCCGCTTCGAGGGAGCCGGCTTCGCGTACGTGCCCGGCGCGCCCGTGCTCTCCGGGATCGACCTGGAAATCCGGCCCGGCGAGGTGGTGGCGCTGGTGGGCCCCAGCGGGGCGGGGAAGAGCACGCTGGCGGACCTGCTGCCGCGCTTCCACGACGTCACCGAGGGCCGCATCACGCTGGACGGCGCCGACCTGCGCGAGCTGCGCCTGGCGGAGCTGCGCGGGCTGCTGGGGATCGTGACGCAGGAGACCATCCTCTTCCACGACACGGTGCGCGCCAACATCGCCTACGGGGTGCCCGACGCGCCCCAGGAGCGCGTGGAGGCGGCGGCGCGGGCCGCGAACGCTCACGACTTCATCGCGTCACTCCCCGAGGGGTACGACACGGTGCTGGGCGAGAAGGGAGCGCGCCTTTCCGGCGGGCAGCGGCAGCGGATCGCCATCGCGCGCGCCCTCTTCCGCGACCCGCCCGTGCTGATCCTGGACGAGGCCACCTCCGCGCTGGACACGGAGAGCGAGCGGCTGGTGCAGCAGGCGATCGACGAGGTGATGGCGGGGCGCACCGTGCTGGTGATCGCCCACCGCCTCTCCACCGTGCGCCGCGCCAGCCAGATCGTGGTGCTGGAGGGCGGGCGCATCGTGCAGCGCGGCACCCATGACGAGCTGCTGGCCCGCGGCGGCACGTACCGGCGGCTGTACGAGATGCAGTTCGGAGACGAGGCACGGACGGCCGTCGCGGTGGATTGATAACAGATGGCCTCACACAGAGGCACAGAGACACAGAGAGACATGCAAGTACCGTTGCTGGACCTGACGCTTCAGTACAATGAGGTGGCGGATGACGTGATGAACGCGCTGCGCTCGGTGGTGGAGGAGCAGCGCTTCATCCTGGGGCCGGTGGTGGACCGGTTCGAGGAGGAGATGGCGGCGAAGCTGGGCGTGGCGCACGCCATCGGCTGCGCCAGCGGGACGGACGCGCTGCTGCTGGCCGTGCGCGCGTCGGGCGTGGGGCGCGACGAGGAGGTGGTGACCTCGCCCTTCACCTTCTTCGCCACGGCGGGCGCCATCCACAACGCCGGAGCGCGGCCCGTGTTCGCGGACATCGAGCCGGACACCTTCAATCTGGACCCGGCTGCGGCGGAGGCGGCGGTCACGGAGCGTACGCGCGCCGTGATGCCCGTCCACCTCTTCGGGCAGATGGCGGACATGCGCGCCTTCCGCTCACTTGGGGACCGGCGCGGGCTGGCCGTCATCGAGGACGCGGCGCAGGCCGTGGGCGCCCGCCAGCGCGACGGCGACGGGTGGATCACCACGGGCACGCTGGGCGACACCTGCTGCTTCTCGTTCTTCCCCACCAAGAACCTGGGCGCGTTCGGCGACGCGGGGATGATCGTCACCAACGACGGCGAGGTGGCGGAGCGGCTGCGGAAGCTGCGCGTGCACGGCGGGCGGCAGATGTACCACCACGAGGAGGTGGGCTTCAACTCGCGGCTCGACGCGCTGCAGGCGGCCGTCCTCTCGGCCAAGCTCCCGTACCTGGACCGCTGGAGCGAAGCCCGCCGCCGCAACGCCGCCTTCTACGACGAGGCGCTGGCCGGCGTGGAGGGGATCACCCCGCCCGTGGTGCGCCCGGGCAACGAGTCCATCGTCAACCAGTACACGCTGCGCGTGCTGGACGGCCGCCGCGACGCGCTGCAGGAGCACCTGAAGGAGCGCGGCGTGGGCAGCTCGGTCTACTACCCGGTGCCGCTGGACCGCCAGGAGTGCTTCGCGTACCTGGGGTACCGCCCCGGGCAGTTCCCGGAGTCGGAGCGCGCCGCCCGCGAGGTGCTCTCGCTCCCCGTGTTCCCCGAGCTCACCGAGGCGCAGCTCGCGCACGTGGCGGGCGCGGTGCGGGAGTTCTTTGGCTGAGGATCTCGTACAGAGACACAGAGACACGGAGAAAGGAACACCGCACTCACGCACTAACGCACTCACGCACTTTCCTTGTTCATCGCCGCACACAACGGCGCCCGCATCTGGGGCGGGGCGGAGCGCGCGACCGTGCTCCTCCTGGCTGGGCTCCAGGCGCGCGGCCACCGCGTCCTCCTCCTCTGCAACACGGAGCTGGTGGCGCGGCGCGCACGGGAGCACGGGGTGGAGTCCGAGAT
>DASVSA010000576.1:0-9014 GCA_036388335.1 Longimicrobium sp. | reverse complement strand
GGGGTTCACCCCCGGGCAACGGTTCGGGCTCTTGGGCGGGCAGCCCCCGGCGCTCCAGCTCACCCACGGTGTTTGCCACCTGAGGGCCATCGAGCTGCCGGGGATGCTCCCAATCTACTGTCTGCGCGTCATACAAGGGCCCTCTCAGCACGCGCCGTTCCCCGCGGTTCCCCTGTTTCGCCCGCGCGTTGCCGGTTCGCGGACCTTCGGTTAGTATTGTAACGTCTGTTCACTTTTGCCCGCTAAAGGGCGCCCGACCCGCCTCTTCCGCACGTCTTCACTGAACCCAATTCCCGTTCTGGAGGTACGCATGCGTCTTCGCCGTTTCCTTGTCGGTGTGGTGCCGATGCTCGCGCTGGCGGCTGGTTGCTCGGAAATGGATCGGCCGCGGGCGGGGATGGCGCCGCCGGTGGCGGCGCGTGTGGCGAACGAGACGATGCTGACTCTCCAGCACGTGGAGACGGTGGCGCAGTACCGGGAGCTCCGCACGAAGCCCGAGAACCTGTGGGCCAAGGCGTGGATCGGGCCCCGCGGCGGCACGCTGGAGTACTACGGCTTCCGCATCGTGGTGCCGGCCGGCGCGGTGGACAAGGTGACGATGTTCACGCTCAGCCTCCCGAAGGAGGGGACCGAGCGCGCGCTGGCCGAGTTCGGCCCGCACAACGTGAAGTTCGCGCAGCCCATCACCATCGAGCTTCCCTACGCGGGCACCACCTCCGAGGGGTACGCGGCCAAGGCCCTGTGGTACGACGAGTCCACCAAGCAGTGGACGGACCAGGGCGGCACGCTGAGCGCCGACGGCCTGCGCGTGCAGACGCAGGTGTGGCACTTCTCGACGTACGGAACGGCGTTCATGGGCGGCGGCACGGTAAGCACCTCGGGTGGCTGAACCGCACAAGCCGCGCTCCCTTTCCGTGCAAAGATCCGACGCCGCCGTGGAAGAAGTGCTCGCGCTTCTTCCTCCGCTCGACGACCTCGAAGTACTCCGGCTGCGGCTGATCAGCTACGCCCAGCCGGACCCACGCAGGACGTGGGACAGCTCCAGCGCGTTCGCCACCGTCGACAAGCGCATCCTCAGCCCGGACGAGATCGACCGCGCGCTGGACGATGCGGAGGCGGCGCTGCGCGAGTACGTGGCCTCGCTTCACCAGGGGCTGCGCCCCGTGCTGCGCAGCTTCTTCGAGAGCGACTTCGACGCCGCCGCGCGCCACCTGGTGGCGCTGGGCGAGCAGCACGAGGAGATGGGCCGCGTCCGCAGCGCACACCAGTGCTACGGGGCGGCCCTTCGCGTGTCCCTCCCCCTGGCGGAGAAGGGCGCGCAGGTGCTGGCGCTGAGGCGGGTGGGGCGCATCTCGCTGGCGCTGGGCGAGTTCCAGGAAGCCGCGTCGCACTACGAGCGCAGCGCCGAGCTCGCCCGCGACTCCGCGGACCTGCACGGCGAGGTGATCGCCCGCACCGGACGCGCCAACGTGTACTTCTGGCAGGGGCGCTGGCCCGAGGCGGAGGCGGCGTGCCGGGCCGTGCTGGCGCTCACCGACACGGCCCCCAAGGGGACGCTGGAGCTGGAGCGCGGCTACCTGTTCAACAACCTCGCCAACGTGTCCACGCGCCTGGAGCGCATCGCCGACGCGGAGGAGTGGTTCGAGCGGGCCCTCGCCATCTGGAACGTCCACTCGTCCCCCCAGGACCTCGCCGTCTGCCTCCACAACCTGGCGCACCTGCGCGCGCTGCAGGGGAGGACGGACGAAGCGTCCACCATCTACGAGCGCGCGTTCCAGCTCCCCATCACCCCCACGCTGCGGGTGGCCATCGCGGTGGACATCGCGGAGCTTCGGCTGAAGCAGGGGCACGTGACGCAGGCGGAGGAGTGGGCGCACGTGGCCGAAGAGCACGCCATCGCCGCCGCTTCGCCGTACCTGCTGGTGCGCTTCTACCACAGCCGGGGCAACATCGCCCGCTCGCGGGGCGACGCCGACGGCTTCACGCTGTACGAGAAGGCGCTGGAGATCGCCCGCGCCAAGGGCTACACCTACCTGGAGGCCGAGACGCTGGCCGACTACGCCGAGCTGCGCCTGCAGACCGGCGGGGTGGAAGAGGCCCAGGCGTACCTGGAGCGGGCGTGCGAGATGTTCGCCGAGCTCGGCGCCGTGAAGGACCAGGCCCGCGCCGAAGAAGCGCTCGCCCGGCTCGCGTCCCCCAGCCCCGCGTCCGTCGGCGACTGACCGCAGTGCTCACACAGAGACACGGAGGCACGGAGATGAAGTCGTCTCCGTGCCTCCGTGTCTCTGTGTGAGCACTGCCGTTGGGGCTCGAACATTGCTAGCTTACGAGACACCCTATTCGCCGCGAGGCCCGAGGTTGTCGACTCTGCGCCCTTCCACCCGCACGTTCTGCGCGCTCGCCCTGGCGGCCGCGCTGTTTTCGCGCGCCCTGGCGGCGCAGGACGCCGAGTGCCCGGGTGGGCGTATCTCGCAGCTCTTCGTGGACAACCGCTCGGTCTTCGACACCGAGGCGGGGAAGCTGGACTCGCGCTTCGGGTGGGCGTACCGCCTGGCCAACCGCGCCCACATCCGCACGCGCGAGACGGTGATCCGGCGCGAGCTCCTTTTCAGGGAAGGCGGGTGCTACGACCCCGCGCTCCTGGAGGACTCCGAGCGCATCCTGCGCAGCACGCCGTTCCTGGCCGACGCGGACGTCTTCGCCGTGGAGCAGCCGGACGGCACCCAGCACGTGGTGGTGGAGACGCGCGACGAATGGTCCACCCGGCTGGAGCCGCAGGTGGAGAGCGGCGAGGTGGGGCTGCGCGGGCTGGAGCTGCGCGAAGACAACCTGCTGGGGCGCGGGCAGCGCGTGTCCGCCTTCGTGAAGGAGCGGCAGGGGGAGCGCGTGTTCGGCGCCGCCTTCGCCACGCGGCAGCTCTTCGGCACTCACCTGGACGCGGAGGTGTCGCTGGAGCGCACGCCGGTGGGGTACGGCGTCCAGCAGCGGCTCGCCTGGCCCTTCCGCGGCGAGGCGGGCCGGTTCGCCTTCCGGCAGCAGGTGGTGCACGAGGAGAACAACTTCGAGTTCTGGATCCCCGGCGAGGACGGG
Source organism: Longimicrobium sp. (assembly GCA_036388335.1). Lineage (GTDB taxonomy): Bacteria > Gemmatimonadota > Gemmatimonadetes > Longimicrobiales > Longimicrobiaceae > Longimicrobium. The sequence goes on along the minus strand of DASVSA010000576.1, from coordinate 5,924 downwards.
CGCCCGCGCCGCTTCCTCTTCCCCGAGGAGCGCCGCGTGTTCGACGTGGGGACGGTGTTCCGGCTGGGGCAGCGCGGCAACCTGACGCTCTTTGGCGTGGCGCTGGCGGGCGACTGGACGGTGTACCCGCGCGACTCGCTGCACTCATCCAGCGGCTCGCCCATCACCGTCCCCCTGCCGGGCGGCGGCGAGGTGTTCGGGCTGGACTCGGTGTCGTCGCTCCGCATGGTGTTCCTGGCCGGCCAGCGCAACGTCTGGTTCGAGCGCCACCGCGCGCTGGACGCCGTGCGCGGCTCCGAGGACGTGCGGCTGGGTGTGGAGGCGGAGGTGGGGATCGGGCGCAGCCTTTCCGCGATCTCGGACGACGACGACCTGGCGGTGGACCTGGGCTTCTTCGCGGCGGGGCACCTCCCCGGCGGGGTGCTGGCCGGGGTGCGCGTGGTGGCCGAGGGGCGCAGGGACTACGCGGCGCCGGTCGGGAGCTTCGAGTGGCGCAACGTCTTCGGCCAGGCGGACGGGTGGGCGTACTGGCGCCCGGGCCCCGAGAGCCGCTCCACCTTCGTCGCCACGGTGATGGCGGATGGCGGGTGGCGCACCACGGTGCCCTTCCAGCTCACGCTGGGGAGCCGGGCGGGGCTGCGGGGATACCGGCCCCACGCCTTCATGGGCGAGCGCCGCGGCGTGGCCACGCTGGAGCACCGCATGTACCTGGGATGGCCCTATCCGCGCCTGTTCGACGTCGGCTCGGCGGCGTTCGTGGACGTGGGGAAGATCTGGCAGGGCGGCGACCTGTACGGCACCGAGTCGCCGGTGCAGGCCAGCGTGGGCGTGGGGCTGCGGGTGGCCTTCCCCCCCGGCTCGCGCCGCACCTACCGGCTTGACTTCGCGGCCCCGGTGGCGCCTCACTTCCGCCCCGGCGGGATCCAGGTGTCGCTCGGCATCGGCCAGGCCATCGGCCGCGGCGCCGCCGACGACCACCCGCAGATCCGCCGCAGCAGCCGCCGCGCGCTGAGCGCGTCGCTCTTCAGCTTCCCCAACTGATTGGGCTCACGCAGAGACCCGGAGGCACGGAGATTGGCTTTTCTCCGTGCCTCCGTGTCTCTGTGTGATGGAACGGGGCGTGCACGATGCCGGGGAATGCGAATGAGTCCGACGATATACCGCGCGGCGTGGGTGCTGCCCGTGGCCCTGGAGCCGATCCGCGGGGGAGCGGTGATGGTGGGCGCGGACGGGCGGATCGCGGCGGTGGGGCCCAGCGCGGCGCTGGAGCCGCCGCCGGGCGCGGAGGTGGTGGAGCTCGGCGAGGCGGCGCTCCTCCCCGGGCTCGTCAACGTCCACGCCCATCCCGAGCTCTCGCTCTTTCGCGGCGCGCTGGAGGACCTGCGCTTTCGCGACTGGATCCTGCGCCTGGTGGGCACCAAGCGCGTGGCCATGGACGACGCCGACTACCGCGCCGCCGCCCGCTGGACCATGGTGGAGGCGATCCGGTCCGGGATGACGACGCTGGCCGGCACCGAGTCGTCGGCCGCGGGGGCGGTGGCGCTGCGCGAGTCGGGGATGCGCGGCGTGCTGTACCGCGAGGTGTTCGGGCCCGATCCGGCCCAGGCCGCCGAATCGATGGCCGAGCTGCGCGCCGCCGTGGATCTCCTGCGCCGCGACGAGACGGAGCTCGTGAGGATCGGCGTGTCGCCGCACGCGCCCTACACCGTGTCCGACCGCCTCTTCCGCGCCGCCGCGGAGTACTCGCTGGCCGAGGACCTCCCCATGGCCGTTCACGCCTCCGAGTCCCAGGCGGAGCGGGCGCTGGTGGCCAATGGGGCGGGCGACTTCGCGCCGGGGCTGCAGGCGCGCGGCATCGACACGCCCGTGCGCGGCCGGACGACGGTGGAGATGCTCGACCGGCTGGGCGTGCTCGACGCGCGCCCGCTCCTCATCCACTGCGTGACTTTGGACGCGGAAGACATCCTGCGCATCGCCGAGGCCGGGTGCGCCGTCGCGCACTGCCCGGTGGCCAACGCCAAGCTGGGCCACGGCATCGCCCCCTATCCCGAGCTCCTGGACGCCGGGGTGCGCGTGGGGCTGGGGACCGACTCCGTGGGCAGCAACAACCGGCTGGACCTGCTGGAGGAGGCGCGCATCGCATCCGTGGTGCACCGCGGGCGCCTGGCATCGCACGAGGCCCTGTCGCCCGCGGACCTGCTGCGGCTCTGCACGCTGGACGGCGCGGCTGCGCTGGGGATGGACGGCCGCGTGGGGACGCTGGAGCCGGGCAAGGACGCCGACCTGTGCGCCGTCTCGCTGGCGGGCGCGCACGTCCGCCCGGTGCACTCGCCCGAGGCGGCGGTCTTCCACGCGGCGCGTGCCTCGGACGTGATCCTCACCGTGGTGAAGGGGCGCGTCCTCTTCCGCGACGGCGCGCTGACCACGCTGGACGAAGCGGAGATCGCGGCGGAGATGGAAGCGCCGGCCGAGAAGGTCCGCCGCGCGCTGGTGGGATGATGAAGCCGTCGATCGACCTGGACGATGCGCCCGGGCGCTCCGCCGAGGTGCGGCGGGTGCTCAACTCCATGCTGGCGGTGTCGCTGGTGCTCGTCGTCGTGAAGGCGGTCGCCGGCGTGCGGGCGGGGTCGCTGGCCGTACTCGGCGGCGCCATCGACTCGGGGCTCGACGTGCTGACGACCGTCGTCGCCATCGTGCTGGCGCGCGTGGCGGGCGCCGAGCCGGACGAGGAGCACCCGTACGGCCACGCCAAGTTCGAGACGCTGGGCGCGCTGGCGATGGTGGCCTTCCTCTCCATCACCGTCACCGAGCTGGTGCGCGGGGCCGTGTGGCGGATCATGAAGGGCGGTGAGACGGAGCTGAATGCGACGGTGGCGGTGGGCGCGATGGGCGTGTCGCTCGCCATCGGGCTCGTGGCCTCCGCGTACGAGCGGCGGCGCGGCGAGGCGCTGCGCAGCGACCTCCTCCTGGCCGACGCGGCGCACCTGCGGGCCGACGTGTGGGTGACGGTGGCGGTGCTCGCGGGTCTGGGCCTCACCGAGCTGGGCGTCCCCAATGGCGACGCGTGGACCACGCTCGTAGTCTCCGTGCTCATCGCGCGGACGGGGTGGGGGATCATCCGCGAGGCCGTGCCCGTGCTGGTGGACCAGCGCGCGGTGGAGGCGGAAGAGATCACCCACGTGGCCGGCACCGTCCGCGGGGTGCGCCAGGTGTACGACGTGCGCTCCCGCGGCCGCCCCGGCGCCCTCTTCGCCGAGCTCACCATCGCCGTGCGCGGCGGGCTGGACGTGGAGACGGCCCACGACATCGCCGACCGCGTGGAGACCGAGGTCGCGGAGCGCCTGGGTGCGCAGGACGTGATCGTGCACGTGGAGCCCGACCGGCGGCCGGGGGCGGCACAGTGAGAACGGCGGCCTCGCGCAGAGGCACAGAGACACAGAGAGCCTTCATGGGCATGCCGCGCATCGCCGGCGAGGAGCGCATGGACGCGCCCGACGCCGATCCGCGCGAGCTGGCGCGGAGCCTGGCGGACCTGCGCGGCGTCAACCGCTGGCTGGGCGGGACGCGCGTCGTCCTCCACCACCTGGCGCGTCTGGTGGAGCGGCATCCGCGGCGCGAGTACCGCGTGCTGGACGTGGCCACCGGCTCGGCGGACATTCCGCTGGCGGTGGCGGACTGGGGGCGGCGGCGCGGCGTGAAGATCCGCGTGGTCGCCACCGACGCGCACCCCGCCACCCTGGCCGAAGCCCGCGCCCGCGTGGCCGCCGATCCCGACGTGACCGCCGAGCCCGCGGACGCGCTGGCGCTGCCGCACGCGGACGGCTCGTTCGACTTCGCCCTCTGCTCCACGGCGCTTCACCACTTCGACTCGGACGAGGATTGCGTGCGCGTGCTGCGCGAACTCGACCGCGTGACGCGGCTGGGGGCGATCGTGAACGACCTCCACCGCACGCGCATGGCGTACGTCGGCGCGCGCCTGCTGGCGGCCACCTTCTGGCGCACGCACCCCATCACGCGCAACGACGGCCCGCTCTCCGTGCAGCGCTCGTTCACCCCGGAGGAGCTGCGCTCGCTCGCCGCGCGGGCGGGCCTGCGCGGCGCCGAGGCGTTCGCACACGTGCCTTTCCGCGTCGCGCTGGTCTGGTCAGGTAAGTAGTTCACCAGGCACTAGGCACTTGGCACCCGGGACTTCTGTTCTATGTATGACGCGGTCGTGGTCGGCGGTGGGCCGGCGGGGGCGGCGGCGGCGGCGAGGCTCGCCGGGGCTGGCCACGCCGTTCTGCTGATGGACCGCGCCGAGTTCCCGCGCCGCAAGGCGTGCGGGGAGTGCGTGAACCCGGCCGGCGTCGCCGCGCTGCACGCGCTCGGCGCGTGGGATGCGGTCGATGCCACACGCCCCGCGCGGCTGGACGGATGGCGCATCCGTCCGGGAAGCGAGGACGGCTTCCGCGGGCGCTTCCCCGGCGGGGTGCACGGGATCGGGATCGAGCGCGAGGTGCTGGACGCCGTCCTCCTCGACCACGCGCGCCTCAGCGGCGCGGAGGTGCGCACCGGCGCTCACGTGGTGGACGTGGCGCGCGAGGGCGGGCGCGTTGTGGGCGTGCGGATGGCGACGGGGGAGGAGATCCGCGCCCGCCTCGTGGTCGGCGCGGACGGCCTGCGCTCCGTGGTGATGCGTCGGCTGGACCTGCTGCGCCGCTCGCCGCGCCTGCGCAAGATCGCGCTCACGGCCCACGTCGCGGGCGTGGATGCCGCCGGCCGCGGCTGGGGCGAGCTGCGCGCGCTCGGCCGCGGGTGCGTGGGGATCGCCGAGGTGGGCGGCGGGCGCCACAACGTCACGGTGGTGGTGGCGGGCGACGAGGCGCGCGAGGTAGCGGGCGATCCGGCCGGCTTCTTCGACGACGCGCTGAACCGCTTCGGCTTCGCGGATGCGCGGCGGGTGGACGACGTGCTGACCACCGGCCCCTTCGACTTCCCCGTGCGCCGCGCCATCGCCGACGGCGCGCTGCTGGTGGGAGACGCGGCGGGGTACTACGATCCCTTCACGGGGCAGGGGATCTTTCGCGCCCTGCGCGGCGCCGAGCTCGCGGCCCGCACCGCCGGCGCCGCCCTGCGCGCGGGGGACCTTTCCGCCGCCGGGCTGGCCCCGTACGAGCGGGCCCGCCGCCGCGCCTTTGGCTCCGGCGAGCGCGTGCAGCACCTGGTGGAAGCGTTCGTATCGCGCCCCGCGCTGCTGCGCCGGGTGTCGCGCCGCTTCGCCCGCCGCCCCGCGCTGGGCGACGCCATCATCCGCGTGACGGGTGACGTGAGGCCCGCGCGCTCGCTGCTCCGGCCCGGACTACTGGCTGGCTTTCTCTTCTGACTCCTCCGTGTCTCTGTGCCTTCGTGTGAGGCCGCGGTTTACGAATATGCGACTTACCCTGCGCGGCGCCCTGGGCGCCGCTTTCATACTTGCGGCGTGCGCCATGTGCGTGCGGCTCGGCTTCTGGCAGCTCGACCGCCTGGAGCAGCGCCGTGCACGCAACGCGGTGGTGATGGCCGGAATGAGCCAGCCCCCGCACCCGGTGGACGCCGCGCTGGCCGCCGAGATGCGGCGTGATCCCTCCCGCATGATCTACCGGCGCGTCACCGCCCGCGGCCGCTATCTCCCCGAAGGCGAGATGGTACTGCGCGGGCGCGTGGAGGGCGGCGTGCCGGGGGTCCATCTCGCCACGCCCCTCCTCCTGGAAGGCGACACCACCGTGCTCCTGGTGAACCGCGGCTGGGTCCCCGCGCCCGATGCCTCCACCCCCACGCAGCGCCCCGCGCCCCCCGCGGGCACCGTCACGGTGAACGGGATGCTGCAGCTGGTCCCCGTCACGGACGACCGGGGCTCGCGCTCCGTATCCCCGCGCGGCGACACCACCTACCGCCGCCTGGACCTG
>DASVSA010000575.1:0-2865 GCA_036388335.1 Longimicrobium sp. | reverse complement strand
TCGCTATTGAGGCGGCGGAACCATCCCGTTGCGCCGCATCGGCTTAGCGGAAACGCACCCACGCGGGCTTAACGAAAAGGTTGTCAGGGGGCCAAAACGGGTGTACACTACCGCCTCTCCCCGACGCAAAACCTCCGGTGACTCGAGCGGCGCCCCCCGCGCCCGCCCTTTCCGTTTCGTCCCGCATCCCCCCTCATGACGAACCGCTTCCCCGCCCTGCGCCGCGTATTGCTGGCCACCTTCCTCCTTGCCGGCACCGCCGCGACCGCCGAAGCGCAGCAGCGCTCGCGCGTCCTCTCCGAAGCGCGCGCGCCGCAGTTCCGCTACCTGTCGCGCCTGGTGGGCCGCCTGGAGATCCCGGTGGCCGACGTCACCCCCTCGCAGCTACGCCAGAGCTACAACCAGGGACGCTCCGGCGGCCGCACCCACCACGCCATCGACATCCACGCGCCGCGCGGCACGCCGGTGCTGGCCGTGACCGAGGGCCGCATCCTGCGCCTCTACCAGCGCGGCAAGGGCGGCAACTCCATCTACCACCTGGACGCCGACGGCCGGACGCGCTACTACTACGCGCACCTCGACCGCTACGCCTCCGGCCTGCGCGAGGGCGCCCACGTGCGCAAGGGCGAGGTGATCGGTTACGTGGGCGATACCGGCAACGCCCAGCCCGGCGACTACCACCTCCACTTCAGCGTCGCCGTCCTCCGCGACCTGTCGCGCTGGTGGGAGGGGGAGAACATGGACCCGTACGTGCTGCTGCGCGGCAACTGATCGGCATCACACAGAGACACAGAGGCACGGAGATGAAGTCATCTCCGTGCCTCTGTGTCTCTGTGAGAGCTTCAAAAGAGCGTGACGCCGATCAGAAACTGGTTCCGCTCCAGGTCCGGGCTCTGGTCGTCCGAAGCGGAGTCGCTTACGCGGCGGTACTGCGCGTCCAGGCCCAGCATGGAGGTGAGCTGCCAGCGCAGGCCCAGCTGGAAGCCGAGCTGAGTGCGGCTGTCCTTGATCTCCGGGTCGCCGGCGCCCACGTCCTCGTACGTGTAGCGGCCGAGCCCCGCGTGGAGGCCGGCGTACGGGGTGATGGGGATGATGGGCAGGTCGAAGAAGTAGTTGGCTTCAGCAAGCACGCCGAAGCTCTGCGTCTCCAGGTCCGCCTCGCGCGCCCGCCCGTTGGCGTACGCGCTCACGCCCACCCCGATGTTGAGCGGGAGGACCAGCTCCGCGCCGAGCGAGAAGCCGTCTTCCGATGGGATCTCCTGGTCGCGGTCCGCGTCCTTGGCGGTGCTCTCGTTGAACAGGTAGTGCCCCTTGAGCGCGAAGCCGGACTGCGCGGCGAGGGGGGCCGAGCCCGCGGCGAGCACGGCGGCGGCGACGATCGGGAAGAGTTTACTCATGCTTTCCAGTGTGTTCGTGGTGGCGCGGGCCCCTTAGCGCGGGGTGCCCGCCTCGAACTTCATGAGCGCCCGGTCACCGCTGTAGAGCACCAGCCGCCCGCCCACGAGGGCGAAGCGCTGCGACGCGGCGAGCGCCTCGATGAACGCGCGCTCCTGCTCCCCCACCGGGGGCGAGCACGCCATCCGCGTGGTGGTGATGGGCTCCAGGAAGCGGAGCCCGTCGCCCTCCAGGCGGTAGGCGCCGGAGACGGAGTTGCACCCCGTGCTCCCGCCCATGAGCTCGCCGGTCGCGTCGAAGCGGATGTGCGCCTCGCGCCCGGCGATCCCCTCCGTGGCGGGGCGCCCCCCTACCTCCGTCAGGCGCCAGTAGGTCCCCCGCAGCGCCTGCGCCGGCTCCGGCGCGGCGCCCGACGTCGTGTTCTCCACGCACGCGGCGAGCGTGGCGAGCGCGAGCATCATGATCGAACGGCGCAGCATCATCATCACCTCCGTTTAGGGATCGGCGCGGGTGGGGACTAGCTACCCGGCAACCCGTGCGCAGGGTCCATGCTGCCCAGGAGCGAATAAATTCGCCGCTGGACCTACGCGAAGTCCGCTGCGCGGACTGTTCCCGCGGTTTGGGCTCGAAGAACACAGTGCCCGCAGGGGCACTTCGCGTGGTCCCAGCGGCGAATTCATTCGCTCCCGGAACGGCCGGGCGCGATCATCCGCTTCCACCCGCCTGTTCACACGCTCAGCAGCACCTTCCCCGTCGTCCTCCTCCCCTCCAGCGCCCGGTGGGCCTCCGCGGCCTCGGCCAGCGGGAACTCCGCGCCGATGCGCACGTCCAGCTCGCCGCGCGCGATCCACCGGAACAGGTCGCCCGCACGGCCCAGCAGCTCCTCGCGCGTCGCGGTGTAGTGGCCCAGCGTGGGGCGCGTGAGAAAGAGCGAGCCCTTCTGGTTGAGGAGCTGCGGATCGACCGGGTCGACGGCGCCGCTGGACTGGCCGAAGAGCACCATCATCCCGCGCGGCGCCAGTACGCCGAGCCCCGCGTAGAACGTCGCACGCCCCACGGAATCGTACACCACCCGCACGCCGCGCCCCTCCGTCAGGCGCATCGTCTCCGCGGCGAAGTCATCGCGCGTGTACACGATCACCTCGTGCGCCCCCGCCGCGCGCGCCAGCTCCGCCTTCTCGTCCGACCCCGCCGTCGCGATCACGTACGCGCCGCGGCGCCGCGCGATCTGCACCAGCAGCAGCCCGACGCCGCCCGCCGCCGCGTGCACCAGGCACCGGTCGCCCTCGCCGAGCGCGTACGTGGACGTGGCGAGATAGTGCGCCGTCATCCCCTGGAGCATGAGCGCCGCGCCCTGCCGCGCGCTCACGCCGTCCGGCAGCGGCACCAGCCGCGCGGCCGGCACCGCCGCGTACTGGGCGTAGGCGCCGGTGACGCCGGGGATCATCGCCCACGCCACGCGCTCGCCCT
>DASVSA010000574.1:0-1681 GCA_036388335.1 Longimicrobium sp. | reverse complement strand
GGATGACCCGGATCACGGGATGGACAGCCGTTTTCAGAAGATCCGGGGGGGACTCTCCGGCCGGGCCGGCGCATCCTCCCGCGGCGCGCCGCCCACCGCGTAGGAGGCGAACAGCGACAGCAGCGGGCGCGCGGTGCGCCGCCGGCTCTGCTCCGTGAAGCTCGCGCCGGCGACCCGGAACTCGAGGCGGTCCCCGCGCAACGGGTCGTCGAGGCGGAGCGTCACGCGCGCCCGATCACCGGCGAGCCGCCGCGTCAGCGCCAGCTCGCTGGTGAACGCCGGCAGGATCTCGCCCTGTTCGATTACCTCTGAGCTCCGGCGGTACGCGTAGAGCTGCGCCGTGGTGTTCTCGGCCACCCGCAGGTCGACGGTGAGCCGCGCCGTGACGTAGACGCCGCTCCTGCTGAACGAGTCGGCCCTCGTCTCCATGTGGGCGACGCTGCCCACCAGCGTCACCACGGTGCCGTCCGCGGGCCGCGCGCGCAGGCTGGCGTCGGCGCCGGCGGCTCGCGTCCGGGCCAGGTTCTCCAGCGTTGCGGTCGAGCGGCCGCTCGCCGTCGCCGCCTTCAGCGGGCGGATCGGGTCCCGCGTCCAGCGGAGAAACGGCGTCAGCTGCAGCGACAGCAGCGAGCCGGGCCGTTCCATGCCGAGCTCCACCTGGTCCGAGACCTCCGGCAGCAGCGACGGGTTGCCGATGATCTCGTTCATGTCGTCCTCACCCATGGAGAACGGGTTGAGCATCTCCGGGCCCGGCCGGTTGATGCGGCGGCCGTACGCGAGCCGATACACGAGCCCGCGGCGCGCGTCGGTCCATCGGCCGCTGACGCTGGGGAAGAGTCGCACCGCCGTCCGTTCGCTGGCGGCCTCCAGCTGGACGCGGGTGCGGTCCGCTTCCAGGCGCAGCCCCGCCTCCGCGCGCAGGCCGCCGGCGGACCGGTGGGCGGCAAGGTAGCCGGCGTGCACTTCCGTCTCGTAGCGGTAGGCCTGCGACACGGTCGCGCCGAAGTGGGTCGCGTCGTGCGCGGCGGTGAGGGTGCGGAACCGGGATTCCTGCCCCACGTCCAGCTCGACGCCCGGGAGGCGCACGCCGAGGTCGTTGCGGAGGACGTGCTCACGCTGCCGCGAGGCCATGGCGATGGACATGAAGCTGTAGCCCGCATCCTCGTCGACGTACTCGCCGCGGTAGTCCTCGTCCACGAAGCTGGTGCGCGCCTCGGAAGTGAGACGGACGCGCCCCCAGTCCACGCTTGCGGCGGCACTCAGCTCAGCCGACGGGATCTCGTGCTCAAGCACGCTGCCGGTCGCATTCGTGGTGCGGTTGCCGGACGCATCCGTGTAGACGAACGCGGTGCTGTTCCGGTACGCGCCCTCCATCCAGGAGTACGTGCCGCGCAGCGCCAGCGACGTGTTCGGCGACGGCGTCGCGGATGCGCCCGCCAGCACGGAGTGCAGGCGGTGCCTGGCACGCGCGCGGCTGTCCTCGTCCGTCTGGAGGGGGAGGTCCCCGGATACCAGGCTCCAGCGCGCCGTCTTGGAGGCGGTGCGCGGCCGCATGCCGGACAGGGAGTACATCGCGTCCCAGCCCAGGATGCCACCCACGCCGCCCGTGGCGGCGGCGGAGCCCATGTAGTGATCCTCCGTCGCCAGGGAGCCCGCCAGCGAGCGCATGCCGGTGCGGCGC
>DASVSA010000573.1:0-19987 GCA_036388335.1 Longimicrobium sp. | reverse complement strand
CCTAGTGCCTAGTGCCTAGTGCCTAGTGCCTAGTGCCTAGTGCCTAGTGCCTAGTGCCTAGTGCTGAGGCCAGCGGTTCACTCGGGACTTAGCACTTAGGACTCACTTCCAGGGCTGGAACACCACGACCGGGGTGGTGTTTGCATGGGGCTCGGGGGCGTGATGTGCATCGGGTCGGTTGCCCTGGCGCGCGGCCCCGCGTAACTTCGGCTCCAGGCCCCGGGCCGAGACCCCGTTCAACGGATCAGTGACTACGCTTCACCGCTGGCGCGCATCGCGCGGCATGCAGCTTCGTACCGCGCCTTCCGAGCGCTCGGCGCTCTGGAGGGTGGGCGTGCTGCTCTGCCTCGCGCTGCAGATCAGCGTGGCCGTGCTGGTTCCGCTGGCCGACTCCTTTCAGGAGGCGGGCAGCGATCCTCGTCCACACGTGGAGGCGCTGGGGACGGAGGGGTGTCCGGTCCAGCACGACCACCTCCACTGCCAGCTCTGCCGGACGATCCGCTCGGGATCGGGGCCGCTCCCAGAGGCGTGCCCCGCCCTGGCATGGGGCGGCTCTTCGTCGCCGGCTGTCCGCGCCACTCCGCCCGCTCTCCTCTCCGCACGCCGCGCAGGCCCATTCGGCGCCCGCGCACCTCCCGTTCTCTGAGCTACCCCTAAGCACGACCGATCTTCCGCGACCCGCGAGCCCCTGAAGCTCGCCCGGGGCGCGGCGGACGGGTCCGCGTGCCGTGCACCCTTCCGGTGCCACGGCCGTGGGAGCACGTACTTGCGCCTGCCGTTCCCCTGGGTTCGGCCGGGTATCACTCAGAGGACTCATTTGATGTTCCAATCGATAAGAGCGGCCGCGCTCGCCCTGCTGCTCGCTCCCGCGGCGGCGGCGGCGCAGGCGGCGAGCGGCGGGGCGCCGTCATTCGGCTCCGTGCAGGGCACCGTGGCGGACTCGTCCACCGGCGCTCCCGTGGCGGGCGCGCAGGTCCGGGTCGTCGCGCTCAACCGGAGCGAGGTGTCGCACGCCGACGGCGCCTTCCACATGCACCGCCTCCCGGCGGGCGAGCACACCCTTACCGTTTCGCGGCTGGGCTACGCGGTGTACACGGCGCGCGTGCGGGTGAGGAGCGGCGAGGTCACTCCCCTCGCGGTGCGCCTGGCCACCTCCGCGCTGGAGATCGGCGGGCTGGTGGTGACGGGCACCGTGAGCGGGCGGTCGCGCGACGAGGTGCTTTCCGCCACCGCGTCGCTCGCCGGTGCCCGGCTGGACCGGGAGACGGGCTCCACGGTCGCGGCCACGCTCCAGGGCATCCCCGGCGTGGCGGCGACCTCGGTGGGCCCCGCCACCGCGCGCCCGGTGATCCGGGGGCTCTCCAGCGACCGGGTGCTCGTGCTGGAAGACGGGCAGCGGCCGGGGGACCTTTCCTCCACCTCGGGCGACCACGCGGTAGCCATCGAAGGCGCCACCGCGCTGCAGATCGACGTGGTGCGCGGGCCGATGTCACTGCTGTACGGGAGCAGCGCGCTGGGCGGGGTCGTCAACGTCATCCGCGAAGAGGTCCCCACCTCGCTTCCGCAGCACCCGCACGGCGGGGCCACCGCCGGAGCCGCCTCGGCGGACCGGAGCGGGACGCTGGGCGCGTTCACGACGGCGGCGGTCGGCCCAGTGGCGCTGCGCGCGGAGGCCACCGGGCGCGTATCCGGCGACATCGCCACCCCCGCCGGGCGCCTGCAGAACACCGCTGCCCGCACGATGGGGTTCGCGGGAGGAGCCTCCCTGGTGCGCGACCGGGGACACGCCGGCGCGGCGTACCGCTTCTACGACAGCGAGTACGGCATCCCCGGCGGCTTCACCGGCGCGCACGCCAACGGCGTGGACATCCGGATGCGGCGCCACGCATTGCGCGGCGAGGGCGAGCTGCGGCCGGGCGCGGGCGTACTCTCCTCCGTGCGCGGCACGGCTCTCTTCACCGACTACTTCCACGAGGAGATCGGCTCCGCGGGCGGGGTCTCCACCCAGTTCGGCCAGCAGACGCTCGCGGGCGACGTGCTGGCCCGGCACAGCCGTGCCGGGATCCTGGGGGAGGGGGCGCTGGGGGTGCGGGCCCAGTACCGCGACGTCACCACGGGCGGCTCGGTGCGCACGCCTTCCACCTCCGACTGGAACGTGGCGGGCTTCGTGGTGGAGGAGGTGGAGGCCGGACGCCTCCGCGTACAGCTGGGCGGGCGGTATGACCTCGCCCGCTTCGTACCGCGCGAGGCGGCTACCATCGTGGTGGGCGGGGAGCGCGTGCCGGTGCGGGAGCGGAGCTTCGGCGCGCTCTCCACTTCGCTGGGCGCGCTCTACGACCTGGGCAGGGGGCTGCGCGTGGGCGCCAGCCTGGCGCGCAGCTTCCGCACGCCGGACTTCAACGAGCTGTACTCCAACGGGCCCCACCTGGCGGCCGGCACGTACGACGTCGGCGACCCCAACCTGGAGCAGGAGACCGGGACGGGGGTGGAGGCGTTCGTCCGCCTGGCCCGGCCCGGGCTGAGGCTGGAGGGCGCCGCGTACCGCAACCGGATCGACGGCTTCATCTTCCCGTCTACGCGGGGGAGGGTGGAGTTCGGCACCAGCGGCGGAGTCGCTCGTGCGCAGTACACCAACGAGGACGCGCGATTCACCGGGTTCGAGCTGGACGGCGAGTGGCGGGCGCCCGGCCGCCTGGTGCTGGAGGGGAGCGCGTCGCTCGTACGCGCGGAGTTCACCTCGAACCGGCCGTCCATCCCCCTGTTCGAGGGGACGGACACCGTGTTCGTGGAGGCGTCGCGCTATCCGCCACTGATCCCACCGCTGATGGGCCGCGCCGGTGCACGCTGGGAGCGCGGGCCGTGGACGCTGGGCGGCGGAGTGCGCATGGCGGCGGCGCAGGAGCGTGTGGGCGACTTCGAGAAGCCGACCGACGGGTACGCCGTGGCGGACGCATCGGTGGCCCTCCGCCTACGGCAGGGGGCGAGGATCCACGCGTTCACCCTGCGCGTGGACAACCTGGCGGACACGGAGTACCGCAACCACCTGTCGCGCACCAGGGAGATCATGCCGGAGCCGGGGCGCAGCGTGAGCCTGCTTTACCGCATCACGTACTGACCGTACGGGAAACCCATCGCGGGGGCTCAGCCTTCCGCGCGCGCCCCCGCCCGCACTCCGCCGGAAGCGGAGCACGAACGAACGAGGATACACCGATGCACCAGACTTTTGCTTTCGGCCGCACCTTCCGCGCGGCGGCTGCGCTGGCCCTCGTGGGCTTCGCCAGCGCCTGCAACGACTCCACCACCACGGCCGAGCCCGAGCCGGACGTCGCGTCCGTGCGGGTGACGGTGGGCGCGCAGGTGGTGACCATCAGCGAGACCGGCCAGCAGACCGGCACGCTCACCCTCGGGCAGGGCACCACCCCCGTGACCGTGGCGTGGCTGCGCGCGGACGGCAGCGCCGACCCCGTGGTGAACAGCGAGGACTTCGAGGTGCGCCTGGTGGCGCAGGGCAGCACGGGGATCAGCTTCACGCCGGGCGGTCCGTTCGCGGGGACGCTCAGCGCGACGAGCGCCGGCCAGAAGGTGGTGCAGGTGCAGCTCCACCACCTGGAAGAGGCGCACGACGAGTTCGGGCAGAACCTGACGCTCACGGTGCAGTAAACAGCGGGCCACACAGAGACACAGAGGCACAGAGAAGAACCAATCTCTGTGCCTCTGTGCCTCTGTGCCTCTGTGCCTCTGTGTGAGGCTCTTGCGTTTACGGGGTGGGATTGCCCTGCACGCTGTGCGTAGCCGGGTTCCCGCACGTGGCCACAATGGCCTCGGCGTGGCCCATCGCCTCGGCGCTCGGCTTGTCTTCCTTCGGGGTGCTGCCGTCCAGGCGGTAGCTCGTGACCGCCACGCGCATGGACCCGGCAGCCGAGGTGACCGTCACGAAAGAGCCGTCGGCCGGGCGGCGAACGCCGGGCAGCATCGAGCCCATCGCGGCGCCGGTGCTTACGTTGGTGCGCCGATCGAACTTGATGTACCCATCCGATACGCCACCCTGCACGGGATTGTAGCCGAGCCCGGCCATCGTCCGCAGCGAGCACTCCAGCGCGGTCGCGGGTGCGGGCGAGGAGTACACGCGGCTCACTGGCCCCGACGCGCAAGCCGAGCTCAGGGCGGCGACTCCGGCGACCATCAATGCAATGCGGTTCATGCATCCTCCTGGAGAATAATGCGCCTGAACGAGGCGCGGGCACCAGCCGCGGACGGCTGGGGGGGCGCTGCTTTGCGAGAAACCGGGGCGGGAATGCGGTCCGCGAGGTTTGGCGTAACGAGTGTGGAGGTGAGAACCTAACGAGTGTATGATATTGCCGCCAGGGAAACGAACGGGAGGGCCGCCAGGGTGATCCGGCGCGCCCTCAACAGTTTTCCGATGGGCGTGCCGCCGCTCCGCGGCCGGGCGACGTATACCGTGCGACAAGGTCCGATCCCGGCTACGCCCCCGGGAAGGGGCGGCCCCCTTTGCGTGCGCCCACCCGGAACGGCGTGTGCAGATAGGGTCCGCATGACACCGCACCAGCGGGGGGATCGGCGGGAGGCATCGCGCGGCGTGGGGCGCCGCGCGATGGACGCGCTGTACGGGATCATCCGCTGGGCGGGTGGGCACGTGCGGGGCTTTCACGCGGCCGTGGGCCTGTACCTGACGATCGGGTTCGGGCTCGCGCTGCTGGGGCTGGGGCTCTTCGCGGCGCTGGCGCGGCTGGTGGGGGGCGGTGCGCTCCACGCGGCGGATACGCGGGTGCTCCTCTGGCTCCACCAGCACACCTCGCCCGTGGGCGACGCGCTGGCGCTGGCCGGGGCGGCGCTGGGGTCGGGTACGGCGCTGTGGATCGCGCTGCTGGGCGGCTCGCTGTACCTCGCGCGCAGCCGCCACTTCTATTCTCTGGCCCTGCTGTGGGTGGCGCTTCTGGGCGGGCGCATGCTGGACCGGGTGCTGAAGCTTACCTTCGAGCGCCCTCGCCCCCGCCTGTTCGGCTCGGAGATCGAGCTGCTCGGCTGGCAGGTGGAGTACCCGCAGAGCTACTCCTTCCCTTCCGGGCACGCGCTCACGTCGATGGTCATCTACGGCACCCTGGCGTACCTGGTGGCGCGCACGGAGCCCACGCGCAGGATGCGGCGCTGGACGCTGGCGGGCGCGGCCCTCCTGATCCTGGGGATCGGCCTCTCGCGTCTATACCTGGCGGTACACTACCCCTCCGACGTGCTGGCGGGGTACCTGGCGGGCTTCGCGTGGGCCACCTTCTCCGCGTACGGAATCGAAGCGGTGCGGTACTTCCGCGGGCGCAGGCCGGCGGTGGCGCTGGCCGAGGCGGACCTGGGGGCGGGGATGAGCCCCGTGCGCGAAGCCCTGCGCGAGGAGCCCACCTGACCCCCGCCACCCGCCCGCCGCCCCGCGCCACGGCTCCCATGCCGGCTCCGCGGTGGCGTGGCCGTCGCCGCGCCGGGCACGTGGGGATCGGCGTGCTGGTGCTGGCGTCAATCATGGGCGCGGGCACCTGCGCGCTCCCCCGGGCGGACCCGCCGCGGGCGCTGGATGTGCGCGGCGCCTCCCGCGTGGAGACCGCGCTGGGGAGCCGCTACGGCGCGGGGCCCGTGCGGCGCTTCCTGCTGGGCGACGGGTACCGGGATGCGTGGGCCGCGCCCGTGGATCTCCCGGTGCTGGAGCTGTCCGAGCTGGGAGGCGGCGCGCTGCCGATCCGTCGCGGCGGCGGCGGGCAGACGCTCACGCTTCACCTGCGCGGCCGGGACGGAAACCGGTACGTCTTCCGCTCGGTGGACAAGAACCAGGGCGGCACCCTCAGCGCCCTTCCGCGCGCCATCCTGGGACCGGTGCGGCAGGACCAGGTGAGCGCGCTGCACCCGGGCGCCGCCCTCGTCGCCGCGTCGCTCCACCGTTCCGCCGGCCTCCCGCAGATGGCCCCGCGGCTGGTGGTGATGGCCGACGATCCCACGCTGGGCCGCTTCCGCCGCGAGTTCGCCGGGCTGCCCGGCATCGTCGAGCGCTACCCCGGCGACGGCTTCGCCGGGGCGCCGGAGGTGGTGAGCACCGAGGACCTGTGGCCCGAGCTCCGCGCCGGCGGTGAGGTGGACGTGCGCGGCTTCCTCGCCACGCGGCTGCTGGACGTGTACCTGGGCGACTGGGACCGCCACGAGGGCCAGTGGCGCTGGGCCGGGACGCCGCGCGCGGAGGGCACCCTGTGGGTCCCCATCGCCCGCGACCGCGACTACGCCCTCACGGACTACCGCGGCGCCCTCCCGGCCCTCGCGCGCTGGATCGACCCCAAGGTGGTGCGCTTCGACCGCGAGTACCGCGACCTGGGCGGCCTGCTGGTCAAAGCCCGCCCCCTCGACCTCCGGCTCCTCTGCGGCCTCCGCCGCCCCACCTGGGACTCGGCCGCGACGGCACTGGCGCGCTCCCTTACGGACGCCGAGATCGCCCGCGCCGTGAGCCAGCTCCCCCCCGAGCACGCGCGCCAGCGTCTGCAGGGCATCCTCCAGGCCCGCCGCGACCGCCTCCCATCCGCCGCCGCCCGCTTCCACCGATCGCTCCGCCGGAGCTGCGGATGACGGCACCTCCTCTGTGCCTCCGTGTCTCTGTGTGAGCCCGTCCTTTACAAGCCGCGGCGGAACCGTTAGCATCTCCGCGCGTATAAGGCCGCCACAAACGCCCGTTCACCTTCGAGATCCGAATGCGGAACCAGATCTTCGCAACCGACATGTGCTGCTGCATGTGCATGTGCGCTCGCCCCGAGGGCGGTCGCGGTTGCGGAGCTGTTCCCTGCGGATGACGGACTGACCGCGGCGGCGAACTGGCCCGTACCGGCCCGCTCTCTTCGGAGGGCGGGCCTTTTTTGTTTTTGCTCCAACAGGAAGAAGACCGGTGAGCGACGACCTGAATACGCCGGACGACGTGGTCCGGCTGGAAGCGGTGAGGAAGGGATACCGCACCCGCGAGGGGTGGCTGGACGTGCTCCGCGGGGTGGACCTGCGGGTGGCGCGCGGCACCATCCAGGGGGTGATTGGCTTCAGCGGGGCGGGGAAGAGCACGCTGGTGAGGTGCATCGCCCGGCTGGAGCAGCCCGACTGCGGGCGCGTGATCGTGGGCGGCGACGACCTCGCGGCCCTGAACGGCGCCGCCCTGCGCGCCGCGCGCCGCAAGATCGGGATGGTGTTCCAGGGCTACAACCTGCTCCGCTCCGCCAGCGTGGCGGAGAACGTGGCCCTGCCGCTGGTGCTGGGCGGTACGCCGCGCGCCGAGGCCCGCGCCCGGGCGCTGGAGATCCTGGCGTGGGTGGGGCTGGCGGGCCGAGCGGAGGCGTACCCCGGCCAGCTTTCGGGCGGACAGCGCCAGCGCGTAGCCATCGCCCGGGGGCTGGTGACTCACCCCGAGCTCCTCCTGACCGACGAGCCCACCTCCGCGCTGGACCCGGAGACCACGGCCACCGTGCTGGAGCTGCTCCGGCGTGTACGCGACGAGCTGGGCGTGACGATCCTGCTGGTGACGCACGAGATGGCGTCGGTGCGCGCCCTCTGCGACCGCGTGGCCGTGCTGGACGCGGGCGAGGTGGTGGAGGACGGCCCCGCGCGCGACGTCCTGCTGCGTCCGCGCAGCGTGGCGGCCCGGCGCCTACTGGGCACCGTGCCCGCCGCGCCGTGGGACCCGCCCGCGGGGAGCTCCGCCGCCCGCCTCTCGCTCCAGTTCCTGGGGCCCGTGGCCGGCGAGCCGCTGCTGTGGGAGCTGGGGCGGCGCTTTGGGCTTACCGTCAACGTGCTGGCGGGGCAGATCGACCGCAGCACGGCCACGCCGTACGGCTCGTTCGTGGTGGACGTGGAGGGGAGCGGGGAAGCGGTGGCGGGCGCCGTCGGCCACCTGCGCGGGCGCGGAGTGGAAGTCGCCGAGCTGGAGGCCGTATGACGGGCACCTTTTCATCCGCCCTGGTGGCGATGCTGGGGCGGGCGACGGGCGAGACGCTCCTGATGGTGGCGGTCTCCACGGCGCTCGCGGCGGTGGCGGGGCTGGCCCTGGGCACGCTGGTGGTGGCGACCGAGCGCGGCGGCATCCTCCCCGCGCCGCGCATCCACCGCCTGCTGGGCGCCGTGATCAACGTGGGGCGCAGCATCCCCTTCATCATCCTGATGGTGGCCATCATCCCCTTCACGCGCCTGGTGGCGGGGAGCTCCATCGGCACGCGCGCGGCCATCGTGCCGCTGGTGGTGGGCGCCATCCCGTACGTCGCGCGCCTCGTCGAGGCCGCGCTGCGGGAGGTGGACCGTGGCGTGATCGAGGCCGTGGTCACCATGGGCGCCACCCCCTGGCAGGTGGTGAGGCGCGCCTATCTCCCCGAGGCCGTCCCCGCACTGGTGCGCGCGGTGACGCTCACGGCCATCACCCTCGTGGGCTACTCGGCGATGGCCGGCGCGGTGGGCGGCGGCGGGCTGGGCGACGTGGCGATCCGCTACGGCTACCAGCGCTTCCGGCCAGACGTGATGGTGCTCACGGTGGTGGTGCTGGTGGCGATGGTGCAGGCGATCCAGTGGTCGGGAGAGTCGCTCGCGCGCCGGCTGGACCGGCGCTGAACAGATCCGTTAATCAGGAAAAACCAGGATATAGAGAGATGATCCGATCGACGAAGACCGTGCTGGGCCTCGCTCTGGCCGCGCTGCTTGCCGCGTGCGGCGGGGAAGAGGGCGCGTCCAGGACGCTGCGGGTGGGCGCCACGCCGGTGCCGCACGCCGAGATCCTGGAGCACGTGAAGCCCTTGCTCGCCCGCGAGGGAATCGAGCTGGAAGTGGTCACCTTCACCGACTACGTGCAGCCGAACCTGGCGCTGGCCGCGGGCGAGCTGGAGGCCAACTACTTCCAGACCATCCCCTACCTGGAGAGCTTCAACCGCGACCGCCGCGCCGACCTGACGCCCGTCGCGCGCGTGCACGTGGAGCCGATGGGTCTTTACTCTGGAAAGATAAAGTCGCTCGCCAGCCTGCCGAACGGCGCCACCATCGCGCTGCCTAGCGACCCCACCAACACGGGCCGCGCGCTTCTCCTCCTGCAGTCCGCCGGCCTGCTGAAGCTCCGTCCGGACGCCGGCGTCGACGCCTCCGTGCTCGACGTGGCCGACAACCCGCGCGGGCTCCGCTTCACCGAGCTGGAGAGCGCCCAGCTCCCCCGCGCCCTCCCCGACGTGGACGCGGCCGTCATCAACACCAACTTCGCCCTGGAAGCCGGCCTCAACCCCACCCGCGACGCGCTGGCCGTGGAGGGCGCCAACTCCCCCTACGTCAACGTCCTGGCGGTGAACGGCAAGACCGACGACCCGCGCATCCAGGCCCTCACCCGCGCCCTCACCGGCCCCGAGGTGCGCGGCTTCATCCAGGAGCGCTACAGGGGCGCCGTGCTCCCCGGCAAATAAGCCTCACACAGAGACACAGAGGCACAGAGAAGATCTTCTCCTCTGTGCCTCTGTGTCTCTGTGTGAGACTACTTATGCTCGGACCAACTTCCTGTACCGGATACGATGCGGGATGTCCGCGTCGGCGCCGAGGCGGCGCTTCTTGTCGAGCTCGTACTCGCGGTAGTTGCCCTCGAACCAGACGACGTTGCTCTCGCCCTCGAAGGCGAGGATGTGGGTGGCGATGCGGTCCAGGAACCACCGGTCGTGGGAGATCACGACGGCGCAGCCCGCGAAGTCCAGCAGGGCCTCTTCCAGGGCGCGCAGGGTGTCGACGTCCAAGTCGTTGGTGGGCTCGTCCAGGAGGATGAGGTTGCCGCCGGACTTGAGCACCTTGGCCAGGTGCACCCGGTTGCGCTCGCCGCCGGAGAGGGTGCCCACCTTCTTCTGCTGGTCCGCGCCCTTGAAGTTGAACCACGAGCAGTAGGCGCGCGCGTTCACCTTGAGCTTGCCCAGCTCCAGCGTCTCCTGCCCGCCGGAGATCTCGTCGTACACCGTCTTGTCCGCGTTCAGCGAATCGCGGCTCTGGTCCACGTAGGCCAGCTGCACGGTGGAGCCCACCTTGAGCGCGCCCGCGTCCGGCTGCTCGTTGCCCGTGATCATGCGGAAGAGCGTCGTCTTGCCGGCGCCGTTGGGCCCGATGACGCCCACGATGCCGCCGCGCGGGAGGCGGAACTCCAGGTTGTCGATGAGCAGCTTGTCACCGAACGCCTTCACCAGGTGGTCGGCCACCACCACCTCCTCGCCCAGGCGCGGCCCGGCGGGGATGATGATCTCGGCGGTGGAGGTGCGCTCGCGCTGGTCCGCGTTGAGCAGCTCCTCGTACGCGGTGATGCGGGCCTTGCTCTTGGCCTGGCGCGCGCGCGGCGCCATCCGCACCCATTCAAGCTCGTGCTGAAGGGTGCGCTGGCGGGCGGAGGCGTGCTTCTCCTCCTTGGCCAGCCGCTCCTGCTTCTGCTCCAGCCAGCTCGTGTAGTTGCCCTTCCAGGGGATGCCCTCGCCGCGGTCCAGCTCCAGGATCCACTCGGCCACATTGTCCAGGAAGTAGCGATCGTGGGTGATGGCCACGATGGTACCCTTGAACTCGGCCAGGTGGTGCTCCAGCCAGGCCACCGACTCGGCGTCCAGGTGGTTGGTGGGCTCGTCCAGCAGGAGCATGTCCGGCTCTTCGAGGAGCACCTTGCACAGCGCCACGCGGCGCCGCTCGCCGCCGGAGAGGTTCTCCACCGACGCGTCGGGCGCGGGGAGGCGGAGGGCGTCCATGGCGATCTCGATCTTGCGGTCGAGCTCCCACAGGTTGCCGGCGTCGATCATGTCCTGGAGCTTCGCCTGCTCCTCGATGAGCGCGTCCATGTCCGCGTTCTCGTCGCCGAACGAGTTGTTGACCTCCTCGTAGCGGCGGAGGATGTCGCGCTGCTGCTGGACGGCTGCTTCCACGTTGCCGCGCACGTCCAGCGCGGGGTCGAGCTGCGGCTCCTGCGCCAGGTAGCCGACGCGCGTGCCGCCGGCGGCCCACGCCTCGCCCTGGAAGTCCTTGTCGACGCCGGCCATGATGCGCAGCAGGGTGCTCTTGCCGCTGCCGTTGGAGCCCACGACGCCGATCTTGGCGCCCGGGTAGAAGGAGAGCCAGATCCCCTTGAGGATCTCACGGCTGGGCGGGACCACCTTGCGGAGGTCCTTCATGACGTAGATGAACTTGGAAGTATCGAGCGTGCTCATTCTTGCGCTGTGCCGGTGCGGGAAGAGAAACCGGGAATGGCGAACAAGATAGCATTGGCTCACACAGAGGCACAGAGGCACGGAGGAGAGCACTGAAACTCCCGTTGTCCGGGCGGGTATGGTGATTGCGGCCGAGGGAGGGTCCGTGATCCGCTTATGATGCAGGGAGTTATGAAGAGCACGTTGTCGATGCTGCTCGGGGCGGCCATGCTGACGGGGGCCGTCGAGGCGGAGGCGCAGGGCGCGGCTCGGCGGGCGCCTGCCGTGACCCGGCCGCGCGCCGAAGTTCCGGCGCAGCGCCCGGCCGTGCGGGTGCGCTCGGAGGCGGTGGCGCGGGGGCGGCACGTGGTGGTGATCGACCTGGACAGCAACCGGCTGCTCTTCACCAAGGGGCGGCGGGTGCTGTGGTCCGCGCCCGTAGGGACGGGTACGGGGCTCAGGATGGAGACGGACCGCGACGCGTGGAACTTCCACACGCCCAACGGCACCTTCCACGTCACCTACAAGGCCCGCGAGCCGGACTGGATCGCGCCGGACTGGTACTTCCTGGAGAACGACCTCCCCGTGCCGCCCGAGAACAGCACCAAGCGCCGGTTCCCGCGGGGGCTCGGCGCGGCGGCGGTGTACCTGGGGCACGGCCTGGCCATCCACGGCACCGACAAGCCCGAGCTGCTGGGCCAGCGCGTGTCGCACGGCTGCATCCGCCTCTCCGACGCGGACGCGCTGAGGCTCTTCCACAACGTGCAAGTGGGCACCGAGGTGGTGGTGGTGGGCGGGACCGGCGAGCCCGTGGCCGCGCCGCCCCGCCGCCGCGCATCCAGCCGCCCCGCCGGCACCCCGCCGCCGCGCGACCCGGTGGTCGTAGAGCTGGAGCGGGAGGAGACCGGCGCTCTGCTGGCTCAGCTCGACCGCGAGCTCTTCGCCACGGCGTTCGCGGACGCGGGGCCGGGGTGGCCGCGCGTGGCCAGCGTCCTCCTCTTCCGCGGCATCCGCGACGACGACGACGAGGCGCTCGGCGGCCTCCTGGCGCGCGTCAACGAGATCGGCCCGGGGACGCTGCGCGACGAGTACGCCACCTTCATCTCCGATGCGTTCGCGCAGTCGCCGCTGCGCACGCTGGCCGTGATGGGCCAGCTCGACCGCACCCTGCGCACCTCGGTCGCGAGCGCCATCGTGGACGCCACCGTCGCGCTGTACCCCGGCGAGACGAGCGACGCCCGCCTCCCCTGGCCCACCAAGCGCGCCCCGCGCACGGTGCTCGACACCCGCTCCCAGCGCGGGTGGGATTCGCTGGCCGGGGCCGAGAGGGCGTACCGGGAGGCGCGGGGTGTGGCGCTGCGGTAGGGAGAAAGTTGCGGTAGTGCGGAGCTGAAGAGGCTGCGGCGTGCTGAAGGAAAGCCCTCACCCCCCCGACCCCCCTCTCCCGATAACGGGAGAGGGGGGCGCATTTTCTGTGTCGCTGCGCGGCCCGGCCATCCTCGATGCCGCGGCCCCGTCGATGCACGGGCGCGGCTGGATGGATGGAGTGCGCCCCCCTCTCCCATGATTGGGAGAGCGGGGGTCGGGGGGGTGAGGGCCCCGTCAGCACGCTCGTACCCTGTTGCTGTTACTCACGCACTAACGCACTCCACGCACTAACGCACTTCCCTCAGAGCCGCGGATGCCGCTCCTTGTCCAGCGTATCCGCGTCGCGGGCGCCGGGGCGGGCTTCCTCGCCCTGGGTGTGGCTGATGTCGTCCGGCTTGCCCTGGTGCTTCTGGTCGAGGCGCTTCTGGTGCGAGTCGTCCTTGGCGGCTTTCGCCTGCTGCTTGCTGGCGCCCGTGGTGGCGCCCACCTCGCTGGGCTTCTTGCCCTCCTTCTTGGCCTCGCGCGCGAGCTTCTGTTTCTGCTCCTCGCTCCCTTCCATGCTCTTGCCCATCGTTCCTCCTCGGTTCCGCGTGGTTGCCAATCCGCGTTGGGGGGCGGAACCGGGGCAAGCATCGTACCTTTGTCCGGACACCCCCAGCCACCCGGAGGGATGATGCAGACTCGCAGCGCACCCCTCGTCCGCCCCGCCACGCCGGAAGACATCCCGGCGATCGCCGCGCTGATGACGCAGCTCGGCTACCCCTCCACGCCCGAAGCCATGCGGGGGCGGATGGAGCACATCGCCGCGCTGCCGGACTACGCGACCTTCGTGGCCGAGGCGGAGGGCAGCGTGATCGGGTTGGCCGGGGCGATGGTCGGGGCGGCCTACCACCAGAACGCCCCCTTCGCCCGCCTCCTCGCGCTCGTGGTGGATGAGGCGCACCGCGGTCAGGGCGCGGGCGCCGCCCTGGTACGCGGGGTGGAGGAATGGGCGCGCGCACGAGGCGCCGTCTCCATCCACCTCACCACCAGCCGCCAGCGCGCGGATGCCCACCGCTTCTACGGGCGCCTGGGGTACGACGACACCGGAAAACGCTTCGTCAAGCGGCTCTGACCCGGAGGCGCGGAGAGAAGTTCTCCTCTGTGCCTCCGTGTCTCCGTGTGAGCCAATCCGTTCCCCTCCGTCTTGACTTCCCGGCGGGGTGCATCGATTGTGACGCGACATCCGCAAAAACCGCTGGAACCCGCGCCGCGCATCCGCGGCCAGAACGAGGAATCCATGCCCTTCATCCACCGGACCGCGCGCTTCCTGGCCCTGGGCGCGGTACTGGCCGCGTCCGCCGCGCCGGCGCAGACGCGAGTCACCTCTCCCCGCGAGCAGTTCGGCCACGAGATCGGGGCGGACTACGTCCTTCCCAACTACCGGCAGCTGGTGGCGTACTGGCAGAAGCTGGATGCCCAGAGCGAGCGCATGCGCCTGGTGGACATGGGGAAGACGGCCGAGGGGCGCACCGAGTACATGGCCATCGTCTCGTCGCCGGCCAACCTGCGCGCGCTGGAGCAGCACCGCTCCACCGTGCGGCGCCTGGCGCTGGCCCGCGGCGTGGACTCCACCGAGGCGCGCCGGCTGGCCCGCACGGGGAAGGCGGTGGTGTGGATCGACGGCGGGCTTCACGCCAACGAGGTGCTGGGGGCGCAGCAGCTGATGGAGACGCTCTACCAGCTCGTGTCGCGCAACGACGCGGAGACGACGCGTATCCTCAACGACGTCATCATCCTCTTCATCCACGCCAACCCGGACGGGATGGACCTGGTGAGCGACTGGTACATGCGGAATCCCGACCCGCGGCAGCGCTCCACGGCCAACATCCCGAGGCTGTACCAGAAGTACATCGGCCACGACAACAACCGGGACTTCTACGCCTCCACGCAGCCGGAGACGGAGAACATGAACCGGGTGATGTACCACACCTGGTTCCCGCAGATCGTCTACAATCACCACCAGACGGGGCCCACGGGCACCGTGATGTTCGCGCCGCCCTTCCGCGACCCGTTCAACTACGTGTACGACCCGCTGGTGGTGACGGAGCTGGACCAGGTGGGCGCGGCCATGCACGCGCGCTTCATCGCCGAGAACAAGCCGGGCGTCACCACGCGGCGCGGCGCCAACTACAGCACCTGGTGGAACGGCGGCCTGCGCACCACGGCGTACTTCCACAACATGGTGGGGCTGCTCACGGAGACCATCGGCAACCCGACGCCCATGGACATCCCCTTCGTGGCCAACCGGCAGCTCCCCAGTGGCGACCTCGTGGCGCCCATCGCGCCGCAGCGGTGGCACTTCAGGAGCTCCGTCGATTACTCGGTGACCGCCAACTACGCGGTGCTGGACATGGCCTCGCGCTACCGCGAGACGCTGCTGATGAACCAGTGGCGGATGGGGCGCAACTCCATCGTGCGCGGCAGCCGCGACACGTGGACGGCTTATCCGCGCCGGGTGGACGCCGTGCGCGACTCCATCCGCGCCGCCGGCCGCCGCCGCGGCGACGCGGACGGGGTGATGGCCGTGGGCGGGTTCGTGGCCGACGCGCCCAACCCGCAGGAGTCGCGGCGCTACGTGGCGATGCTGAGGCGCCCCGAGTGGCGGGATCCGCGCGGCTACGTGATCCCGGCGGACCAGCCGGACTTCGCCACCGCCACCAAGTTCGTCAACGCGCTGCTGGAGACGGGGGTGGAGGTGCACCGCGCCACGGCGGGCTTCGGCGTGGGCGGCAAGCAGTACCCGGCCGGGTCGTACGTGGTGATGGCGGCGCAGGCCTTCCGTCCGCACGTGCTGGACATGTTCGAGCCGCAGGACCACCCCAACGACTTCCGCTCCGAGGGCGGCCCGCCGATCCCGCCCTACGACGTGGCCGGATGGACGCTGGCGTACCAGATGGGGATCAGGTTCGACCGCGTCCTCGAAGGCTTCACCGGCCCCTTCCAGCGCATCGAGGGCTTCAACACGCGCCCCGCGCCAGGCCGCGTGAGCGAGCCGCGCGGCAATCCCGCGGCGTACCTGCTCTCCCCCGCGCAGAACGACGCCTTCACCGTCGCCAACCGCCTCCTCGCGGCGGGCGTGGAGGTGCAGCGCCTTACGAGCGAGTGGCGCTCGGGTGGCGCCACCTACCCGGCGGGCACCTGGGTGGTGCCCGCGCGCGAGGGCGTGTCCGCCCGGCTGACGGCGCTCGCGGCGGAGCTCGGGATCGACGTCGATGCCGCCACGGACGCGCCTGGCAGCGGCGCGATGCGCGTGCGCCCCCTCCGCATCGGGCTGTGGGACCAGTACGGCGGCTCCATGCCGTCCGGGTGGAACCGCTACCTCTTCGACCAGTGGGGCTTCAGCTACCGCCAGGTGTTCGCCCCGGAGCTGGACGCGGGGAACCTGAACGCGAAGTACGACGTCCTCATCTTCCACGACGGCGCGATTCCGCAGGAGGACCGCCCCGCCCGCGGTCCCGACCCGGCCACCATCCCCGCCGAGTACCGCGCGCACGTGGGGAGCGTGTCCGTGTCGCGCACGGTGCCGCAGCTCCGCGCGTTCCTGGAGGGCGGCGGCAGGATCGTCACGATCGGCTCGTCCACCATCCTGGCACGCCACCTGGGCCTCCCGGTGAACGACCACCTGGTGGAGCCCAACTCCGCGGGAGACACGGTGCACCTGTCGCGCGAGAAGTTCTTCATCCCCGGCTCCGTGCTGCAGGTGCGCGTGGACCCCTCACGCCCCGCCGCCTGGGGGATGACGGACCGCGCCGACGTGATGTTCGACGACTCGCCCGTCTTTCGCCTGGGCTCCGACGCGGCGGCGCGCGGGGTGCGGCCCATCGCCTGGTACGAGGGCAAGGCTCCGCTGCGCAGCGGCTGGGCCTGGGGCCAGGAGCGCCTGGACGGCGGCGTCGCCGCGGCGGAGGCCACCGTCGGACAGGGCACGCTCTACCTCTTCGGCCCCGAGATCACCTTCCGGGCGCAGCCGCACGGTACGTTCAAGCTGTTGTTCAACACGCTGTACGGTATGTAGTCCGGAGAGGCCGTCCTCGCGTAGCCTGCAGTGAAAGTTCAACGACAGGAGCCCGTCGAAGGCAGAGCAGCGAAGCCGCGAACGTCACGTGAGCACGACGTGAGGGTAGGCGCGGATCTTCTCGTCCGCGGTTACCAGCGCGGCGCCGTAAACGCGGGTCGTGGCGACGATGATCTGGTCTGCCGGGTCCCTATGGAAATCTCCCGGGAGCTGCGTGGACTCGGCCGCGACTTCGGGCGAGAGGGGAAGCAGCCGCACCCCGGGGTACGAGAGCGCCTGGTCCAGCCACTCCCGGGTGGGAGAAGGGAGAACCAGGCGCTTGTACTCTACGAGCTTCGCCACCTCCCAGCAGGAGATCGCGCACACCCCGATCCCGGTTGCCTCCGCAGCGGAAATCGCGCTTACCTGAGCCTGTGTCAGGCGTGGATCTCCATGGACCCACCAGATCCAGATGTGCGTGTCCAGTACGATCACGAAAGCGTCTGCCAATCCGCTTCCGCGACAGGTGCGGCCGGATCCTCGTAGATGAGCGGCTTGCCACGGAGGGGGTAGCGGTGGCCGTCGTGGCCGTGGCGTTCCTCGGCCAACACGATGACTTCGACCTGCTCACCGGGCTGGAATGGCAGGTTGTCCAGCTTCAACGTGCCGTCCGGCTCAACCTGCCGATGGATACGATACGCTTGCGCCATCCTGCCTCCTCCGTTCGAGCGTGAGCCCCAAGCTCATATGATTCTGGGCGCAAGGCAAGCGCCGGAGAACCTCTGAGGCCATGTCGGGCGAGGGTCCGGGCGCAGCCGCACGGTACGTTCAAGCTGTTGTTCAATACGCTGTACGGTATGTGAGGTACGGAGGACAACGGGCTCACACAGAGACACAGAGACACAGAGGCACAGAGGAACAGAGCCGCAGCCATGCGGCGCCGTCAGGATGTGCGAGGTTCCGAGGGTTGACTTCTGGTTATGTGTGCAGATGTATTTTTGAATTTTTCTTTTGTTGGTGGTTTGTATAAAGTTGGGGTGCCCAACCGGCGGGGATCCGCCGTGTTGTCCCACCCTGACGAACGTGAGACCATGAACACGGACAACCAGACCGACCGCGGCGTCTCGCGCAGGCGCGCCCTCGGCCTTCTTGCCCTTTCCGGCGCCGCCGTAGCCGTAGGCGCCGCGCCCGGCACGCTGCACGCCGCCGACGTCTTCGACCCGGCGAGCATCGCCACGCCGGAGCAGGCACTCGCGGAGCTGATGGCGGGGAACGCCCGCTTCGTGGCCGGCCGCACGGTGGGGCCCAACCGCAGCATGGCGCGCCTCCGGGAGGTGGTGCCCACCCAGAATCCGTTCGCGGCCGTGCTCTCGTGCGCGGACTCGCGCGTGCCGGTGGAGATCGTGTTCGACCAGGGGTTCGGCGACGTGTTCGTGTGCCGCGCGGCGGGCAACATCGTGACGCCCGAGCTGATCGGGAGCCTGGAGTTCGGAACGCTGGTGCTGGGCAGCAAGGTGCTGATGGTGATGGGGCACACGGGGTGCGGCGCGGTGAAGGCCACCATCGCCGGCGACCCGGTGCCGGGGCAGATCAGCACGCTCTACCGCCACATCCAGCCCGCGGTGGACCGGGTGGCGAGCCGCGAGCTGGAAGCGGTGACCCGCGAGAACGTGCGCGTGCAGGCAGGGCTCCTGCGCGCCTCGTCGCCGGTGGTCGCGCAGCTCGTGCGCGAGAAGAAGCTGATCGTGGCCGGCGGCGTGTACGACCTGGCCACCGGCCGCGTCGCCATGGTGGAGGTGTAGCCGACGGGGGCGGGAGGTGCTCCTGCCCGGCGGTTCGCGGTACGGCTGGGGCTGGCGCTGGCGCGCTTGCTCCAGCCGTTTCCGCGTCGGCGCGGGACACGGAGCGGACGACGCCCGACCAGGCCCACGCCTGGCTAACGGGTCTCACACAGAGACACAGAGGCACGGAGAAGAGCTTTGACATGGCCATCCCGCTCCGATTCGCACAACGACAGAACCCCGCTACCGCGCCGCTGGCGGGGTTCTGTCGTTGTGTTGGCGGGGGAGATTGCAGCCGGTATGATCCCGAAAAGATGGCATCCGCGCAGTTCCTTGCTGGAGGGGACGATCTTCGGGTATACTTCGGTTCCGGGGTTTGCCCGAGTTCTGGCACAGGACATCTCTCACCTTCCCATCCCCAATGCCCAGGCACACCCACTATATCCCGATGTTGAAGGGTAAGCGAGGCGAGTTCATCGCGCTGGAGAATGTCGAGCCATGGCGGCGCCCGTACATCACACCGTTCGTTGATCTCAGTCCAGCGCCGCGGAAAGGCAGATTCGCCGGAGATTTACCTGGACATATCCGTGATCAGGGGCGCCAGATCGCGAAGAGTCTCGGTGTGGACTGGCGCGTGATGGTGGACGTGGTGCTGCTCGAGGAGGCCGTCCATGCAGCCGCACTGCGCGTGATCGGGGATGACTTGTGGGAGCGCAGTGGACCTATGATACCCGTCACAGGAACGCGGCGGTCTAGCGCGTATCAGGAGGAGGTCCGTCGAATCGCGGAGCGAACAGGGATGGGTGTCTGCGTACGGCTGCAAGGACCTGACTTCGGACGTCCGGAGCTTGCGGGTGAACTGGACGTACTTGCAGCGGCACTGGGCGTCACACCGAAGGATATGGACCTCATCCTCGACTTCGGCGCGATCCTCCCGGGAACGGATCAGCTCACGTATCTGAGTGCCGTTGCTGCTCTCACGATGTTGCCGGTGCCCGCCGCCTGGCGCACGGTCACGCTGGCGGCATCCGTGTTCCCGATCGACCTGAGCTTGATTGCGACGGTGCCGGGGGACGCTCTAATCCCGCGGACCGAGTGGATCGTGTGGCAGCGCGTCGTCGCGGCGGGGGCGAGCCTGCCCCGAACGCCGTCCTTCGGTGACTACGCGATATCGCACCCGGAGCTTCGCGAGCTGACCACGGAGAACCCGACGATCCCCGTCAGCGTCCGTTACACTACTTCGGATGCGTTTCTGGTGCGGAAAGAGGGAACGATGCGGAAGCTGAAGGGGGCGGGTTTCCTGCGACTTGCCCGGTGGCTGGTTGCGCACCCGCAATTCTATGGTGCGTCGTTCAGCGCAGGAGATGGCGCTGTAGATGACATCGCCAACGATCGAACGAGAGGGCAGTATGGAAATGCGGAGACTTGGCGGAGGAACGGAACGTCGCACCACCTGGCGGTAGTGGCTGACGAGATGCGCGCGATGGACCCTAACGCCACCCCTGTCTCACCTTGAGCTGCTGCCTGACAATTCTCCTGAGATCGTCTCGCGTCAGCCGCTCCGCGAGTGCGGCCCAGAGGACATCACGGGACTTGCCCCGGAGCCC
>DASVSA010000572.1:0-3539 GCA_036388335.1 Longimicrobium sp. | reverse complement strand
TGAAGCTCCCCGCCACCTTCCGGCCTCACACGGGCGCCGGCCGCCACACGCGGCCGGCGCCGAGGAACATACATGAGCACTCGCACGGAGCAGGTCGAGGGGCTGATCGCCCGCTTTCCGCACATCCCGCGGGAGGCGGTGCTCAAGGAAGACCTCCTGCGCACCGGGATCGCGTTCGACGACTCGGCGCTCACGGACAACCTGGAGGGTGAGGTCAAGCCGAAGTCGTACTTCATCTTCTCGTTCGACCAGAAGCCGCTGAGGGAGCTGGGGAACGCGGCCGTGCGGCGCCCGCCGGAAGAGGTGGCGCTCACCGGCGGGCCGTGGGAGCTGCGGCGCACCATCGTGTCGGTGCGCACCAACCCCGATTCGCCGTACCGCATCGCGCGGGGCGAGAGCGGCGCGCTGCAGATGTCGCTGGAGGGGCGCGTGATCGCCGACGTGGGCCTGCCGCCGATGCCGGAGTACTACAAGCACCAGCTGGCCAACGGCAAGACGGTGATGGAGACGGCGCCCACCATCCAGTGGGGCTACCTCATCTACCTTACCGTGCTGCGGCTGTGCCAGTACTTCGGGGCCAAGGAAGAGTGCCAGTACTGCGACATCAACCACAACTGGCGGCAGCACAAGCAGGAGGGGCGCCCCTACACCGGCGTGAAGCCGGTGGAGGACGTGCTGGAGGCTCTGGCCATCATCGACCGGTACGACACGGCCCGCGCCTCGCAGGCGTACACGCTCACCGGCGGCTCCGTCACCAGCAAGGTGGACGGGCTGGCGGAGGCGGACTTCTATGGCCGCTACGCGCAGGCCATCGAGGAGCGCTTCCCCGGCCGCTGGATCGGAAAGGTGGTGGCGCAGGCGCTCCCCCGCGAGGACGTGCAGAGGTACTTCGACTACGGCATCCGCATCTACCACCCCAACTACGAGGTGTGGGACAAGCGGCTGTTCGAGATCATCTGCCCCGGCAAGGAGCGCTACGTGGGGCGCGAGGAGTGGCACCGGAGGATCTTTGACGCGGCCGAGGTGTTCGGGCCGCGCTACGTGATCCCCAACTTCGTGGCCGGCGTGGAGATGGCGCGCCCGTTCGGCTTCGCCACCGTGGAGGAGGCCATCGCATCCACGGCGGAGGGGCTCAACCACTTCATGTCGCGCGGCATCACGCCCCGCTTCACCACCTGGTGCCCCGAGCCCTCCACCCCGCTGGGCAAGGACAACCCCAACGGCGCGCCCCTGGAGTACCACATCCGCCTGCTGGAGGTGTACCGCGAGACGCTGGAGAAGTACGGCCTCAAGCCGCCCCCGGGCTACGGCGTGGCGGGCGCGGGCAACGCGGTCTTCTCCGTGAGCTCGTTCATGGACACCCTCTCGCCCGAGGTGGTGACCGAGGAAGAGGCGGTCGGCGCCGGCGCCTGACGCCCCGCCAAAATCCGCTCGGAAGATATGTGGCGACGCGGGTATCCACGAGGAGATCCTCTTCGCGTCGCGCGAGATCGCTTTCAACATGCGCGGGATCATCCAGCTCCGGCCGCTCTACTCGTTCGCGAGGGACGTGGAAGCGATCACGGCGTAAAGAAGGGGCTCACACAGAGGCACGGAGGCACAGAGAAGAACTGCTCTCTGTGCCTCCGTTTCGTGTGGGGAACTCGCGGCACCGGGGGCGGTGTAGCAATTACAGGACACCGCACCCCCCTTCCGCCGGAGATACACCTCGTGAAGCGCAACTGGGTCCTGATCCTGATGCTGGCGGGTGCCTGCGCCAGCGCCGAGAAGCGCATGAACCAGGGGATGGCGCTGGAGCAGCGCGGCCGGTCGTCGGACGCCGCGGAGCGTTACATCGATGCCCTCAAAAAGGACCCGTCCCTCACCAGCGCGCGGGCGCGGCTGCAGGAGAGCGGAGGGCGCGCCGTGCAGGAGGGCATCGCGGAGGCCGCCGCCCTGGACGCCGCCGGCCGCAGCCCCGACGCGGCCGACGCGCTCCTGCGCGTGGACGAGCTGCGCAGGGACGCGGCGGGCGTGGGGGTGCAGCTCGCCACGCCGTCGGACTACATGCAGCGCCGCCGCGCCACCTTCGACCGCGCCATCGCCGCCACGGTGGAGCTCGCGCGGCGCGCGGACGACAGCGGGAGGTACGACGAGGCGTCGAGCCGCCTGGAGCGCGCCACCCGCCGCTGGGAGCCTGCCCCCGCGCAGCGCGGCGAGCTGGACCGCGCCCGCTACGGCGTGCAGCTGGGGTGGGCGGAGGCGGGGATGCGCGCGGGGCAGTTCCGCGCGGCGTACGACCGGGCGCGCGCGGCGGCGGCGCTCTTCGGGCCCGGGAGCGCGGACGCGGAGCGGGCGCTCGCCATTCAGCGGGAGGCGCTGCGGCGCGGCACCGTGCGCGTGGCCATCCTCCCCATCGGCACCGAGGGAGCGGCGGGCACCCGGCTCCCCGCCGAGCTGGTGGTGGCGCTGAACGACGAGCTGGAGCTGAACCGCTGGACGCGCGCCCCGCTCTTCGTGGAAGTGCTGGACGCGCGGGTGGTGCGCGGCGCCGCCCGCCGCCACGGCTACACGCGCCCCGCGGCCTCCCTGCGCGAGGCGGTGCAGGTCGGGCGATCGGTGGGCGCCGAGCTGGTGCTGAGGCCGGCCATCGACAGCGTGTCGGTGGTGGAGAGCGAGCTGCGGGAGACGCGGCGCCCCGCCCGCACTACCGCGGGCGCCGACACCGCCTACACGCTGCGCGAGGGGCGGCGCTCCATGCGCGTGCGCGTCACGTACACGGTGGTGCGCCTGAGCGACCTGCGCGAGTCGCCCGAGGACGAGGTGTGGGGCTCCGGCGACGTGCGGTTCCGCGAAGCCCGCTTCGCCGGCAACCCGCGCGATCTGTCGCTGGAGCGCCGCGACCGCCAGCTCTTCGACGAGCGCCCCACCATCGAGCTGGTGGACGAGATCACCCGCGACCTGGCCCAGCGCCTGGAGCGCGACGTCTTCGACCGGCTCCTCCGCGAAGTCCGCTAGGCCTCACGCGGAGGCACGGAGCGTCAGACGATCTTGTCCGCCAGCTCCAGAACCCGCGGGTCCGCTTCGGGGATCCGCGGGTTCATCGCCTCCAGCACGTCCACCACCACCTGCGCCACCAGGAAGTCGCGGACGCCCTTCTCGTCCGCGGGGACGATGAACCAGGGGGCGTACGGGGTGCTGCAGCGCGTGAGGGCGTCGCTATACGCATCGGTATACTCGTCCCACAGCATGCGGTCTTCGAGGTCGCTCGGCGCGAACTTCCAGCGCTTCTCGGGGCGCTCCAGGCGCTTGACGAGGCGCTTCTTCTGCTCGTCCCTGGAGATGTGGAGCATGAACTTGATGACGGTGGTCCCGTTCTCCACCAGCATCCGCTCGAAGTCGTTGATCTGGTCGTAGCGCTTCTCCCACCGCTCGGGCGGGACCAGCGCGCGCACGCGGGCGACGAGCACGTCCTCGTAGTGCGACCGGTTGAAGACGCCAACCTGCCCCAGTTCCGGCACCGCGTGGTGCACGCGCCAGAGGAAGTCGTGCCGCCGCTC
>DASVSA010000571.1:0-2229 GCA_036388335.1 Longimicrobium sp. | reverse complement strand
AACGGCATCCAGCTCCCCGCGGAGATGTTCGCGCCCGCGCGGCGGGAGGCCTGGTGAGCGGCATGGTGCCGGTGCTGGTCGCCGCGGCCACGGCCGCGCTCGGCACCACGGCGCTGCTGCTGGCGCTGGAGCGCCTGCGCGCGCGCCGCCACCGCGGCATCGTGCTGCGCCAGCTTCGGAGCCTTGCCGGCGAGCGCGGCGCCCCCGCGCCCGCCACCGGCGAGCCCCTCCTGCGCTCCGGTCCCGGCGACGAGTCGTCGTGGATGCAGGCCATCGCCACCCGCATCCCGCAGCTGCGCGGCGCCGGGCCCCTCCTTCAGCAGGCGGGGCTCGCGTGGAGCGAGCAGCGCTTCCTGGTGTCGGTGGCGGTGGGTGCGCTCGCCGGGGCCGCCCTGGGCTTCGCGATGGCCGGCGGCGGGATCCCCGCGCTCCTCGGCGGCGCCGTCGGGGCGTCCCTTCCCTACCTCTATGTGCGCCGGGTGCGCACGAAGCGGCTCCACAGCTTCGAGGAGCAGCTTCCCGAGGCCATCGACCTGCTGGGGCGGGCGATCCGTTCGGGGCACCCGCTCTCCGCCGGGCTGCGCATGGTGGCGGAGGAGAGCGCCGACCCGGTGGCGGGCGAGTTCCGCCGCG
The DNA here is from genome assembly GCA_036388335.1 of Longimicrobium sp. Taxonomy (GTDB): domain Bacteria; phylum Gemmatimonadota; class Gemmatimonadetes; order Longimicrobiales; family Longimicrobiaceae; genus Longimicrobium. The sequence goes on along the minus strand of DASVSA010000571.1, from coordinate 1,596 downwards.
TGTTCGAGGAGCAGAAGTTCGGGCTTCCCTTCTCCGACTCGCTGGCGGGGCTGGCCGCGCGCGTGCCGCTGGTGGACGTGCGCATCCTGGTGACGGCGGTCATGATCCAGCGCGACGTGGGCGGCAACCTGGCCGAGATCCTGGACAACCTGTCGCAGCTGATCCGCACCCGCTTCACCATCCGCCGGCAGCTACGCACCTACACGGCGCAGGGGCGGATGAGCGGGTTCGTGCTGGGCGCCCTCCCCCTCGTGGTGGGCGGGCTGATCTTCGCGATGAACCCCGAGTACATCATGACTCTCTTCCGCGAGCCCGCCGGGAGGCTGATGGTGTGGGGAGCGGCGGGCCTGCAGGTGATGGGATTCGTGTGGATCAGCCGCATCGTGGACATCGAGCTATGAAACAGATGGCCTCACACGGAGGCACGGAGACACGGAGGAGGAGCGTATGGTAGTGTACGCAATCGCGGCGCTCATCGGCCTCTCGGTCGTGCTCATGGTGCTGGGGCTGGCCGAGCTGGCCGCCGCCCGCCCCCGCCGCGCCGTGGTCCGCCAGCTCGCGCAGCTGGAGAGGAGCGGCGCGGCGGTCGTGGGCGGACCCGCGCGGCGCGAGGCGCAGCTCCAGCGGTTCGGCGAGTGGCTTCACCGCATCGGCGAGCGGGGGCGCGGAGCGGACACCGGGAGCGCGAAGCAGCTGCTGGTGGAGGCGGGGTTCCGCGGGCCCGGCGCCGCCGCCGTGTTCCGCGGGGTGCGGATCGCGCTTCCGCTGGCGCTGGGAGGGGCGGCGAGCCTCATCCTCCCCATCTTCGGCGTGCCCACGGCGGGGGCGATGTTCGCCGCGCTGTGGATGGCGGCGGCGGGGTGGATCGCGCCGGGCTTCTTCGTGGGGCGCCGGGCGCGCTCGCGCCAGCGCGAGCTGCAGCGGGCCCTTCCCGACGCGCTGGACCTGCTGGTGGTGTGCGTGGAGGCGGGGCTGGGGCTGAACCAGGCGATGATGCGCGTGTCGCAGGAGATCCGGCACGTGAGCGTGCTGATCAGCGACGAGCTGGGCCTGGTGAACCTGGAGATCCGCGCCGGCGTCCCCCGCCAGGACGCGCTCCGCAACCTGGGGACGCGCACCGGCGTGCAGGAGCTGCGCTCGCTGGGCGCCATGCTCATCCAGACGGACCGCTTCGGCACCTCCATCGCCCAGGCCATGAGGATCCACGCGGACACGCTGCGCACCAAGCGCCGCCAGCGCGCGGAGGAAGCCGCGGCCAAGACCACGGTGAAGCTGGTCTTCCCCCTGGTGCTCTTCGTCTTCCCGGCGATGTTCGTGGTGCTGCTGGGCCCCGCGCTGCTCCAGATCGTGCGCGTGCTGGGGGACCAGTGAGGCGGGTGCAGGTGTCCAACGCCACGCGGGGCGCCGTCGTGGGCTCGCGCGTGGCCGTGGCGGACCGCTGGTGGCTGCGCCTGCGCGGCCTCCTCGGCCGACCGCCGCTGGCCACGGGCGAGGGGCTCCTCCTGGACCCCTGCCGCGCCGTGCACATGCTGGGGATGCAGTACCCGCTGGACGTGGCCTTCGTGGACGAGCGGAACACCGTCGTCGCGCTCTACC
>DASVSA010000570.1:0-5285 GCA_036388335.1 Longimicrobium sp. | reverse complement strand
GGGGCCGCGCAGCTCGATGGTGAGGTACGAGATGCAGCGCCTCGCGTCCATGCGCGGGGCGCCGGCCTCGTCGCGCCCCAGCAGGGCACCGGTGGGGCACGCGCTCACGCAGCGCGAGCACGAGCCGCAGTGGTCGCGCGTGAAGGGCGCGTCGTACTCCAGCTCCACGTCCAGCAGCAGCACGCCGAGGAAGTAGTACGACCCGCGCCGCGGCTGGATGAGCATGGTGTTGCGGCCGAACCATCCCAGCCCCGCGCGCGACGCCAGCTCGCGCTCCAGCACGGGCCCGGCGTCCACGTACGCGCGCCCGCCCAGCGGCGTCAGCTCGGCGTTCGCCCACTCCTGCAGCGCGATCAGCCGGTCCTTGAGCAGATCGTGGTAGTCGTCGTTCCGCGCGTAACGCGCGACCACCCCGCGCGACGGATCACCCTCCTCCGCGTCGCCGCTGTAATAGCCGATGGCGACCACCACGGCCGAGCGCGCGTCCGGGACGAGCACCCCAGGATCGGCGCGCTTGGCGACGGCGTCTTCACGCGCCAGGTAGGCCATCTCTCCGTGCATCCCCTCCCCGATCCACGCGCCGTACCGCTCCGCGTGCTCCGAGGGGCGCACGGGCGCGATGCCCACGGCCTCGAACCCCAGCTCCAGGGCGCGGGCGCGGATGCGGTCGGTAAGCTCGGCGCGGGTGAGATTCGGGTGCATGCGCCTGCTACACCCATCCGCGGAGGGCGATCCGGGGTATCTATAAAGAAGGGGGCTCACACAGAGACACAGAGGCACAGAGATGAGGGAGATCAACGAGATCACGCGTGAGATCGTGGATGCGGCGTACGGGATCCACAAGCGGCTGGGGCCGGGGCTGCTGGAGAGTGTGTACGAGGCGGTGCTCGCGCAGGTCCTGGCGCAGCGCGGGTTCGAGGTGCAGCGGCAGGCGACGGCGGCGTTCGAGTACGAGGGGATCAAGATCGAAGAAGGGTTCCGGATCGATTTGCTCGTCGACAAGCTCGTCGTGGTGGAGCTGAAGTCGGTGGAGAACATCGCCGCCGTGCACGCCAAGCAGGTGCTCACCTACCTGCGCGTGCTGGACCTGCCGGTGGGGCTCCTCATCAACTTCGGCGCGCCCACGCTCAAAGCGGGCATCCGCCGCATCGCGAACACCCACGCCGTGCCGCTTCCTCGCCGTTGATCCGTGTCTCTGTGGCTCTGTGTGAGGCCTTCTGTTAGTTTGCCGGCTCCCAACTGAACCCGGAGCCACGCACGATGCCACAGAGCAGCGACCTCCCCGCCCGCTGGCGGAGCGAGTTCCCGATCCTTCAGACCCACACCTACCTGAACTCGTGCTCGCTGGGCGCGCTTTCGCGGCGCTCCATGGGGTACCTGGGAGAGTACCAGGCGCTCTGGAACACGATGGGCGCCTCCGCGTGGTACGAGCTGTGGCTGGGCCGCATCGCCGAGCTGCGCGGGCACGTGGCGAGGATGTGGAACGCCCGCGAGAACGAGATCGCCCTGGTGCCCAGCGTCTCGGCGGCCCTCTCCTCCGTCGCGTCCACGGTGGATTACACCAAGCGCAACCGCGTGGTGGTGGCGGACCTGGACTTCCCCACCCTGGTCTACCAGTGGCTCGCGCGTCCCGACGTGGAGGTGGTGCGCGTGCCCAGTGACGACGGCGTGGGCGTGCCCCCCGGGCGCTGGGCCGAGTACATCGACGAGCGCACCGCCATCGTGGCCACCAGCCACGTCTTCTACGGCACCGGCTACGTGCAGGAGCTGGAGCCGATCGCGCGGGCCGCGCACGCGGCGGGCGCCCTCTTCCTGGTGGACGGCTACCAGGCCGTGGGCCAGATCCCCGTGGACCCGCGCGCCAGCGGGGCGGACGTGTACGTGGCGGGGCCCCTCAAGTGGCTCCTGGGCGGGCCGGGGCTCGCCTACCTGTGGGTGCGCGAGGAGCGCATCGCCGAGATGCGCCCCACCGTGACCTCCTGGTTCGGCGCGCGCGACCAGTTCTCCTTCCGCGTGGACGAGTACGAGCCGCGCGACGACGCCGGCCGCTTCTCCCTGGGCACCCCCGCCGTCCCCACCGTCTACACGGCGCTGGGTGGGATGGAGATCTTCGCGGAGGCCGGGGAGCAGGCCGTCTACGAGCGCGTCGCCGGCCTCACCGCCGACCTGGTGGGCCGCCTGGAGGAGGCGAGCTTCGACCTCAAGATCGCCGACGAGGCCCACCGCTCCGGCATCGTCATGGTGAAGCACCCCGACGCCGCCGGCACCGTCGCCCGCCTCGCGAAGCGTGGCATCGTGGTGGACCACCGCGCCGGCTACGTCCGCCTCTCCCCCCATTTCTACAACACGGAAGCGGAAAACGAGCTCGCCGTCGCCGCCATGCGCGAGGGCTGAAGCGCCCCTCTCTGTGCCTCTGTGCCTCCGTGTGAGACTGCTTTCAGCGGCTCGTTCCCAAACGGGAACGGGCCGCGTTCCCAAAGCGGAACCGGGAACGGCCCACGGGGGATGGACAAGCGCGCTAAGTACTATATTATTCAAGCACTAACGCCACACGCCCACCCGGGCATACCCATTGCCCTTCCTCCAGCCCGAACCCGTACACGACATCGGGTCGCCGGGCGATCCGGTTCAAGCAGCCCAAGCAGCACCCACCCCACTCCTCTGGAGCACCCCATGAAGAAGCTCGCCTTCGCCGCCGCCGCCATCGCCGCTCTTGCGCTTCCGTCGCTCGCCACCGCGCAGACCGGACAGATCAACGCGACCGCGACCGTGCAGACCGTGCTCAACTTCGGCACCTCGCAGGCCGTCGACTTCGGCGCGGTCGTGCCGGGCACCGCGGCGACCGCTTCGGGCTGGATCCAGCTGAACCGCAACGTCGGCGTAATCTTCACCATGCCGGACGCGGCGAGCACCGGGCGCCTCACGCGCGCGGGCGGCACCGAGACTCTCCAGCCGGCTTACACCTGCGGCGTCGGCACCACCAGCTCGGCCGTCACCAGCGCCTTCTCCAGCTGCACCCCGGCCACCGGCACCACCGGCGTGCTGACGCTTACGGCCCCGACCGCGACGACCACCGAGTACGTGATCTTCAACGGCTCGCTCACCGCCGCGCAGACCAACACCATCCCGGGCACGTACAACGGTGTCATCAAGGTCACCGCGACCTCCAACTGATCCGGCTGTGCAAGGGCGGCCGGGGAGCTGGGCGCGCGCCGCGCGGCTCCTCGCCGCCGCCCTTCTTCTCTGCGCGGGGAAGGCCGCCGCGCAGAGCAGCACGCTCCAGGTGGTGCCGGTGCAGGGACTTTCCTTCGGGAACCTGATCCCCGGCGTGCCGGAGCAGGTAGGGGTGGGCGACGCGGCGCGCCGGGCCGAGGTGGAGCTGCAGGGGAGGGGAACCTTCGACCTGTCTCTGATCCTCCCCGGCGCGCTCGTTTCGGCGACGGGGGCACGCATCCCGCTACGCTTCGGCACGGCGGACGCGGCACTGGCCGCCACCACCTCCACGGTTCCCGCGGGGTTCAACCCGCGGCAGATGCACCGGGTGCGGCTGGGCGAAGGGCTGGGGCTTCCCCGGCTCCTGCTGGGCGGCACCGCCCTTCCCGCGGCCGACCAGCCGCCCGGACGCTACCAGGCGACGCTGGTGCTGGTGGTGACTCCGCCGGGGACGTGATCCAGCGGCAAACGATTGAGTGAGAGGCAGATGAAGCTTTCCCGCACCTTCCGCCCCACCCTGATGCTGGCCCTCCTGGCCGTGCTCGCCCCCGTGGCGACCGCGCGCGCCGTGACGGTCAGCCCGACCGCGCTCTTCATCGACTCCCGCACCCCCACCGGCACGCTGACGCTCTACAACAGCGGCACGCGCCCGGAAGAGCTGGAGATCTCGTTCGCGTTCGGGTACCCGCGCTCGGACTCGGCGGGCGCGGTCACGGTGGAGCTGGTGGAGGCGGCGGCCAGCGGCGAGCCCTCGGTGGTGCCCTACCTGCGCGCCTTCCCGCGCCGGCTGGTGCTTCAGCCCGGGCAGCGGCAGGTGGTGAGGGTGATGGTGCAGCCCCCGGCGGAGCTCGCCCCGGGCGAGTACTGGGGACGCGTGGTTGTGCGCTCGCGCGGCGGGCAGGCGCCCATCGAGCAGACGCAGGGCGCCGTGCGGATGCAGATCGACGTGGAGACCGCGGTCGCCACGGCCGTGCTCTTCCGCAAGGGCCCGGTGGAGACGGGCGTGGCCGTGAACGGCGCCACCGCGCGCGCCGAGGGCGGCGCCGTGACGCTGATGCTGGACCTGGAGCGCCGCGGCGGCGCCGCGTACCTGGGCCGCGTGGCGGCCCGCCTGATCGCGCCCGACGGCAGCGTGGCCGCGCAGACGGACGACGCGGTGGCGCTCTACCGCTCCCTGCGCTTCCGCACGCGCCTTCCGCTCCCCGCCGGGGCCCCTGCGGGCGGGTACCGGGTGGAGTACACGGTAGACAACGAGCGGCCGGACCTCCCCGTCAGCGGCCCGCTGAGGGCGCCGCCGGTGACGGGCACCGCGCCGGTGCGCTGATGAAGGGACGCCTCGCATCCCTGCTGCTGGCGGTCGTCGTGGCGCTGGGCGCCGCGCCGGCCGCGTACGCGCAGGGTACGGGCGCCGTGCGGGCCACCGCCACCATCCTCTTCCCCCCGCTCACCGCCAACGGCGTGCGCCCGCTGCAGTTCGGCTCCGTGCTCCCGGGCACGCCCACGACGGTGCAGCCCGCGGCTCCCGGCTCGGGCGAGGTGCGGATCTCGGGCGTGCGCAACCGCCGCTCCATCTCCATCACCTTCACCCTCCCCGCGAACCTGGTGAACGCGAGCGGCCAGACGATGCCGGTGAGCTTCAACGGCGACTTCGCGGCCAACTGCGAGGTGACCACCGCCGGCGTGTGCGACCCCACCACCTACGTGGAGTGGAACCCGGTCACGCTCGGCACCTTCAACGACACGCCCGACCGCGCGCGGAAGGGACGCCCCCGCTACGACCTGGACTCGTTCTCCGTCTTCATCGGCGGCATCGTCAGCCCGCCTGCCACGCAGCCGGCGGGGACGTACACGGCGGCCATCCGCATGACGGTGGTCGCGAACTGACGGTGCGGCTCCGCTGCCTTCGCCGGGTGCTCCGCGCCTGCACGCTCCTGCTGGGGTGTGCGGGCGCCGCGCATTTCGGCACCCGCCCCGCCGCCGCGCAGGACGCCCCGGCCGGGTACGAGGCGGGGCTCTTCGAGCTGCGTATCGACCCCCTGCCCGCGCGCAGCGTGCCCGCGCTGGTCACGCCC
>DASVSA010000569.1:0-4135 GCA_036388335.1 Longimicrobium sp. | reverse complement strand
CGGTGACGGTCTCGAAGCGGATGCCGGGAAGGCGCGGCGCGGCGGTAGGCATGGGGTTGATGCCTACTCGAGGTCGATGCGCTCGGCGGCCAGCACCAGCTCTTCCACCGCCACGTCGGTGCCCTTGCCGCTCAGCGAGGGGCCCGTGTACTTGGTGGGCCGCGCGTTGGTGAGCTTCCACGCCTGCACGGTCTGCGTGTGATCCTCGCTCTGCAGCTCGATGGTAACCGTGCGCAGCGCCGTCTGGCTTCCGTCGCGCACCTGGTTGATCCAGTTGTAGAGCGTGTCCAGGTCGCCGATCAGCCCGCGCTTCAGGGTGATGTCGGGGACCTTGTAGGTGCCGGTGATCTTGAGGGGGGCGTTGTCCTTGGAGTTGCCCGCGCGGTACTCCGACACGGTGATCTCCATCCCCAGCCCGGTCACCTCCTGGAACGCCGCGCGGGTGCTGGCCGCGTCCGGGCCGTTCTCGATCACCACCCGGAAGTTGAACTGGTTGTAGGGACGCTCGCGTTCTACGGCCATCGTTGGCTCTCCTTGCGAATTGCCTCGCGCGGGGACGTGCTGCGCGTTTCAGGGGTCCACCTTCATCCGCCGGGCCGCGCGGGGGTGGGCCCCCGCGCGGCGGACCGGTGCTCACGCCTTGCGGTCGCCCGTCCACTGGCCAATGCGGAAGATCACGAACTCCGCGGGGCGCACCGGGGCCACGCCGATCAGGCAGATCAGCCGGCCGTTGTCGAAGTCGTTCTGCGTCATGGTGCTGCGGTCGCACTTCACGAAGTAGCTGTTCTCGGGCTTGTCGCCCATCAGGTGGTTCTGCTTCCACTCGTTGTAGAGGAAGTCCTCGATGGTGCGCCGCACGTTGGCCCACAGCGGCTCGCTGTTGTTCTCGAACACCACCCACTGCGTCCCCCGCTCGATGCTCCGCTCCAGGAAGGCGAAGTAGCGGCGCAGGTTCACGTACTTCCACTCCGGGTCGCTGCTGATAGTGCGGGCCCCCCACAGCCGGTTGCCGCGCCCCTCGAAGAAGCGGAAGCAGTTGATCCCCTCGGGGTTCAGCACGTCCTGCTGTCCCTTGTTCAGCGAGATCTCGAAGCCCAGCGCCCCGCGCACCACCTCGTTTGCGGGGGCCTTGTGCACCCCCTTCTCCACGTCGTTGCGAGCGTAGATGCCGCTCACGAACCCGCTGGGGGGGAGCACGATCTCCTGGTCGGTGACGGGGTCCAGGATGCGGACCCAGGGGTAGTAGAGCGCGGCGTGGCTGGAGTCGAGCTGGGCCCGCTGCGCGCGCACGTCCGCCAGAGCCTGGTCGTTGGCGCTGTCCAGCACGGCGATGCGGTAGCGCATGCGCTCCGCGTGGCTCACCAGCGCGTTGCTCACGGTCTGGACGGTGGCGCGGGCCTCGTCGTCCGCGTTGCCGCCGGCCGAGTAGCCCGGCGCGGCCACGATGGAGATGTCGGGCACGTCCTCCAGCGCACGCAGCCCCGTCTTGCGGCGCACGTCGGTGTCGGTGCCCTCGTAGTGCTCGGGAAGGGGGCGGTACCCGTCGCTCCCGCCGGTGAGCGCCACCTCGAAGGTCTGCCCGCTGGCCGCCGGCACGTCGCTCCCCACGGCGGGGGTCAGCTGGTCCAGGAGCAGGCGGGCCACCTCGGCCCCCTCGTTCAGCGTGGGGGCGAACTCAAAGGTCACGGGGGTGCGCAGCGACTGGGCGCGGTTGGGGATGTCCGCGGCGAAGGTGGTGCCCACCGAGCGGCGCCCTTCGGGGTGAAGCCCCAGGTTCTCAAAGGTGTCGCGGCGCAGCACGTTGCCCACGCGGTCCACGAAGGTCACTTCCACGCTCACGCTCACCACGTGCACGCTGTCGCGCCCGGTGCCCTCGGCCACCAGGGTAGACAGGTCCCACGCGCCGCTCCCGTCGCCCGGGTGGAGCCGCCAGTTGCTGCGCCCCAGCACGTCGTCGAAGTAGCGCTCGGCGCGGAAGAGCGTGCCGCCCGCCGGCGTCAGCCCCGCGGGGCTCCCCTGGTCCGCCACGTACACCACGTCGTCGGGGTTCACCCCCCGCAGCACGTTGAAGGTCACCCCGCTCACCGGGTCGCGGTCGGTGGCCAGCACGTTGCCGCCCACGCGGAACGCGAACGAGACGCGGGAGTCGCCGGCGCGCCCCGGGTAGCGGGCCCTCAGCGTCAGGTCGCCGATCACGGCCGTGGCCCGGCCGCCGGAGGTGGCCAGCGCCAGGTCGTCGCCCCCCAGCGGCTGGCCCTCTTCCGCCTGCGGCAGGGCGTAGATGCGCGAGACGTAGAGGCGCTTGCCCCCGTTGTCGAAGAAGTTGCGGACGCCGTGCGCCAGGTAGTTGTGGGCGCGCTCGGTGGCGCCCACGTGCTCCAGGCGGTCCAGCCCGCCGAAGACGCGCTCGAACTCCGCGAAGCTGGTCACCAGCTCGGGAAGCCCGTCGGCGGGGCCGTAGCGGGCCGGGCCCACGAAGCCGGCGGTGCTGGTGCTGACCCCCTCGATGCTCTTGGCGCGGAAGCTCACTTCTTCCACGTACACGCCGGGGGCAAGGTATTCGGGCATCTTCGGCTCTCCAGGGTTACGGGGGCGACGCTGCGGCGGAGATCCACAGGCGAGGGAGGAGCGCGGCCCCGCCGGCCGCGAGGGTGCGGAGCACCAGCTCCTCGCCGTACACGAGCTCCGCCGCGTGCTCGTCCACCGGCGGCTGTCCATCCTCCTGCCAGGCCTGGGCGGCGCGCTGCTCGTACAGCACGCTCTTGATGGAGGGGCGCTCCGGCCAGGCGGTGTCCACGTCGGTGCGGCCGGCGAAGGGAAAGCGCAGCGCGCCGGGGTCGTACCACACCGCCACGGCCACCGGCCAGCGGTTCCCCACCGGCGTCCCCTGCCCGCTCCCCGGGGGCGACCCCAGCCGCAGCCGGTCCACCGAGGGAACGGGGAGCACCAGGAGCGCGCGCCCCTCCTCGTCGGCCACGGCGGTGTGGGTCACGCCCTCTACGGTGGCGCGCAGCACCGCCCACGCGGCGGGGCGGTCCAGGTCCGCGTCCCACAGGTCCGCGCGGATGGCGGCGGCGCTGGCCGGCACCGGCCGCGCGGGCGACGAGAACAGGTAGGCGCGCCCCGCCGGCCCCGGCACGCTGGCCGCCGACGCCGACAGGAACTCGCCGCGGTAGCCCAGCGGCAGCGTCACCGAAAAGGCGGTGGGAAGCCAGCGCCCGGCGGGGTCGTCCACCGCGATGGCGTACTCCTGCGGGGGCCCGGCCAGCTCCGGGTGCTCTTCGTGCTCCGCGGGAAGCTCCTGCTCGCGGCGCCCGGGGAGGGCGGGGAAGGAGTACACGCCCGACGCGCTGCGCACCGCGCGCACGGGGGGAAAGCCGCCCCCCGCCAGCCAGGCGTACACGCGCAGCGTGTCCATCACCGGCACGTCGAAGGCGGCGTCCCAGAAGCGGATGCCCAGGGGCGAGAACGCGCGCCTCCGCTCCAGCACGCGGATGCGGGGGGCAAGCGCGCCGCTCACGGAAACGCCTCCTCCAGCACTCCCACGCCGAGCTCGCGCTCCTGCACCGGCCCGAACAGCGCGTCGGAGCGCGTGGACTCGATGTCCAGGGTGCGGGCCACGTAGGGCACCGAGAGCTGGTACGCGTGGTCGATCATCACCTCCCAGATGCGGAAGGTGTCCTCCACCGACAGGTCGGTGAGGGAGAGGGTGACGGTCTCTTGCGGCTGGAACACGCCCGGGCGGTAGGAGTTGAGCAGCCCCGCCGGGAGCACGGGGTAGTCCTCCAGCACCCTCATCATCCACCCCGCGATCTCGTGCTGAAGCGACGCCTTGCGCGCCCAGGCGGTGGCCATGAAGTGAAGGTCCACCGGCAACCGGGTGCGCTGCCGGCGCCCGTCCGCCAGGGTGCGGCCGGCGGGGTTGCGCGCCCCTCCGTTGTGGTAGACCCGGTAGAGGAAGAGCGACACGCCCTGCTCCATGGGGTGGTTGAAGTCATCCGAGACGTAGACCTGGAAGTCGAGCACGGCGCCGTTGAACTCGGCGGGGTCGTAGCTGGCCCGGAGCAGCCGGACCACCGCCTCCATGGCGCTGGCGATCCCCGCGTGCGTGCTCACTGTGCCTCCCCGGGCGCCG
>DASVSA010000568.1:0-2537 GCA_036388335.1 Longimicrobium sp. | reverse complement strand
GGAACGGCGAGACGGTGGACCGCGTGACCGCCTTCATCCTGCGCCCGGACATGCCGGGGTACGAGCGCGGCAAGGTGCTGCGCAAGATGGGCGCGCGCGGCTCCAACCAGACCGAGCTCCACTTCCGCGACGTGCACGTGCCGGTGGAGAACGTGCTGGGCGAGGTGGGCGACGGGTTCAAGCTGGCGATGCGCATCCTCAACTCCGGCCGCCAGGGGCTGAGCGCGGGCGCGGCGGGCGGGGTCAAGCAGTGCCTGCGGATGGCCACCGAGTTCGCCCGCCAGCGTAACCAGTTCGGCAAGTCGATCGCGGAGTACGAGCTGATTCAGGGGAAGCTGGCCGCCATGGCCGCCGACGCGTACACGGCCGAGAGCGTGGCCTACCTCACCACCGGCCTGGCCGACCGCGGCGACGTGGACTACGCGCTGGAGTCGGCCGCCGCCAAGGTGTGGAACAGCGACGCGCTGGACCGCGCGGTGGACGACCTGGTGCAGATCGCGGGCGGGCGCGGCTTCGTGAAGGGGTACCCGTACGAGCGGATGTACCGCGACGCGCGCATCACCCGCATCTTCGAGGGCACCAACGAGATCCTGCGCCTCTTCGTGGGCCTCAGCGGGATGCAGGAGCCCGGCGAGTACCTCAAGGCCATCGGCAAGGCGCTGCGCGAGCCGGTGAAGCAGTTCGGCCTCCTCAGCGAGTTCGCCACCGACCGGGTGCGGCTGGCGCTGGGAGGCGGCGAGCCGGCCATCGAGGGCGACGTGCACCCCTCGATCCAGCGCCACTTCGACTACCTGGTGGACCACACCCGCGACCTGCGCGTCTCCACCGAGCGCATGATCCGCCGCCACGGCCGCGACATCGTGGACCGGCAGTTCGTGGTGGCGCGCATCGCGGACATGGCCGTGGAGCTCTACGTGCGCGCCGCGGTCCTCTCGCGCACGCAGGCGCTGCTGGAGGCGCACGAGGCGGGCACCGCCCAGGCCCCGCCGCTCACCAGCACCCGCGTGATGCTGGACGACACCTCGGTCACCCGCATCCTGCGCCTCTGCGACCTGGCCTGCCAGCGCTCCGGCCTCCGCTTCCGCACCGCCCGCGAGTCCCTCAACGACGGCCGCGACTCCCTCCTACGGGCCGTCGCGGCGGACGTCATCGTGTGATGAAGTGGATTCTCTGTGCCTCTGTGTGAGCTTATTCGCTCTCAGGCTCGTGCGGCACCGCGTAAGGCTCCAGCACCTCGCCGTACTCGGGGAAGATCCCGGACGGCGCGGGCACCTTCTTCCCCTCCACCATCGACTGCAGCATCAGCGCGTTGGTGACGCCCTTGCCGCGGAAGTGGTTGTTGGTCACCACGTACACGTCCTCCGTGGCCGGCTGCCTGGCGATGTCGCCGATGCGCTCGGCCCAGGGCTGCAGCTCGGACGGAGGGTAAAGGTAGTCGTAGCGCTCGTGCGGCTCGGCCTGGGCGCGGAACCAGTCCTGGTAGTTGCGGCCGTGCACGCGCACGTAGCCCACGCGCGAGGTGGCGTGCGCGCTGGGAGCGATGGAGTTGTCGAAGAGCGGCTGGTCGATGTTCACGAAGCCGATGCCGCGGTCGGCCAGCGCCTCGAAGAAGGCGGCCGTGTTCCAGCTCTCGTGCCTCACCTCCAGCACCAGCGGGAAGTCCCTGAAGGTGGTCGCCAGGTCGTCCAGCCACTCGCGGTTCTCGTCCGTGCGCCGGAACGACCAGGGGAACTGGAGGAGGAGCGCCCCCATCAGCCCCGCCTCCAGGATGGGGTCCATCCCCGCGCGCACCTCGCGCACCTCGTCCGCCGTCCACGCCGTCCCGCGGTGATGGGTGAAGCGCTGGAAGAGCTTGGCCGTGAAGCGGAAGTCGGGCCGGTGCTCCACGCGCGCCACCCAGCTCCGCGCCGTCTTTTCCGTCGCAGGGCGGTAGAAGGTGGAGTTGACCTCCACCGTGGCGAAGTATTCAGCCATGTACTGCAGCGCATCGAACCCGCGCGGCTTCTTTTCCGGGTAAACGATCCCAGCCCAGTCCTTGTACGACCAACCAGCGGGTCCGTAGCGGATCATGTGGGTGTGCCCCGTGGCGTGTGGGTGGCGCTTCCGCCACGCCCGGGGTCAACTCCCATGCCACCCGCCGGAAACCCGCCGGCCCCGCGAGCCGTACATCCCCGCCGCCGGACGGGTTGCGGAGCCGCCGTCCGCGCATGTAGATAACAGGGCCGCCGCGATTCTCCCCGCCACCACGCACGGAGCGCCCTCCCATGGCCTTCTGGAAGGACTTCATCAAGAGCGAGCTCATCGACATCGTCGAATGGCTCGACGACAGCAGCGATACGCTCGTCCACCGCTTCGTACGGCACGAGAACGAGATCAAGAACGGCGCGCAGCTCATCGTGCGCCCGGGGCAGGCCGCCGTGTTCGTGGACCAGGGACGCATCGCCGACGTCTTCGCCCCCGGCCGCTACGAGCTGAAGACGGAGAACCTGCCGATCCTCTCCACGCTGCGCGGGTGGAAGTACGGCTTCGACTCGCCC
>DASVSA010000567.1:0-2396 GCA_036388335.1 Longimicrobium sp. | reverse complement strand
TGCGCGGCATCTCGCAGGCGGTGCTGGGCGGCGCGGCGCCGTTCGGGCCCATCTTCATGGCGGGGATGGCGCTTACCCTGGTGGGCTTCGCCTTCAAGGTGGCGGCCATGCCCTTCCACATGTGGACGCCCGACGCGTACGAGGGCGCTCCCACCCCGGTGACGGCGCTGATGTCCACCGGCGTGAAGGCGGCGGCGTTCGCCGCGTTCATCCGCGTTTTCGTGGTGGGCTTTGGGGGCGCCATCGAGAGCTGGCAGACGGCGGTGGTGATCATCGCCACGCTCACCATGTTCGGCGCCAACCTGATCGCGCTCACCGAGGGAAGCGTCAAGCGCATGCTGGCGTACTCCTCCATCGCGCACGCCGGGTACCTGCTGGTGGCGCTCAGCTCCAGCAGCCCGGCGGGTGTGGCGGCCTTCCTGTTCTACCTGGTGGTCTACACCATCATGACGGCGGGGGCCTTCGGGATGGTGATCGCCAACTCGCGCGAGGACGGCGAGGAGCGCGTGGCGCTGGAAGACTGGGCGGGGTTCGCTTCGCAGAAGCCGTGGATGGCGGCGTTCTTCTCCATCTTCCTCCTGTCGCTGGCGGGCTTCCCGCTCACGGCGGGCTTCCTGGGGAAGCTGTTCATCCTGCGCGCGGCGGTGGAGGCGCGGCTGGCGCCCGTGGCGGTGCTGCTGGTGCTGGCCTCGCTGATCTCGTACTTCTACTACCTGCGCGTGATCGTGGTGATGTACATGCGCCCCGCGCGCTCGGCCGACGACCACCGGCACACCTGGCTCCCCGCGCCCACGCGCTGGGCGGTGGGCGTGGCGGCGGCGCTGGTGATCGGGCTCTTCTTCTTCGGCTCGGCGCCACTGCGCTGGGCGCACGAAGGGGCGTCTACGCTGTGGCAGGCGCAGCCAGGGACGGCGGTGGTGCCCGCGGAGCAGGTGGGCCCGGTCTCGGTACTCCGGTAGGGGCCCGCGACGGGCGCTGGAACAGGTTCGAGGCCCGGCGCTCACCGCCGGGCCTCCTGTTTGCAAGGGAACGGGAGACATGGCCGACCAAGACGAGCGGGACCCGAAAGAGAGCCGCAAACGGCGGCGCGAGCGAGGCCTGGAGGCCTCCCGCGAGGAGAAGGCAGGGCGCGGGCTGCTGGGGCAGGCGGGGCGCGCGGCCGGGCTCACGGCGGCCGCGGCGCTGGCCGCGTACGGCGTGTTCCTGGTGGGGGCCAAGCGCTCGCGGCAGCGCCCCGTAACCGAGCTTCCCAACGCGCTTGGGATGCGCATCGAGTACGTGCCCTGGGGCGACGTGCACTACGCCTTCTACTCGCGCGAGGGCGAGGGGAGGCCGCTGGTGTTCGTGCACTCCATCAACGTGGCGGCCTCGGCCCACGACATGCGCCCCCTGGTGCGTGCCCTGGCCCGCGGTGACCGGCCCATCTTCGTGCTGGAGTGGGTGGGCTTCGGCCACAGCGATCGCCCGGAGATCGCCTACACGCCCGAGGTGATGGAGGACCAGCTGGAGCACTTCCTGGAGCGCGTGGTGAGGCCCGCCGGCGGCGCCGACGTGATCGGCCTCTCGCTGGGCGCCACCTACGCGGCCGAGGTGGCGCGCCGCCGCCCGGACCTGGTGAGGTCGCTGGTGGCGCTGGAGCCCGCCGGCCTGGGTGACGACCCGGGCGAGGTGGGCCGGCTCTGGTCCAAGATGGTCTTCGTGCTCCCCGGCGTGCAGCGCGCCCTGTACGAGCGCCTCACCACCCCCGAGCGCCTCTTCGAGTTCGCGCGCGACCAGCTCTTCACCCCCGAGTTCGGGGTGCCCGAGGAGTACGTGGAGTACGGCGCGGAGTCCGCGCGCGTGGAGGGCGCCGCGCGCCCCCTGGACGACTTCGTGAACGGCCGGCTCTTCGTAAAGGACGCCATGGAGACGTACCTGCGCCTCCGGCAGCCCGTGCTGGTGGTGCACGGCACCGCCGAGAACCGCCGCTTCTCCAACGCCCGCCGCCTCCCGGAGCTGGAGGAGCGCCCCAATGTCACGGTGCTGCCTCTCCCCACCGGCCCCCTCCCGCACTGGGAGCGCGCGGCCGAGGTCGCCGAGCGCGTCCGCCGCTTCTACGCGGAGAAGCTGGGGGACGCGGAGCAGACGGCAGTGCCGAGTGCCTAGTGCCTAGTGCCTAGTGAGTGTCCCGCGGTTACTAGGCACTCGGCACTAGGCACTTGGCACTTCAGTCCCGATTTCAAGGAGCAGTTCGATGAACCTTTTCCATGCCGCCCTGCTGGGCGCCGTCCTTCTTTCTCCCGCCTGCAAGGGCGGGGGAGAGGCCGACGAGGCGAACGCGCCGGCCGTGGCGATCGACACCACGAACAACGAGCCGATGGATGGCTCTTCGACGCAGCAGGTGCAGGCGCAGGCCG
>DASVSA010000566.1:0-2577 GCA_036388335.1 Longimicrobium sp. | reverse complement strand
CACCGCCTCGCGCACGGCCGCGTGCTGGGCCAGCCGCGACTCGATCTCGCCCAGCTCCACGCGGAAGCCGCGCAGCTTCACCTGGAAGTCGTTGCGCCCCAGGAACTCGATTGTACCGTCCGGTAGCCAGCGCGCCAGGTCGCCCGTGCGGTAGAGGCGCGCGCCCGGCTCACCCGAGAAGGTGTCCGCCACGAAGCGCTCCGCCGTCAGCTCCGGGCGGTTGAAGTAGCCGCGGGCCACACCCGTGCCCCCGATGTAGAGCTCGCCCGTCACCCCGGCGGGCACCGGCTCGCCGGCCGCGTCCAGCACGTAGACGCGCGTGTTGGCGATGGGCCGCCCGATGGGGACGGTAGCCCGGCTGTCGTCGGCCCGGCAGCCCAGTGACGCCACCGCGGTGGCCGCCTCGGAGGGTCCGTACACGTTGTCGAGCGCCACGCCCGGCAGGCGCTCGTGGAAGCGCCGCGCCACGGCGGACGGCAGCGCCTCGCCGCTGCACACCACCCGCCGCAGCCCGGTGCAGCCGTCCGCCCCGGGGTGCTCCAGGAAGATCTGCAGCATCGACGGGACGAAGCACGCCGTGCGCACCCGCTCCCGGTGGATGATCTCCACCAGGCGGCCCGGGTCGCGGACGTCCTCCGGCTTCAGCATCACCACGCGCCCGCCCGCCATCAGCGGCCAGAAGATCTCGCGCACCTAGACGTCGAAGCTGAACGACGCGTTCTGCAGGACGGCTTCGCCCTCCTCCAGAGCCCACGCGCCCTGGCCCCACGCCAGCCGGTTGACCACGCAGCGGTGCTGGTTCATCACGCCCTTCGGCATCCCCGTGGAGCCCGAGGTGTAGATGACGTACATCAGGTGGTCCGGCGTGAGACCGCCGCGCTCCGGGTTGCTCGCCGGGCGCCGGGCCCACTGCGCGTCCTCGTCCAGGTCGATCACCGGCACGTCCAGCCCGCCAGCCAGCGTCTCCACCAGCGCGGCCAGCCGCGACTGCGTGAGGAGCGCGACGGTAGCGCTGTCGCGCAGCATGTAGCGAAGCCGGTCGTGCGGGTACGCCGGGTCCAGCGGCACGTAGGCGCCGCCGGCCTTGAGCACAGCCATCATCCCCACCACCATCTCCAGGCCGCGCTCCACGCAGATCGCCACCCGCGCATCCGGCCCCACTCCGCGCTCGCGCAGGTGGTGCGCGAGGCGGTTGGCGCGGGCATTCAGCTCCGCGTAGGTCAGGTGCGTGTCATCGAGCGTGACCGCGACGGCGTCCGGCGTGCGCTCCACCTGCGCCTCGAACAGCTCGTGGATGCAGGATTCGGCCGGGTACCGCGCCTCCGTCGCGTTCCACTCTTCCACCATGCGCGTGCGTTCGGCGGCGGCGAGCAGCGGGACGCGGCTGACGGGCTGCGTGTCGTCGGCCACCATCGCCTCCAGCACGGTGCGGAGGTAGCCCAGGTAGCGCTCGATGGTGGCTTCGTCGAAGAGCGAGGTCGAGTAGGTGACGCCACCCGCGATGCACCCGCCCGCCTCCTGCAGCGAGAGCAGGAGGTCGAACTTGGCGCTGGCGTGCGTCGACGCTTCCACCGGGCTCGGCTCCAGCCCCGGCAGCTCCAGCCGCCCCTGCGGGTTGTTCTGCCAGGTGAACATCGCCTGGAAGAGCGGCGTGTGCGCCATGCTGCGGGCCGGCTGCACCAGCTCCACCACCCGCTCGAACGGGATGTCCTGGTGCGCCTGCGCCTCCAGGGCGCGCGTCTTCACCCGCTCCAGCAGCTCGCCTACGCTCGGCTCGCCGGAGAGGTCCACCCGCAGGGCCAGCGTGTTGACGAAGAAGCCGATGAGCCCCTCGATCTCCCTGCGCCCGCGGTTCGCGGTGGGCGATCCGATGACGACATCGTCCTGACCGGACAGGCGGCTGAGCAGGGTGGCCCAGCCGGCCATCAGCGTCATGAACAGCGTCGCGCCGTGGCGCTGGCCGAGCGCCGTCAGGCCCTTCGCGAGCTCCTCGCCCAGCTCCAGCGGCACGTGCGCACCCGCGTGGCTCTGCTGCGCCGGGCGCGGACGGTCCGCCGGCAGCTCCAGCAGCTCCGGGGCGCCGGAGAGCGTCCGCTTCCAGTAATCCGCCTGCTCGCGCAGCACCTCGCCCTCCACCCACTTCCGCTGCCACGCCGCGTAGTCCGGGTACTGCACCGGCAGCGGGGGAAGCGGATCGGCCTCATGGCGCGAGAAGGCGCCGTAGAGGGCGCTCAGCTCGTTCACCAGCACCCCCATGGACCAGCCGTCGCTGACGATGTGGTGCATCGTCACCGCCAGCACGTGCTCGTCGTCGGCGCGGCGGATCAGGCGACCGCGGATCAGCGGCCCCCGGGCGAGGTCGAAGGCCGCGCCGGCCTCCTCCACCACCAGGCGGCGCAGCTCCTCGTCCGTGGACGCGCGGAGGTCGTGCTCGGTGAGAGGAAAGCGCGCCGTGTGCGTCACCGTCTGTGCCGGCTCGCCGTCCAGGAGCTGGAACGTGGTACGCAGCGCCTCGTGCCGCTCCACGATGCGGTCCAGCGCGCGGACCAGCGCGTCGCGGTCCAGCTCGCCGCGCAG
>DASVSA010000565.1:0-8194 GCA_036388335.1 Longimicrobium sp. | reverse complement strand
GGCGTGGCGCAGGTGGTGGCCACCGCCCGCGGCCGGGCGGACACGGCGAGCATCACGGTGGGCAACGAGGCGCTGCGCTCGTTCAACGTCAACTCCGAGCAGGGGTGCACCAACCCCGTCTTCAAGGATGCGCGGCAGGTGGCGAGCAGCAGCCGCGCGCTCATCTTCGAGGACGTCGGCAACCCGGCGGGCGGCTTCACGGCGGCCGAGTACCAGGAGATCGCCAACTCGTTCGACAACCTGATCTGGCCCGTGGCTACGGCCAACTTCGGCGAGCCGTCGGACAGCGACGGCAACGGGCGGGTCATCATCCTCTACACCCGCGCCGTCAACGAGATGACGCCGGCGGGCTCCACCAGCGTCTTCGGCGGGTTCTACTACGGGCGCGACCTCTTCCCGCGCAAGGGGAACGGGAAGCTGGGCGGATGCGCCACGAGCAACGAGGGGGAGATGTTCTACCTCCTCGCGCCGGACCCCGAGGGCGCGGTGAACGGCAACAAGCGCAGCAAGGAGACCGTCCGCCGCAGCACGCAGGGCACGGTGGCGCACGAGCTCCAGCACCTGATCAACGCCTCGCGCCGCCTCTTCGTGCTGGACAGCAACACGAGCGAGGAGACGTGGCTGAACGAGGGGCTGAGCCACATCGCGGAGGAGCTCGTCTACCACGCGGCCGGGGGCACGGGCCCGCGCCAGAACATCGGCGAGAGCGAGATCCGCTCGTCGCAGCAGCGGGTGGACGCGTTCAACGGCTTCGCGATCTCCAACTTCGGGCGCTTCCGCAACTACCTGGAGAAGACGGCCACGCAGTCGCCCGTGGAGGCCGACGACGACCTGGAGACGCGCGGCTCCGCCTGGAGCTTCCTGCGCTACTCCGCGGACCGGCGCGGCGGCAACGAGCGCGAGCTGTGGCACGCCCTGGTGAACACCTCCAGGACGGGGATCGACAACTACGAGACGGTGTTCGGCGCCAGCTCGCTGGACTGGCTGCGCGACTGGACCGTCGCCGTGTACGCCGACGACGCGGTGGCCGGGCTGGAGTCGCGCTTCACCATGCCGAGCTGGAACTTCCGGAACATCTACCCGCTGATCTCCAGCCCGGCGCGCTACCCGCTGGAGGTGGACACGCTGGCGGACGCGGTGGCGCGCAACGTGTCGGTGCAGGCGGGGTCGGCGGCGTACCTGCGCTTCGCCGTGGCCGAGGGCGGTACGGCCGACGTGAGGGTCTCGGCGGTCAACACGGCGGCCTCGGGCGACTGCACGCCACTGCGCCTCGCGGTGGGGCAGGTCTACCAGGGCACGGCCTCCGCGCTGTGCGTGGGCGGCGGCGAGTACACGCTGATCCCCTTCTTCGGCTCGCGCGCCTCCGGCGCCACGCAGATGACGGTGACGGCGCGCGGGATCACCACTCCGCTGGGGCCGCCCTCCCCGACCCGCTCGCCCGCGCTGTCGCGTTCGCTCTATGACCGCACGGGCGCGGGGCTCAACCCGGAGCTCATGGACAACGCGACGGGGATCGAGGCGCGGCTGCGCGCCCGCGAGCGCCGTGAGCTGAGCGCGCGGATTCCCGGCGGCGCGCGCATGAGCTCCGCCGCCACGGACCCGGTGGCTCCCGAGGTGCGCATCAGCCTGCTGCGGACGAAGTAGCGGACCCCGGCGCGGGACGGGCGGGTACGATCCGGTGCGGGGGGCGGGATTCTTGCGCCCCCGCGCCGGTCTTTCATCCGACGCCCAGGACTGTTCCGATGCGAACCCTCGTGCTGCTGGCTCTCGCGCTCGCCGCGTGCACCCGCCCGTCCTCCGTGCCCCCCGCGGGCGCGCAGGAGGAGCGGGTGGTCGGCGTTCCGGCTTCGGTCGGCTCCGCGCCCATGAACGTGCGCGTGCTCCTCACCCCCGAGCGCGGCGAGGGCCTGTACGTCACCGGCCCGCTGGCGGGGGAGATCCGCTCCCTCTCCGGCGCGCGGATCGAGGTGCGCGGCCGGCGCGGCGCCAACCGCACGCTGGAGGCGACCGGCTACGATGTGCTCACCGTCAACGGGCGTCCGGCGACCATGGGGATGGTGGAGCGCGGACCCGACGGTGGACTGCAGCTTCGCATGCGCGATGGCAAGACGATGCGGCTCCAGTCGCCTCCCTCCGAGTTCCGCCCTGGGATGAAGGTGTGGGTGCAGGGCCCCGGCTCCATCACGGTGCAGACGTACGGGATCGTGAGGACCTGAAAAAGCGGGCTCACACAGAGACACGGAGGCACAGGGATGACTTCATCTCTGTGCCTCTTCCAGTTCGACGTACTTCAGGCCGCTCCCCGTGTTGAAGAGCACCACGCTCTCGTCGCCGCGCAGGGTGCCGTCGGCGCGCAGGTGGGCGACGGCGGCGGCGGTGGCGGCGCCCTCCGGCGCGGCGAAGATGCCGGTGAGGCCGCCCATGATGGGCGTCCACTCGCGCATCTCCTCGTCCGTGACGGACACGCCGGCGCCGCCGGAGGCGCGGACGGCGTCCAGGATCAGGAAGTCGCCCACGGCGCGCGGCACCCGCAGGCCGGAGGCGTAGGTGTGGGCGCCCTGCCAGGGCTCGGCGTAGACGGTGCCCTCCTCCCATGCGCGGACGATGGGGGCGCAGCCGGCGGCCTGCACCGTCACCATGCGTGGGCGCTCGGGGCCGATCCACCCCAGCGCCTCCATCTCCTCGAACGCCTTCCACATCCCCACCAGCCCCGTGCCGCCGCCGGTGGGATAGACGATCACGTCCGGCAGCTTCCACCCGAACTGCTCGGCGAGCTCGTACCCCATGGTCTTCTTCCCCTCCACCCGGTACGGCTCCTTGAGGGTAGAGAGGTCGAACCAGCCGTGCGCCTTCGCGCCCTCGGCCACGCGCGCACCGCAGTCGGTGATGAGGCCGTCCAGCAGCTCCAGGTCGGCGCCCAGCGCGCGGATCTCCTGGAGGATGGGGACGGGCGTGTCGCGCGGCACCACGATGTGGGCGCGCATCCCCGCGGCGGCGGCGTACGCTGCCGTCGCGCTCCCCGCGTTCCCCGCGGACGGGAGCGCCACCTCGCGGATCCCCAGCTCCCGCGCCCGCGAGATGGCCATGCACAGCCCGCGCGCCTTGAACGAGGCCGTGGGATTCTGCCCCTCGTCCTTGATCCACACCCTCCCCACCCCCAGCCTCTCCGCCAGCCGCGGCGTCTCGATCAGCGGCGTCCACCCCTCCCCCAGCCTCACCGCGTGGGCGGAATCGCGCACGGGCAGCAGCTCCGCGTACCTCCAAAGATCCGCCGACCTCCCCCGCAGATCCTCCCGCTTCAGCCGCCTCCCGATCGCCTCCAGGTCATACCGCGGATAAAGCGGCTTCTCGCAGCACGGCGAGAGCCTGTGCAGCGCCTCGGCCGAATAACTGGCGCCGCAGCGGGTGCACTCCAGGTGCGTCGCGCCGCCGGCGGGGAGGGTCTCGTTGGTCATGGATTGGTCGTGTTTGCGTGGCTTACAGACGAATAGGGCGAACAGGCGAGACGCGCGCCAGGTGGAAACCAGAAGCGAATGAATTCGCCGCTGGAACCACGCGAAGTCCCCCTGCGGGGACTGTATGATAGATCCTGGCGCGCGACGAAGCCGTTCGCGAGGGTGGGTCAGCGGGGCTCAAAGATCCTCACAAGGTTCCCCCGCCGGTGCCGTTCCTCCTGATGCAGCACGTACTCCCGGGCCTGCGGGAGGAGGCGCCTCGAAACGGAGAAGGCGCCATACCCGCCCTGCCACTTGAACCTCACGTCCTCGGACGTGTGATTGACCATGTGCGACGACGCGCCCTTGACCTGCTTGACGAGCGCGGACAGCGCAAGCGTAGCGGGGATCCGCACCAGGACGTGCACGTGATCGTCCAGTCCACCAATCGCGACGACCTCCGCCTTCATCCGAGCGCACTCGCCGCGGATGCAGTTGTAGACACGTGGCCGGATGTGCTCAGTGAGGAGCGGATACCGGTTCCACGTAGCCCAGACGAAGTGCACGTACACTTCAGCCTGACTGGAATGATGAAGTCCCATTGCCGCCGGCTCGCAAGGATGCTCTCCGCACGGCACCGTAAGCCGAGTCCGCGTAGGCGGACTTCGCGTGGTCCCAGCGGCGAATTTATTCGCTCCTGGTGGCGCCTGGTGGCGCCTGGTGGCGCCTGGTGCCGCCTGGTGCCGCCTGGTGCCGCCTGGGCCGCCTGGGCCGCCTGGGCCGCCTGGGCCGCCTGGTGCCGCCTGGTGCCGCCTGGCGCCGCCCGGCCACCTGCTCGACACGCCCGGCATTCACCAGGCACCGGGGTACGTCCCTACTTCCAGATACCCCGCATCCCCACCTCCGCCCACGAACGCCAGAACACCGCCACCCGCCGCACACGGCCTCCCTGCAGCAGGCGATTCAGCGCCGCGCCGGCCGCGACGCGACGAGCGATTCGGTGGGGGCGCCGCAGGAGGGGCAGTGGGTGTGGGAGCCCTCTTCCCAGCGGCCGCAGGCGGGGCAGAGGGTGACGTGGCGGCCCTCTTCCTCCGTGGCGGCGGGGAGGAGGAAGGCGGTGCCGTCTTCGCCCTGCACGCGCAGCGAGGGGCCGGAGTAGAAGTGGGCGAGGAGGTCGCGCACGTCCACCTCGGCGGCGTTGTTGACGACGTCCTCGCGGGTGACGGCGGTGCGGCTGCGGAAGCGGGCGTGCTCGGCCTTCCAGGTGCGCTCCACCTGCGGCTCGGGCTCCATCTTCAGCGTGAGGCCGCGCGACTCCAGCGTGTACGACACCGCGAGGCGGCGGCGCAGCCGGTCGGCGGCGCGCTCCACCTCGGGGCCGGGAGCGAGCTGGCGGCGGTTGACCGAGTGGATCGAGGGATCGCAAAAGATCACCGAGCGGGCGTGCGACCAGAGCGTCGTCTTCAGGTCGCCCACATCCGTCTCGGCGACGGCCGTGTAGTCGAACGGGCGGTCCACCGGGCCGATCTCGATGCGCGCGCCCTGCACCCCCGGGGCGCCTTCCAGCGCGTCGAAGAGAGCGCGCGCCAGGAGCTCGCGGCGCTCGGCCGGGGAGAGCGGACACCAGAGGTCGGGATCGAGAAGCTCGGGATGCGGCATCGTGCGTCGGGTGCGGGTGAAGCGCGCAATGTATCACACCGGGGCACGCAGGCACAAAGAGGAGACTACGGGCGTGTGAGGATCCGCCGCGCCGCGTCCAGCCCGGCGGCGACTGCGCCTTCGACGGTGGGGGAGTACAGGTAGTCTCCGGCGAGCGCGATGGGGCCGCCGCCCTCCAGCGCTCCGTTGCGGGCGGCGCGGAGGCGGGCCAGGTAGCCCGGGTAGAAGAGCGTCCAGCCGTGCCGCCAGGGATAGACGCGGACGTCGCGGATGGTGCGCGAGAGCGTGGGGATGGCGTGGGCCAGCTCGGGGAGCACGGCCCGCAGCGCGTCGTCCGGCGAAGCGGCGAAGAGCGATTCGCCCGCGGCGGGCGTGGGGAGGACGAGCAGGAGGCCGCGCCCCTGCGGCACCAAGGCGGCGCCCTTGTTCTCCTCGGCGCAGGCGGCGGCGACCACACGCGTCTCGCCGCGCGGGAAGGAGAGGCCGAAGAAGCGGCCGGGCACCGGGCGGTCCAGGAGGAGCGCCACCGTGGCCGTCGGGCGTACGCGCACGCCGCGCAGCCACTCGGACGCGGCGGGGAGCGCGTCGCCCAGCAGCCCCAGGGCGGCCGGCGCGGGCACGGCCACCACCGCCGCGCCGAAGCGCGCACCATCCACCTCCACCCCGCCCTCCACGCGAGCCAGCGCGCGCACCTCGACGCCGGTGCGCACCTCTCCCCCGCCCCGCCGCACCGCGCCGGCCAGCGCGTGACAGAAGCCGCCCGCGCCGCCGTTCATCGCCAGCACCTGCAGGGTCAGCCCCTGCCGCGAGAGAGCGTGATAGAAGCCGGCGCTCGCCTCCTCGGACGCGGTGCCGTACAGGGTGGCGAGGAGCGGGTGGGCGAGGAGGTCCACGAAGTCGCGCGCCAGCTCCCGCTCCCCCCACGCCGCAGCGGACTCGCCGTCCATCCCCGCATCCGCGGCGCGCTCCAGGGCGTCCATGTCCAGCGCGGAGGAGTGGCGCTGCAGGTAGGGGAGGTACTGCGCGCCCAGCCTCATCTTGAGCCCCAGGGGAAGCGCCCCCGACGCCAGCATGCTGGTGGGCGATCCGTACACCACCTCGTGCGCCCGCCCCTTTCGCCACAGCGCATCCCGCCCCGGGGCGCGCACCATCTCCCCTCCCGCCCCCACCTCGCCCAGCAGCGAAATCACGCGCCGGTAGTGAGTCCCAAAGAGCTGCGCCCCCGCGTCGATCCGGTACCCATCCACCACGTCCGTCCGGGTCCGCCCGCCGACCCCCGCCTCCGCCTCGAACACCACCACGCGCGCACCCCCCTTCACCAGCGCATGAGCCGCCGCCAGCCCCGCCGGCCCGCCCCCGATCACCGCGACAGAAGTATCCACAGAAAAGTGCGTTAGTGCGTGAGTGCGTCAGTGCGTGAATGAACTAAGCGCACTCACGCACTAACGCACTCACGCACTTCCCACGCCCTTGCTCCGTTCGGACGACCGATCTAACTTGCTAAGATATTACCACACACATACCCCGAGCACCCCCATGAGACGCAGAGACTTCCTCGTGCAGGGCACCGCCGTAGCGGCGGGGCTCACCGCGGGCTCGGCCCTGCTCCCGGGCCTCGCGGCGGCCTCCGCTCCGGCCCTGGAGATGGACGACCCGCAGGTGAAGGAGCTGGCGATGCGCGCCGTGGACGCCGCCCGCCGGGCCGGCGCCAGCTACGCGGACGTGCGCATCTCGCGCAACCGCCAGCAGTCGGTTACCACGCGCGAGCGCCAGATCACCGGCTTCAACGACAGCGAGACCTTTGGCTTCGGCGTGCGGGTGCTCGCGAACGGCACCTGGGGCTTCGCCGCATCGCGGGACCTCAACGCGGCCGAGGTGGAGCGCGTGGCGCGGCAGGCCGTGTCGCAGGCGAAGGCCAACTCCGCCGCCATGCGCCGCCCCGTGGAGCTGGCGCCGGCCGAGAAGCACACCGACGCCACCTGGTCGTCGCCGCTGCAGATCGACCCGTTCAGCATCCCCATCGAGGAAAAGGTGGCGCTGCTGCTGGCCGCCAACCAGGCCGCACTGGGCGTGCGGGGGGCGCGCTTCGTCAACTCGTCGATGTTCTTCCTGAAGCAGGAGAAGACCTTCGCGTCCTCCGAGGGCTCGTTCATCACGCAGACCCTCCACCGCTCACTGCCGCAGATGACGGTGACGGCGGTGTCGGCCGACTCCTCGGACTTCCAGAGCCGCCGCTCCAGCGACATCGCGCCGATGGGGCTGGGCTACGAGCACGTGAGGAGCGCGCGCCTGGTGGAGAACGCGCCGCGCTGGGCCGAGGACGCGGTGAAGAAGCTCACCGCCAAGGCCGTGGAGCCGGGGCGTTACGACCTGGTGCTCCTCCCCACCCACCTCTGGCTCACCATCCACGAGTCGATCGCCCACCCCACCGAGCTCGACCGCATCATGGGGTACGAGGCCAACTACGCGGGCACCTCGTTCATCTACCCGATCGCCGACTTCCTGGGCAAGTTCCGCTACGGCCCGGAGTTCATGAACGTGCAGGGCGAGCGCAGCACGCCGGGCGGCCTGTCGTCCATCGGCTTCGACGACGAGGGAGTGAGGCCAGACGAGTACCTGATCGTCAAGAACGGGGTGATCAACGACCTGCAGACCACGCGCGAGCAGGCGCCGATGCTTGCCGACTGGTACCGCCAGCAGGGGAAGCCGGTCCGCAGCCACGGCAACTCGTACGCGGAAAGCTGGAGCGACGTGCAGTTCCAGCGCATGCCCAACATCAACCTGCTGCCGGACGCCACCCGCGACACCTCGGTGGAGGAGCTCGTGTCCGGGGTGCAGGACGGCATCCTGATCGACGGCGACGGGTCGTTCTCCATCGACCAGCAGCGCTACAACGCGCAGTTCGGCGGGCAGACGTACATGGAGATCAAGAACGGCAGGATCACCGGGCCGCTCAAGGACGTGGCGTACCAGATGCGCACCCCCGAGTTCTGGAACTCGATGGACGCCATCGGCGGGCGCGGCACCTACTTCATCGGCGGCTCGTTCTTCGACGGCAAGGGGCAGCCTTCCCAGGTCAACGCGGTGTCGCACGGCTGTCC
>DASVSA010000564.1:0-10508 GCA_036388335.1 Longimicrobium sp. | reverse complement strand
CCTCGGGCGCGAACGTGCGCGGTGCCTCGAAGGCGAAGGAGATGACGCCCACCGTCTCGCCCGCGGCCACCAGGGGCACGAACGCGGCCGACTTCACGCCCAGGTTGTCCCACACCGGCGCGATGGGCGGAAAGCGCGCGTCCAGCCCATCGGGCCCCGCGCGCCCCTCGATCCACACCGGCGCCTGCGTGCGGAAGCACTCGGTGAGCGGGCTGCGGAAGTCGAGCGACTGCCTCAGCACCCCCGCCGCCACCGGCTCGGCGAACCCGACGGTGCGCAGCAGCACCAGGGCGTCGCCTTCGGGCGCGCGCCCGGCCAGCGCCCCCGTCCGCGCGCCCAGCGCCACCACGATGTCGGCCACCACCACCGCCGCCACGTCGTCCAGCGTGCGGGCGCGCGCCAGTGCCGCCGTGAGGGCCTGCAGCCGCTCGGCGCGGTCGCGGGCGCGCTCCGCCTCGGCCAGGGCGCGCCGCAGGCGCCGCTCGCTCTGCTGCAGGCTGCGCAGGGCGCGTCCCCGCTCGATGGACTCCCAGCACCGCTGGGTCACCGTGCGCACCAGCTCCACCTCTTCCGGCAGCCAGTGCCGGGGCGTGCGGGTGTGGACGGCCATCCCCGCCACGAAGCGCCCCGCCTTGTGAAGCGGCATCGAGATGACGGCGCGGATTTGGAGCTGCTCGTACGCCTCGCGGTCGGCCGCCGTCACGCGCGGGTCGGCGAGGGCGTCGTCCACCACGTAGGGGATGTCTTCGCGCATCAGCCGCAGCGCCTCCGCGCCGAAGGCGGACATGGCGTAGCGGCCCACGATGCTGGGCGTGTCGCCGCGGGTGAAGTTGCCGGTGATGGCGAAGTGGTCCTCGTCCGCCTCCACGTCCGCGTACGCGCAGCGGTCCACCCCCAGGTGCTCGCCCAGCATGCGGGCGGCCGTCGCCATCGCCTCGTCGGGGTCGGTGAGGGGCTGCAGCGCGTGGCTCAGCTCGGCCAGGAACTCCGCCCGCCGCGCGACCCGCCGCTCCTCGGCGATGCCGCGCACCTCGATGATGGTGCCCACCGTGCGCCCGCCCCTGCGGATGGGGCTGGCCGTAAAGGCCACCGGGTAGAAGTGCCCGTCCCTGTGGACGAACGTTTCCTCGCCGCTCTCGCGCATCCCCTGCGGGAACGCCCGGTCGATGGGGCACTCCTCCAGCGGGTAGGGCGAGCCGTCGGGGCGGGTGTGGTGGATGTAGTAGTGGAGCGCCTTCCCCTGCAGCTCCGCCAGCCGGAAGCCGGTGAGCTCCTCGGCCGCGCGGTTCATGTACGTGCAGCGCTGGTGCTCGTCCATGATGAAGAGCGCCAGCGTCGCGTTCTCCGCCACCGTCTCCAGCTGCAGCCGGTAATGATCGGGATGGTTCATGCGGTATCGTAACCGCAAACGGCAGGCTCACACGGAGGCACAGAGGCACGGAGACGACTTCATCTCTGTGCCTCCGTGTCTCTGTGTGAGCCCGCCGTGAAGGGTAGCTCGAACGGCGCCGGGATCTCGTAGAACTCGCCGGGCTTCATCAGCATGGACGGCGGCGAGCCGAGCATCTGCTGGCACGAGCGGGTGAGGTGCGCGGAGTCCGAGAAGCCGCTGGCGTGCGCGGCGGCGGAAAGGGTGCTCCCCCGCCCCACCGCGAGCATGGCGCGCGTGAGGCGCCGCCAGAGGAGGTAGCGGCGGAAGGGGAGCCCCACCTCGTCGCTGAACAGGTGAGCGAAGCGGCTGGGCGACAGGTAGACGGTGCGCGCCACGTCGTCCAGCGACAGCCGGACGGTGTCCATCTGCCGGATCACCTCCAGCGCCTTCACGATGCGCGGGTCCATGGGGCGCGAGGGCGGCGGCCCCGCGCACAGGGTGCGCACCACCGAGTGCACCAGCCGCGCGGTTTCCGGGGCATCCACCGGGTCGTCCCACACGGAGCGCACCGCGGCGACGCACGGGTCCAGCTTGGCGGGCGGGAACTCGGTGACGGGGGCCGCGAGGGAGCGGCCCAGCCAGCGGCCCTCGCGCGACTCGGGGTCCACGAAGAGCATCGCGTACGTGGACCCCATCCCGTCGAACTGGTGCTCCACGTCCGCCGCCACCGCCATCCCGGTGTGGCGGTGCCACCTCCCGTCCGGGCCGCGCAGGCCCACCGGCCCGTCGAGCGCGATGGTCACCTGGATGGCGTGATGGGAGTGCGCCGGCACCACGCCGAAGCTGCGCCCCAGCGCGAAGAAACCTCCATCCCACAGGTACCAGCGGGCCCGCCAGCCGGACGACGGCTGCGCGGGCTCTTCCGGATGCTGCTCCTCGGACACGTTCGATTCCCCCGTTGGCCGACGACCTCGCGAAGGTCAGCCGGTTCGTTCAAATCCCCCAGCGACTTCATTCAATCCGGATCGCCTCGCCCGCGGCAGATTCCCGCCGTGCAGCACGGACTTCAACCACGCGAG
Organism: Longimicrobium sp.; assembly: GCA_036388335.1. Classification (GTDB taxonomy): domain Bacteria; phylum Gemmatimonadota; class Gemmatimonadetes; order Longimicrobiales; family Longimicrobiaceae; genus Longimicrobium. Next base: position 8,057 of record DASVSA010000564.1, on the reverse strand, counting down.
GAGAAAGATGATGAGCGGCGAGATCCGGAGCACGAAGTGGATGCGGGCCCTGAAGCTCGCGGCGGCGGCGGTGCTCGGCCTGGTGGTGCTGGGCGCCTGCGCCCACCTGATGATGATGATGCGCTCCGGCATCGAGCGGCCGCCAGCGGAGGAGTTCGGCTTCGGCCCGCGCAGCTCGGCGGGCGGCGTCTACCAGGCCACCCTGGAGCCCGCGGGCGAGCTCGGCACGCGCCGCATGCACTCGGCGAAGCTGGTCATCCGCACCGGCCAGGCGCCTGTCGCCGGCGCCGCCATCCAGGTGGACGGCGGGATGCCGCAGCACGGCCACGGCCTCCCCACGGCGCCGCGGGTGACGCGCGACCTGGGCAACGGCGAATACCAGGTGGACGGCCTGCGCTTCAACATGCCCGGCTGGTGGGAGCTGAAGTTCCGCGTGGCCTCGCCCGCGGGCACCGACAGCGTGACCTTCAACCTGGCGCTCTGAGCCGCCGTTCTCCGTGTCTCTGTGCCTCTGTGTGAGCCCGCAGTTCAGGCCCGCGCGGCGGCGCGCTGGCGGTGCGCGAGGTGCTGGTGCACCGACTGCACGGCCATCCCGCCCTCGCCCACGGCCGCCGCCACGCGCTTCACCGACCCGTGCCGCGCATCGCCCACGGCGAAGATCCCGGGGACGCTGGTCTCGTGCAGCAGCGGCGGGCGGCCGTCGGCGGGGGCGGCGGGGAGGTCGCCGCCGGTGAGGATGAACCCCTTCGCGTCCCGCAGGATCTCGGGCGGCAGCCAGCCGGTGCGCGGCTCCGCGCCGATCAGGACGAAGAGCGCCGTGCCGGGGAGCATACGCGTCGCCCCCGAGTCCCGGTTCCGGACGACGAGCCCCTGGAGCCGCCCGGACCCCTCCGCGCCCGCGATGGTGGTGCGCAGGAGCACCTCCACGTTCTGGAAGCCCTCGATCTCGCGGATCAGGTAGTCGGACATGGTGGCGGCCAGCGACTCGCCACGCACCAGCATGGTGACGCGGGCGGCGTACCGTGCCAGGTTCACGGCCGCCTGCCCCGCCGAGTTGCCGGCGCCCACCACGAACACCTGCTGCCCCGCCATCGCGGGGGCCTCCGACACTCCGCCGCCGTAGAAGACGCCGGCGCCCGCCAGCGCCTCCACCTCGGGCACTCCCAGCCGGGTGTACGCCGCGCCGGTGGCCAGGATCACCGTGCGCGCCGCGATGCGCGAGCCGTTGGAGAAGGCGAGCACGTGCCCCTCCTCTTCACGCTCCAGCCCCGTGACTTCCCTCACCACCGACGTCTCGGCGCCGAACGCCCACGCCTGGTCCAGCGCGCGGCTGCAGAGCTCCGCGCCGCTGATGCCGAACGGAAAGCCCAGGTAGTTGCGGATGCGCGAGCTGGCGCCGGCCTGCCCGCCGATCGTCTCCCGCTCCACCACGATCGTACGCAGCCCTTCCGACGCCGCGTACACCGCCGCGGAGAGCCCCGCCGGCCCGGCGCCCACGATGGCCACGTCGAAGAGCCCCTCGTCTGCGGCGTGGCGCGCGCCCAGCGCCACGGCCGCCTCCTCGTCGGTGGGGTTGGCGAGGGCGCCGCCGCCCACGGGGATGAGCACGGGAAACGGACCCGCGGGGAAGCCCGCACGCTCCGCGAGTGCCCGTCCCTCCGGCGAGTCTACCTCGTGGAAATGGAAGCGGAGGCCGGTGCGCTCCAGCAGGTCGCGGATGCGGTACGCCCGCGGCTCGAAGCGCTCGCCCACCAGGTCGATGGCCCCGGCCTCGCTCGGCTGGCGGCGCTGCCATTCGTCGAGCAGCTCGGACACCACGCGGTGGAACGCCTCGTCTCCCTGCCGCGCGGGCTCGCGCACGTGCCGGTCGATGCGGCCCAGCGACATCGCGCGCAGCACGGGCCGGTCCGCCGAGCGGGGGCCGGCGCCCGTGACGAGCACGCGCCGCGCGTCCGGGAAGATGTCGCGCGCCCCCTCCAGGAGCTCGACGCCGCTCACGTCCCCCAGGCGCGGCGGCGCGAACAGGACCGCTACACGCCCCCCCACCGCCGCCAGCCGCTCCAGCGCCCCCGCCGTCTCGCAGGCTACCTGGTAGTCCGCTCCGTACCGCCGCTCCAGCTCGGCGCAGAGCAGATCGGTGAACCGTGGCTCTTGGCCGAGCACCAGCAGCATCGGGTTCGTCATGGGAAGTTGCGTCGGTGGATTCCAGCGAGGGTCCAGGCGGGACGGCGCGGTAAAGTTAGCCGGTTCGTTCAAAGACGCCAGCGGATTCGTTCAATCCGCCGCCGCGTTGCGGGCGCACATTTGGGCCGTGAGCTTGGACACGGTTTCACCTGTGCGGGAACGACGATGAGGAAGAGGATGTCGATTCTGGCGGCCGGCGCCGCGCTGGCCGTCGCGGGGGCCAGCGCGGTGGCGATGACGGCGGGGCGCGGGTGGAGCGAGGAGGAGGCCGCGGCCATCCGCTCCCTCTCCATCGCCGAGCTGGGGGATGCGCCCAGGGACCCCTCCAACCGGTACGCGGACGACGAGGCCGCCGCCGCGCTGGGGCACCGGCTCTTCTTCGACACGCGCCTCAGCTCCAACGGCCGCGTCTCGTGCGGAACGTGCCACCAGCCCGGGCGCGAGTTCCAGGACGGCACCCCGCTCGCCACGGGCGTGGGCCGCACCGACCGGCGGACGATGCCCATCGCCGGCACCGCTCACAGCCCCTGGCAGTTCTGGGATGGGCGCAAGGACAGCCAGTGGGCGCAGGCGCTGGGCCCGCTGGAGAACCCGGTGGAGCACGGCGGCACCCGCGCGCAGTACGCCCACGTCATCCTGCGCCACTACCGGGGTGAGTACGAGCGCATCTTCGGGCCGCTCCCCGACCTGGCAGGGGTGCCGGAGGTGGCGGGGCCCATCCCCGACCCGGCGGCGCGCGCCGCGTGGGAAGCGCTCCCGGCGGAGCGGCGCGAGGCGGTGACACGCGTGTTCGTGAACATCGGCAAGGCCATCGCCGCGTACGAGCGGCGCCTGCAGCCGGGCGTCTCCCGCTTCGACCGGTACGCCGAGCGCCTGGCAGTGGAGGGCCGCGCGCCCGAGGGCATCCTCACCGACGAGGAGGAGGCCGGGCTGCGGCTGTTCATCGGCAAGGCCAACTGCACGCAGTGCCACAACGGCCCGCGCCTCACCGACGACCACTTCCACAACACGGGCGTGCCGCGGGCGCCGAGGCTGCCCGAGGACCTGGGCCGCGCGCGCGGCACGCTGCAGGTGCTGCGCGACGAGTTCAACTGCCGCAGCCGCTACAGCGACGCGCGGCCGGAGCAGTGCTCCGAGCTGGAGTTCCTGGTGCCCGAGGGCGAGCCCCTGGTGCGCGCCTTCAAGACTCCCTCGCTGCGCGGGGTGGCGGACCGCCCGCCCTACATGCACGCGGGCCAGATCGCCACGCTGGCGGAGGTGATCCAGCACTACGACCGCGCGCCCCGCGCCCCCGCCGGCCACACCGAGCTCCGCCCGCTCCGCCTGAGTCCCACCGAGCGCGCGCAGATCGAGGCCTATCTGCGCACGCTGAACGCGCCCGTGAACGCCGAGCGGTGGCTCCTCCAGCCCCCATCCAGCACCCGCCCATGAGCCAGCTTGCGATCGTGACCCCGGACCTCGTCCTGCGCCCCTTCACGATGGACGACGCGCGCGCCGTGCAGCGTCTCGCGGGCGACCCGGCCGTCTCCGACACGGCGCTCGACGTACCCTATCCCTTCGAGGACGGCATGGCGGAGGCCTGGATCGGCGGCCACGCAGCGGGTTTCGCCGCGGGGACGATGGCCGCCTTCGCCGCCACCATCCCTGGCTCCGGCGAGCTGTGCGGCGCGGCGGGACTCACCATCGATCCGGAGCACCGCCGCGGCGAGCTGGGATACTGGATCGGCCGTCCCTTCTGGGGCCGCGGCTACGCCACCCGCGCCGCCGCCGTCGTGCTGGAATTCGGCTTCAGGGAGATGAAGCTGCGCCGGATCTACGCGACCCATCTCACCCGCAACCTCGCCTCCGCCCGCGTGCTGGAGAAGCTGGGGATGCGGCCGGAAGGAATCCTCCGCCAGCACGTACTCCACCGCGGCCGGTGGGAGGACCTGGCGATCCGCGGATGCCTCGCCGCGGATCGGACAGCCGGTTTGTTCAAGGATTCCAGCGCCTCCGTTCAATCCGGAAGCCCGCCCGAGCCGCACATTCCACCCGTGGATGACGGGCCGCGATGCGGCGCCAGGGCGGGGGGATGAACGAAGCCCGCTCAGGCGGGCTCGGAAGCCTGACCGGTGCGAGCCTGCTTCAGCGGGCTTCCGCGGTTCGGCGGGGGTTCAACTCCGCAGCGAGGCAGGACTACACCGATACTCATAATCACATCGACCAGAGGTGAACGATGACGACGATGGTGCTCGTGCTTCTCGTGCAGGGGATCGTGCAGGCGGCGATCTTCGCCTACCTCGCGCGCCGCGCGGGACCCCGCTTTGCGCCGGCGATGCACGGCGGGCTGCTGGTGGTGGCGGGGCTGATCTACGTCTACTACGCGAGCCGGGCCGGCGATGCGCACGGCCTGGCGATGGAGGGCGCCGGCACGCTCGTGCTGCTGGGGGTGTCGTTCCTGGGTATCCGGCGGCGATCGGCGGGGCTGCTGGCGGCGGGGTGGGCGCTTCACCCGGTGTGGGACGTGGCGCTGCACACGGGCGGGCTCGGCGGATATGCGCCGCTGGGGTACGTGGTCACCTGCGTGGGCTTCGACTTCCTGCTGGCCGCGCTGATCTGGAAGGGCTGGGCGGGGATGCCGCGCGCCGCCTCCGCGCGGACTCCGCTCACCTCCCATGCATCCTGAGGACGCGATGGCACTCGCTACACGCCACCGCACAGACCCGGCGCCGCGCCTCACGCCCGTCCCCGGCCTCATCATCCGCAGAGAGCACGATCCGGCGGTGATGGCGGCGCTCCAGGGGCGGACGGAGCTGGAGATGGAGCGCCGGTTCCGGGCGGGACACCACGCGTACGTCGCGGTGCTCCACGGGGCCGCCGCGGCGTGGGGATGGGCCGCCACGCGCACCGCCGAGATCGGCGAGCTGGCCTCCACCGTCGTGATCCCCGACGACGAGCGTTACCTTTGGAACTTCGTGACGCTGAAGGCGTTCCGCGGGATGGGCATCTACCCGCGCCTGCTGGACGGGATCGTGGAGGCGGAGCCGGCGCGGCGCTTCTGGATCGCCTACGCGCCGGAGAACCACGCGTCGGGAGCCGGGATCCGCAGGGCGGGCTTCACCGACGTGGCCGAGCTGTCATTTGACACCGAGGGGCGTCCGGCGGTGAAGTCCGGGCGCTCGGATGGGACCGGCGCTGCCCGCATGCTGGGTCTGCCCGAAGCGGAGGGGCCGCTGGCGCCGTGCTGGCGCTGCGCCCGCGCCGCCGGGGTCGCCGCCTCGTCCTGCGCCTCCGGCCAGTGCTGCTGCGACTACCAGCGCGCGGAGGCGGGGTGCGAGACGGAGGCCGTCATCGTACCATGATGCGGTGTGCCCCTCGCCCTCCTCGTGAGATCGTTTCGACCATGAGATACCGGCTGGTGATGTTCGACTTCGATGGAACGCTCGCCGACTCGTTCCCCTGGTTCCTGCGCGTGCTGGACGATGCCGCCCGCCGCTACCGCTTCCGGCCCGTTGCGGCGGGGGAGCTGGAGCGGCTGCGCGGGCTGGGCGCGCGGGAGCTGATGAGGCACCTGGGCATCGCGCCGTGGAAGGTCCCCCTGATCGCGAGCTACATGCGCCGCCGGCTCGGCGCGGAGGCCGCGGCGCCATCACTCTTCCCGGGGATCGCGGAGGTCATGCGGGGGCTGGCGATGAACGGCGTCACCCTCGCGGTGGTGACCTCCAACTCCGAGCCGAACGTGCGGCGGGCGCTGGGGATAGAGCACGCGGCACGCTTCCGGGCGTTCGAATGCGGCGCGTCGATCCTCGGCAAGGCGAAGCGCTTCCGCCGCGTCCTGCGCGACACCGGCATCCCCGCGCACCAGGCGCTCTGCGTGGGCGACGAGATCAGGGACGCGGAGGCCGCGCGCGTGGCGGGGATTCCCTTCGGCGCCGCGCTCTGGGGCTACACCTCGGAGGCGGCGCTGCGCGAGCAGAGGCCCGCGCACCTCTTCCACACCCCCGACGACATCCTGGCATCGATCCTCGCCGTGGAGGCACGGAAATGAGCCACACCGCGCTCACGGCGAGATGAGGAAGGCGGAATGAGAGCGATCGTCCTGGAGCGGCACGGCGGGCCCGGGGTGCTGCGCGCGCGCGAAGTGCCCGACCCGGTGCCCGGTGCGGGAGAGGTGCGGGTGCGCGTCGAGGCCATCGGGGTCAACTACGCCGAGGTCCTCTCGCGGAAGGGGCTGTACGGCTGGGCGCCCGCGATGCCGTACACGCCCGGCATGGAGGCGACCGGCACCATCGACGCGCTCGGCCCCGGCGTGGAGGGACGCGCCGTCGGCGAGCGGGTCATCGTCGGCGCACAGCATGGCGCCTACGCGGAGCGGATGGTGGTGGCCGAGCGGCAGGCGCTGCCCGCGCTCCCCGGCTACTCGGTGGAGGAGAACGCGGCCGTCGCGGTGAACTACCTGACGGCGTGGGTCGCGTTGATGGAGATGGCCCGGCTCCGCCCCGCCGACCGCGTGCTCGTCACGGCCGCCGCCGGGGGCGTGGGCACCGCGGCCGTGCAGATCGCCGCGCGCTTCGGCTGTTCAGTGGTGGGCCTGGCCGGGAGCGACGCGAAGCTGAATACGATCCGCGCGCTCGGCGCCGAGTCGGCCATCAACTACCGCCGCGCCGGCTTCCAGGAGCGGCTGCAAGCAGCGGCGGGCCCGGAGCGCTTCGACGTGGTGCTGGAGGTGGTGGGCGGCGAGGTGTTCCGCGCGGCGTGGCCGGTGCTCGCCCCGTTCGGGCGGGTGGTGGTGGCGGGCTTCGCGAGCCTGGCGCTTCAGCGGTGGAATCCACTTTCGTGGCTGCGCACCTGGCGCGATCTCCCCAAAGCCGACATCCGCTCCCTAGCGCCCGCGTCGCATGGCTTCATGGCCACGCACATCGGCTACCTTCTCGACGATCCACCGCGGCTCGCGCGCGTCTGGGCGGAGCTGATGGAGTTCGTCGCGGCCCACGAGATCCGCCCGGTGGTCGGAACGATCTTCGCCTCCCTTGATGAGTTGCCGGAAGCGCACCGGCTGATGGAGTCGCGCGGGAGCACGGGCAAGATCGTAGTACGCGTAAAAGACGAGTAAGGCTCGGGGATGACGTCATCCCCGAGCCTTACTCGCTTCCGCCGTCACCGCCCCCATCCGCCCCTCCGCCGTCACCCCCGTCGAACGCGTCGCCCACTCCGTCGATCGAATCCAGGAGGACGCCCCAATCGAGCCCGGTGAGGATGTCCGCGGCTTCGAGGCGCACGCCCCAGCGATCGTCTTCCTCCTCGTCGCCGAGCGGCAGGGGCGGGTGCTGCCGGGCGGCTTCCGCGAGTACACCGAGGTGCGGGCGCAGGTCGTCGGCGATCAGCACCAGCCCGCCCAGGGCAGCGGCGGCGGCGGCGGCGCGGCGGGGGGCGCGCTGCAGCAGCTGGGGGATCTCCTCGGCGGCCTGCAGATCGGCGACGATCCGCTCGCTCAGGCGCGCGCCCGCGGGCGTGCACCGGTAGCGCCGGCGGTTGAAGATCCCGAGCCACGGGTAGCTCTCCACCTCCAGGAGGCCCCGGGACACGAGGCGGGGACGGATGTGCCGCGCGAGATAGCGGCCGTAATCGTAGCCGAAGGCGCGCTGGAGGCGGTGCATCACCTCCGTGGGAGCCAGCGCGGCGGGCGGCTTGCCCGGCGGGAAGAGCGCCTCCAGCACCGGGGCCAGGTGCTCGGCGACGCGCGCGGGCGCCGGCCCGCGCACGATGCGGGCTCCGGCCCCGCCGCCGAACCACGAGCGCTTCTCCGGCGCCTGGGCGCGCAGGTGGCCCGCGGCTCCCAGGTGCAGGACCGAGGTGCGTACCACGCGCCGCGCGCTGACGGCATTTGGATCGAG
>DASVSA010000563.1:0-3053 GCA_036388335.1 Longimicrobium sp. | reverse complement strand
GAGCTGGCGAGCGTGCTCACCCCGGAGCTTACCACCATCGCCATCCCGGCACGCGAGCTGGGCGCCCGCGCCGCGCGCCTCCTCCTGCGCCGCCTGGACGATCCGAATTTCGCTCCGCGCTCGGACCGGCCGCTGCCCGTGCGGCTGGTGGTGCGGGGGACGACGGGGGCGGCGGGGGAGTAGAGGAACGGGGAACGGGGAACGGGATGAAGATGGGTGCGCGCTGATGGGAGGCCCTCACCCCCCCGACCCCCGCTCTCCCAATAATGGGAGAGGGGGGCGCATTCCAGCCGTCCAGCGGCACCCGGGCCCCACGACGCCGCGGTTCTGGGGAGCGGCGGGTCAGAGGGAGGCTCTTCGTCGGGCAGAGACCGAGGATGCGCCCCTCCCCTGTTATCGGGGGAGGGGACGGGGGTGAGGCCCTTCCGTCAGCACGCTCAGCACTTCAGTTCCCAGCGCACTCACGCACTAACGCACTCACGCACTTCTTCATGCGCCACGCCACCATCATCGGAACCGGCTCGGCCGTACCCGCGCGAATCCTCACCAACGCCGAGCTCTCGGCGATGCTGGGGGAGGACGTGGACGCGTTCGTGTCCGGGACGCTGGGGATCAGGGAGCGGAGGTGGTGCGGGCCGGATGAATCGACCGCGGACCTGGCGGAGGAGGCGGCGCGGGCGGCGATGGCGGATGCGGGGGTGGCGCCGGAGGATGTGGATCTGCTGATCGTATCCACGGATACGCCGGAGTACGTGTCGCCCGCCACCTCGTCGGTGCTGCACGGGCGGCTGGGGCTGCCGGGGGCGGCGGGGACGTTCGACGTCAACAGCGCGTGCGCGGGGTTCGCCACGGCGCTGGACGTGGCGTGGAAGTACATCCGCGCGGACGAGCGGTACGAGCGCGTGCTGGTGGTGGCGGCGTACGCCATGTCCAAGTTCCTCGACCCATCCGACAAGAAGACGGCCACCATCTTCGCGGATGGCGCCGGCGCCGTGGTCCTGGCGCGCTCCGGGGCGCCCGGCATCCTCGCCTCCGAGCTCTTCGCGGACGGGTCGCTCTCCGCCGGGATGGGCGTGTTCGCGGGCGGCGCGGCGGAGCCCATCACGGACGAGGTGCTGCGCAGCGGGTATCGCAACCGCCTCCGCTTCGTCACCAGGTATCCGCGCGAGGTGAACGAGGAGGGGTGGCCGCGCATCGTGCGCTCGGTGCTGGGGCGCACGGGGCACCGGGTGGAGGACGTGGACCTGTGGCTCTGGACGCAGGTCAACCGCTCCACCATCGAGGCGGTGATGGGGATCCTGGGCGAGCCGATGGAGCGCGCCCACACGGTGATGGAGAAGTGGGGATACACGGGGAACGCGTGCCTGGCGATGGCGCTGGACGACGCCGCGCGCGCCGGCCGCCTGCGCCCCGGCGACCTGGTGGTGATGACGGGCTCCGGCGCGGGTCTCTCCATGGGGTGCGTCGCGCTCCGCTGGCAGCCGTCCGATGAGTGAGACGGCCGTCTCGCGCTTCCTGGGGCGCACGGCGCTCCACGCCGCCCGGCCCGCGCTGCGCACACTGGCGGCCGGCGGCGCGCCGCGCGACCGCGTCCTCACCTGGCAGCAGTGGGGCGAGGCCGCGCGCGCCTTCGCCGGGGCGCTGATCGCGTCGGGGCACCGGCCGGGCGACGCGGTGGCGGTGCTGGCGGGGAACGTGGAAGCGTGGCCCATCGCCGACCTGGGGACGATGCTGGCGGGTGGCGTGTCGGTGGGCATCTACCCCACGAGCGCGCCCGCGCAGGTGCGCCAGGTGCTCGCCGACTGCGGCGCGGCGTTCGTGGTGGTCGACTCCCCCGAGCAGCTCGCCAAGGTGCAGGCCGTGCGCGCCTGGCTCCCCGCGCTTCGCGTCGTGATCGACGAGCACGGGTGGGGCGCGTGGCTGGCGCGCGGATCGGGCGCCGGCGCGGAGGTGGACGCGCGCTCGGCCGCCGTGAAGCCGGACGACATCGCGCTCCTCATCTACACCTCCGGCTCCACCGGCGAGCCCAAGGGAGCCGCCATCCCCCACCGCTACCTGGTGGCGGCGGCGGACTCCATCCAGGACACGCTGGGGTTCCGGGCCGGCGACACCTCGCTCTCCTTCCTCCCCTTCTGCCACGCCGCCGAGCGCGTGTTCGGGCTCCACACGCGCATCGCCTGCGGGATGGAGGCGGCATTGGTTGGCGATACCAACCGTGTGTGGGACGCGGCGCGCGCGTTCGGGCCCACGGTGTTCGGCGGGCTGCCGCGCTTCTACGAGAAGGCGTACGAGGCGATGCGCTCGGAGCAGGGGCGCGCCACGGGCGGCCAGGCGGAGCGCTGGATGCGCGCGCTGGAGCTGGGGCGCCACCGCGCCGGGCTGCGGCGCGCGGGCGAGGCGGTGCCGGCGTGGCTGGAGGAGGAATGGGGCGACGTGGCGGCACCGTACGCGGCGCGGCTGCGCGAGATGTTCGGCGGGCGGGTGAGGATCGCCACCTCGGGCGGCGCGATGCTCCCGGCGGAGGTGGCCGAGTACCTGGACGCGCTGGGGATGAGCATCCTGGGCGGCTACGGCCTCACCGAGCACCTGTGCGTGGCCTTCCATCGCCCCCACCGCTACGCGTTCGACACGGCGGGCCCGCCCATGCCCGGCACGGAGATCCGCACGGCGGACGACGGCGAGATCCTTGTGCGGCGCGGGGCGCTGACCTTCGCGGGCTACCACGGCAAGCCGGAGGAGACGCGCGCCACCTTCTCGGACGACGGCGAGTGGCTTCACACCGGCGACCTGGGCGAGCTCACGGACCGGGGCGAGCTGCGCGTGACCGGGCGCAAGAAGGAGCTGATCGCCCTCTCCAACGGGAAGAAGGTGGCGCCGCTTCCCATCGAGGCGAAGCTGGCGCAGGAGGAGTGGATCGGGCAGGCGGTGCTCTTCGGCGAGGGAGAGCGCTTCGTGTCGGCGCTGATCGCGCTGCGGCCCTCGGCGGTGGAGACGTGGGCACGCGCCCGCGCGCTCCCCGCCGACGCGCCGGGCGTGCTCGGGCATCCCGAGCT
>DASVSA010000562.1:0-13672 GCA_036388335.1 Longimicrobium sp. | reverse complement strand
GTACGCGCTGAACACCAGCAGCGCCAGCAGGATGAGGGTGGGCACCACGACGCCGCCCCAGATCACCAGCCGGTTGCCGTGCTTGTCCGGCAGCACGTTGTCTTCGCCGCGCAGGTGGCGGCGGTGGGCGCGGAAGAGGCCCCAGAACAGGATGGCCGCGAAGGCCACGAACACCGCCACCGCCAGCACGAAGCTGAGCCAGAACCAGTCGGCGATGCGTGCCGCCTGCGGGCCCTTGGGGGCGAGCACGTCCTGCACGCCCGTGCCCGTGCACCCGGCGAGGGCGGCCGCGGCGAGGAGGAGCGTTCGGCGGAGAGCGCGCGTCGCCATCACTTCTCGAGCGTGTAGAGGTACGCGGCGATGTGGCGGGCGTCCTGGTCGGTCACGCCCATGTCCGGCATCGCCGTTCCCGGCTTGATCCCCTGCGGGTGGATGATCCACCTCACCAGCTCGTCGGGCGTGTTGGGCACCCGCCCCGCGATGAATCGCCGGTGCTTCCAAGCGGCGAGCGGCGGCGCCACCAGCCCGTGCGCCCCCCGCACCCCCGGAATGGTGTGGCAGCTCCCGCATCCGTACTCGCGCATGGCCGCGGGTCCTTCCTTGGCCTTCCCCCCCGCCACCGAATGCCGCTCCCCCAGCCGCGGATCGAGGTCGCGCAGGCACCCGGTGAGCAGTAGGCAGACGACCGCCAGGGCGATCCGTGCGGCTGCCCCAGAAGCCGGGCGAATAAATTCGCGGCAACCACTACACGAAGTCCGCCTGCGCGGACTGGGCCTTCGGCCCGAACCGCGAACCTGTAGTCCCCGCAGGGGGACTTCGTGTGGTTGTTGCAGCGGTTTCAACCGCCCGCGCTTCCCGTCCATTACTTCACCCCCGCGTGGTACGGCCCGCCGCGCGGCTCCAGCGACTGCACGTAGGCCACGATGCGCCACACCTGGTCTTCGGGGATGTGCCCGGCGAACGCGGGCATCCCGTCGGGGCGGCCGTAGAGGATGGACTCGGCGATGTCCACGCCGCGGCCGCCGTAGCGCCACTGGTCGTCCCACAGTGTGGGGCCGATGCCGCCGCCGCCCTCGCCGTGGCACCCCTTGCAGTTCATCCAGCGGTAGAGGCGCCGCCCCTCCTGGATGGCCTTCGCGTCGCCCTCGTACGGGTTCTTCACCGAGAGGGCACGGTCGCGGAACACCTCCGGCCCGGGCTTCCCCGGCCCCGGCCGCACCCGCTGCGCCGTGTCGCGCACGTCCTGCGACTGCGTGACGTGCCAGGCCTCCGGGTTCTTTTCGTGCCGCTTGCACGCGGCGAGCGTGACCGCGCAGAGGAGCGCGAGGAAAAGCGGGGAACGGGGAGCGGGGAACGGGGAACGGGAACCGCGGCTCGCGTCGCGGTTCTCCCCCTCCCCCACGCTCCCCCGCACCCGGGGGAGGGGGCCGGGGGGTGGGGGCCCCCCGGCGCAACCGTTCCCCGTTCCCCGTTCCCCGTTCCCCCTCCTCATGGCAGCGCGAACACGTAAAGGTGCCCCCCTCGTCCGGTGTACTCGGGAAGATCGTGCATCGCACCCGCGAACCCCTTGTCCGCCGTCTGGTCGCGCGGGTCCAGCGGAACCGAGACGACGGAGCCCGCCCAGCCGCCGGGGCCGGAGAGGACGGCGATGTACTGCTTGCCGTCCGGGCCGCGGTAGGAGATGGGCGGGGCGATGATCCCCGTGGCCGTCTGGAAGCGCCACAGGACCTGGCCGGAGCGCGCGTCCACCGCCTTGAGCCAGCGGTCCATCGTCCCGTAGAACACCACGTCGCCGGCGGTGGCCAGGGGGCCGCTCCAGAGGACGAACTTCTCGATGATCGTCCAGGCGCGCTTCCGGTTGACCGGGTCCCAGCCGATCATCTCGCCGCGGTGGCCGCCGGGGCCGGGGTACATCTTGACGCTGGTGCCCATGTACGGGGTGCCGGCGATGTAGTTGGCCTCCATCCCCTCCACGTCCATGCACAGGTTGTTGGCGGGGATGTACACCAGCCCCGTGCGCGGCGAGAAGGCCGTGGGCTCCCAGTCCTTGGCGCCCGGCACGGCGGGGCAGATGCCGTGCGCCGTCTTGCCGTACCCGGGCTTCATGGTGAGGTCCTCCACCGGCATCCCCGAGCGGGTATCGACCCCCTTCACCACCGTGCTGTGCATGTACGGGGTGGCGGAGAGCACCTCGCCCGTCGCGCGGTCGATGACGTAGACGAAGCCGTTGCGCTCGGCGCGCACCATCACTTTGCGCATGCGGCCCTCCACCGGCATGTCCAGCAGGAGGCTCTCGTTGACACCGTCCCAGTCGAACACGTTGTGCGGGTCCCACTGGTAGGCCCACACCGCCTCGCCCGTGTCGGGACGCCGCGCGAAGAGGGTGGCGGTCCACTTGTTGTCTCCCGGGCGCTGCTCGGGGTTCCAGGGGGCGGCGTTGGCCGTGCCGTAGTAGAGAAGGTCCAGCTCGGGGTCGTAGTTGAGCCATCCCCACATGGTGCCGCCGCCGATCTTCCAGTGCTCCGCCGGCCAGGTGGTGACCCCCAGGTCGCGCCCGCGATCCTTTTCGTAGAACGGGCGGAAGCGGGGGCCGATCAGCACCTCGCGGTCGGGCCCCGTGGCGTAGGCCGTCCACACCACGGCGCCCGTGGCCGTGCTGAGCGCCCTCACCCACCCGCGCACGCCGAACTCGGCGCCCGCGTTGCCAAAGATCACCTTGTCCCGCACCACCAGCGGCGCCATGGTCATCGTCTCGCCCGCGTGGATGCTCCCCAGCCGCGTGCGCCACAGCTCGCGCCCGGTCGCCGCGTCCACCGCCACCGCGTGGTTGTCCAGCGTGGCGTAGAAGAGCCGTCCGTCCGCGTACGCCGCGCCGCGGTTCACGTGGTCGCAACAGGCCACGCCCTGCGAGGCGCGGGCGGGCTTGGGATCGTACACCCACTTCACCGCCGGTCCGGGCTTCGTGAGGTCGAACGCGTAGAGGAGGTTGGGGAAGGAGGTCACCACGTACATGGTGTTGTCCACCACCAGCGGGGTGGCCTCCTGCCCGCGCGCGAGCTTCAGGTCGAAGTGCCAGGCCAGCTTCAGGTCCCGCACCGTGCGCGTGTCGATCTGGTCCAGCCCGCTGTACCGCGTCCCCGCGTAGTCGCGCAGCGACATCACCCACTGGCCGTCCTCGGGGCGGAAGGCGGCGGCGGCGGGGCGTGCACGGGTGGTCTCGTGAATGCGGCCGGTGGGCGTCTTGAAGGGCACCGCCGTGCTCTTGAGCATCTCGCGCGGATACTTGGGATCTTTGCGCGGCTCGCGCTCCTTGCACGCGGCAAGGAGCAGGCAGGCGCCCAGGACGAAGAGGCGGATGCTCATCCGCCCGTGCGCCCCGGGAGCTGCCACACTTCCATCCGCCCCTGGAGCACCAGGGGGATGGCGACGCGCCCGCGCCGGGTGTCCACCCCCAGGTCGGCGGGCTGCCACAGGTCGCGGATCACGCGGCCACCGCGTTTCCCATCGAAGACATGGAGGCTGGAGTCGGACCACGCGGTCACCAGCAGGCGTCCGTCGGCGAGGCGCTCCACTCCGTCGAACTTCCCCAGCCCCGACGCCAGCACGGTGCGGCGGCCGTCGGCGCCGACCGTGTACACCTCGCTGCGGAAGGGATGGAACGAGACCACGATCCAGCGCCGCCCCTCCGGGTCCCAGGTGATCCCGTTGGGGCGCCTCAGCTCCTTCCCCTGCGCCATCCGCGTCACGGCGCGGCCGGGCCCAACGGCGAAGATCTTGTCTCCGCCGCGGTACAGCACGCCCTTGCGGGTCATGGCGATCCCCGTATCCGTGACGCGAAGCCCGTCCGGTCCCGCGGCGACGTCGTTGAGGAGCACCGCGCCCTGGGGGCGCAGGTCGAGGACGGCGAGCGGGGCCCCGGTGTGCCGGTGGAAGCCGCGCAGGACGTCGATGTCCGTCACCCAGAGCGTGTCACCCTGCAGCGCCATCCCCTTGGGAGCGTCCAGCACGGCGCCGCCCCTTCCGCCCTGCACGAAGATGGTCGCCGGCCCCAGCTCGCCCGCCGGGATGCGCACGATGTAGCCGTTGCCGTCCTTGTCCGAGCCCGGGCCCACCATGTTGGAGACGAAGTAGACGTCCTGCTCCGGGTCGTACCGCACGGACTCCGGAAAGCCGAGCCCCTGCACTACGTGCAGCTTGCGCGCGCGGCCGGCCTCCGGCGCCGCGTCCGCCGAGCTGCAGGCGAGAGCCACGGTGCAGAGACAGGAGGCCAGGACCGCGCGCGAACGGGGGAGGAGCCGGTGCTGCATGGGCACACCGTCTTTCGGATGGAGGAGCCGGGACTCCCCAAACCGCGACGCCAGACGTATGCCATGCGCCGCAAGTTCCGTCACACGGAAACGGCGGGGTCACACAGAGGCACGGAGGCACAGAGATGAAGTCGTCTCTGTGCCTCTGTGCCGCTGTGTGAGAATCAAACCTTCCCGCCTCTCGCGCCATCCTAAGGAGGTGCCTTCTCACCGTCCAACCCAGGCGACCATGAACCGCAAGTGTGCCTTGCGCCTGCTCCTCGTCGCGCCGGCGCTGCTCGGCTGCGCGGTGGGTGCGAGCGCTCAAACCGCCGCCCCGGCGCCGTTCCGTCCCGTCGTGGACCACCACCAGCACCTCCTGAGCCGGGCCGGCGCCGACTCCAAGCTCGCGGAATCGCCGCTGCCGGCGGCGCTCGACCGCTTCCTGCGCGAGAGGGAGCGGAAGTGGCAGGGCCGCTCGGAGCTGGCGAAGCTGTTCACCCCCGACGCGGTGTTCTCCAACAACTACGTGTCGATCAGCGGACCCGACAGCATCGCTTCGTATCTCGCCACCTACACCGGCCCCTACCAGCTGAGGGCGGTCCGGTACAGGATCGATGGCGCGAAGGGGCAGATCGCGGGGTACGGGATCGAGGCGGACAGCACGAGGATGCCTTTCGGGTTCTTCCACCTGGCGCTGGCCAGGACCCCCGCGGGCGTGTGGCGGATCAGCTCGGAGACCCAGATCTACCCCGGCCCGGCGCAGGAGCCCCAGGTAACCGCCGCCTCGCTGGTGCAGCGGATGGACTCCATGGGCATCCGGCAGTCCGTCATCATGTCCGATGCGTACTACTTCGGGGCCGGCCTCCCCGAGCCGATCCCGGGCGAGCAGGCGCAGGTGCGCGAGGAGAACGACTGGACGGCGGAGCAGGTGGCGAAATTCCCCGGGCGGCTGGTCGCGTTCTGCAGCGTCAACCCGCTCCGGGACTACGCGCGCGCGGAGCTTGACCGCTGCGCGTCGAGCGGGCGGTTCAAAGGGTTGAAGCTTCACCTGAACGGTGCGCAGGTGAAGTTCCACGACCCCGCGCACGTGGAGCGGGTGCGGCGGATCATGAGCGCGGCCAACCAGTACCGCATGCCCATGGTCATCCACGTGCGGCCGGGCAACACCTACGGGCGGGCGGAGGCGGAGGTGTTCCTCAACCAGCTCGTGGCCGCCGCGCCCGACGTGCCCATCCAGATCGCCCACCTCTGGGGCGGCGAGACCTTCGCGGGCCCCGCGCTGGCCGTGTACGCGGACGCGGTGGCCGCTCGCCACCCCGCTACGCGCAACCTCTACTTCGACATCTCGGGCGCGTGGAGCTGGTCCAAGCCGGCGGACCTGGCGGAGATCGTGGCGCGCATCCGCCAGATCGGCACCGACCGCATCCTCTACGCGTCCGACGCGCCGCCCTCCGAAGCGTGGGAGGCGTTCCGCAAGACACTGCCGCTGACCGAGCAAGAGTTCCGCGCCATCGCGGGTAACGTTGCACCGTACATGCGCTAGCCTCACAACGGAGGCGCCTCTCCGTGCCTCTGTGCCTCTGCGTGAGATTCATTATCTTGTTCCCCTCGCCGCTTTCACGAAATCGAGGTGAACATGTCCGACAAGATCCGCGTCCTCCTGGTGGACGACCACGCCGTGCTGCGCGCGGGCCTGGAGGCGCTCCTGGGCCTGGAGCCCGACCTGGAGGTGGTGGGGAAGGCGAGCACGGGCGAGGAGGCCATCGAGCGCGTGGGCGCCGTGCGGCCGGACGTGGTGATCATGGACCTGGGGATGCCCGGGATGGGCGGGCTGGAGGCCACTCGCCAGATCGCCGCGTCCGGGGGGAGCGCGCGCGTGCTGGTGCTCACCTCGCACGCCGAAGAGGAGTACCTCCTGCCGGTGCTGGAGGCGGGGGGGAGCGGCTACGTGAAGAAGACCAGCGCCGACGAGGACCTCATCTCCGCCATCCGCACCGTGGCGCGCGGCGAGGTGTTCCTGTACCCCAGCGCCACCAAGCTGCTGCTCAACGGCTTCCGCAAGGCCGAGGCGCGCGGCGAAGCGAGCCCGGTGGAGGAGCTCTCCGAGCGCGAGCGCGAGGTGCTTCAGCTCACCGCCGAAGGCTACAGCTCGGTGGAGACGGGGAAGAAGCTCTTCCTCTCGCCCAAGACGGTGGATACCTACCGCTCGCGCCTCATGCAGAAGCTCGGCCTGGCCCACCGCGCGGACCTGGTGCGGTTCGCGCTGGACAACGGGCTGCTGAAGCCGCGGCAGAGACCCTGAAAGAAGGGCTCACACAGAGACACGGAGGCACAGAGAAGAACTTCTCGGTGCCTCCGTTCTGTCACGCGCCGCCGAGGAGCGCCTGGATCGCGTCGGACGGGGTCACCACGCCCAGCAGCACGCCGTCTTCCATCACGAGCGCGCGGTGCACGCGCCCGCACCGGAAGAAGTGAGCGAGGTCGGAGAGCGACTCCTCCGGGTGGACGGTGAACGCCACCGGAGTCATGATGTCCCCCACGCGCTCGTCGCCGAGCTCGGGGACGAGCCTGCACCTCGCGGCGAGGCGCAGGACGTCGGTGTTGGAGACCACGCCCAGCACCTTGCCCGTGGGGCCGAGCACCGGGGCGCCGGTGATCTGCTCTTCGAGGAGCAGCTGGATCAGCTCGCGCACCGTCATCTCGGGAACGACGGCGACCACGTCGGTCTTCATGACGTCGCGCACGATGGTGGGGCGCGCGGGGGAGAACAGGTCGGTCTTCACGAGGGCGCTTCTTCGCGTCCGAAGTACACTGGGCATCGGCCGTGCTCCGGCTGGGGGGCTCCGCTTTCCTGGCTGGAGGATAGCCGCGCCCGGCCCGCCGCCGCGTCGGGGAGTTCCGCCATCCGGGGTGGGGAGTTTCCAGACTTCTTCTCCGTGTCTCTGTGCCTCTGCGTGAGGCTCGTTGTACATTGCGGTTCACCCTTCACCCGGATGAGCGATGCATGCACCCGATGAGCTGATCGGCCTGCTCCAGCGGGTGGCGGTCGGGGCCAACGAGGCGGACACCATCCCCGCGGCGCTCCAGATGGCGCTCGCCGAAGTGTGCGGCTACACGGGCTGGCGGGCGGGGCACGCCTACCTGCGCGACGGCGCGGGCGAGCTCGTGCCGGCCGGGAGCTGGCGCGGGCCCGGCCGCCGCGAAGTGCCCCCCTCTCCGGAAGACAGCCGGCTGGTGCGCCGCGTCGCGGAGAGCGGCGAGGCCGCGTGGGAGCCCTCGGACGCCGGCGCGGGGCTGCTCGCCTTTCCGGTGCGGGTGGGGCGCGAAGTGGCGTGCGTGCTGGAGTTCTACGCCGACCCCGCGGTGCCGCCGGACCCCTCGCTCCTGCAGGTGATGGAGCAGATCGGCGCGCAGCTCGGTCGCGTGGTGGAGAGGACGCGCGCGGAGGCGGCGCTGAGGTTCTCCGAGGCCAAGTTCGCCGGCATCATCTCGATATCGTCCGACGCCATCGTGTCGGTGGACGAGTCGCAGCGTATCATCTTCTTCAACGTGGGCGCCGAGCAGACCTTCGGGTACACGGCGGACGAAGCGCTCGGCCAGCGGCTGGAGATGCTCATCCCCCCCGCGTCGCGCGGGCCGCACGAGGCGCAGGTGAGGGAGTTCGGGGAGGGTCCGGTGCCGGCGCGGCGGATGGGCGAGCGCGGCCACATCTCCGGCGTGCGCAAGAACGGCGAGGTCTTCCCGGCCGACGCCTCCATCTCGCGCATCGAGGTGGACGGCACGCGCATCTACACGGCCGTGCTGCGCGACATCACCGAGCGGATACGGGCGGAGGAGGCGCTTGCGAGGCAGGCGGAGGAGCTGGCGCGCTCCAACGCGGAGCTGGAGCAGTTCGCGTACGTGGCCTCGCACGACCTGCAGGAGCCGCTGCGGATGGTGGCCAGCTACACGCAGCTCCTGGCGCGGCGCTACCGCGGCAAGCTGGACGCCGACGCGGACGAGTTCATCGCCTACGCGGTGGATGGCGTAACGCGCATGCAGGCGCTCATCAACGACCTGCTCGCGTACTCGCGCGTGGGCACGCGCCAGGTGATGGTGGAGCCCGCGGACGCGGAGGCCGTGCTTCAGCGGGTGCTCGCGGCGCTGCGCCCCGCCATGGAGGAGGCGGGCGCCACCGTCACCCACGACCCGCTCCCCACGGTGACGGCGGACGTGGTGCAGCTGGGGCAGCTCTTCCAGAACCTGGTGGGCAACGCCATGAAGTTCCGCGGGGCCCAGGCGCCTCACGTGCACGTGGGGGCGGAGCGCGGCGCGGACGAGTGGGTCTTCTCCGTGCGCGACAACGGCATCGGGATCGCGCCGGAGTACCAGGAGCGCATCTTCGTCATCTTCCAGCGCCTCCACTCCCGCGCCGAGTACCCGGGAACGGGGATCGGGCTGTCGATCTGCAAGAAGATCGTGGAGCGCCACGGCGGCAGGATCTGGCTGGCGAGCGAGCCGGGCGCGGGCACCACCTTCTTCTTCACCATCCCGGACCAGCCGGCAGGCCAGCCATGATGAGCAGACCCATCGAGGTTCTCCTGGTGGAGGACAACCCGGGCGACGTGCGCCTCACCCGCGAGGCGCTCAAGGAGGGCAAGGTCCACAACAACCTGCACGTGGCGCCCGACGGGGTGGAGGCGCTCGCCTTCCTGCGCCGCGAGGGGGCGTACGCGGACGCGGTGAGGCCGGACCTGATCCTCCTGGACCTCAACCTCCCCCGCAAGGGCGGGCGCGAGGTGCTGGAGGAGGTCAAGAGCGACCCCTCGCTGCGGCACATCCCGGTGGTGATCCTCACCAGCTCGCAGGCGGAGCAGGACATCGCGCGGGCGTACGACCTCCACGCAAACTGCTACATCACCAAGCCGGTGGATCTGGACCAGTTCATCACGGTGGTCAAGTCCATCGAGGACTTCTGGTTCACCGTCGTCAAGCTGCCGACGGAATCGCGCTGATGGAGGACGTCCGCATCCTGCTGGTGGAGGACAACCCCGGCGACGCCCGCCTCCTGCGCGAGACGCTGCGCGAGGCCGAGGGGTTCCCCTTCCAGCTCGCCCACGCCGAGCGCCTGGGCGACGCGGCGTCCCTGCTGGCGCGGAGCCCGGCCGACGTGGTGCTCCTGGACCTCTCGCTTCCCGACGCGCACGGGCTGGACACGGTGAGGCGGATGCTGGAGGCCGCGCCCGAGATCCCCATCATCGTCCTGACGGGGACGGACGACGAGCGGCTGGCGCTGCGGGCGGTGCACGCCGGGGCGCAGGACTACCTGGCCAAGGGGCGCGTGGATGGTCCCCTGCTGGCGCGATCCATCCGCTACGCCATCGAGCGCAAGCGGCTGGAGCGGGAGCGCGTGCACCTCCTGCGCAGCGAGCAGGAGGCCCGCGCCACCGCCGAGGCCGCCGTGCAGGCGCGCGACGAGGTACTGCGCGTGGTGTCGCACGACCTGGGCAACTACCTCAGCGCCGCCTCCGTGAACGCGGCCGTCCTCCTCCGCCTCCTGCCCGACGGCGAGAACGATCAGCTCCGCCAGCGCGTGGCCGGCATCCGCGACGCGCTGGTCCAGACCCAGCGGCTGCGCCAGGACCTGCTGGACGTCGCCAGCATCGAGGCCGGCCGCCTGGCCGTGGAGCCGGAGCCGCACGACCCGGGCGTCCTCCTGACCGAAGCGCTGGAGCTCTTCGCGCCCGTCGCGGCGGAGCACGAGATCGAGCTCGTCCGCCCCGCCGAGCTCCCCCTCGTCCAGGCGGACCGCACGCGCGTGCTCCAGGTGCTGGGCAACCTCATCGGCAACGCGGTCAAGTTCACCCGCGCGGGCGGACGCATCGAGCTGCGCGCGGAGCCCGAAGACGCCTTCGTGCGCATCTCCGTGGCCGACTCCGGCTCGGGAATCCCGCCCGAGAGCCTCCCCCACGTCTTCGACCGCTTCTGGAAAGTGCGCGAGGGCAACCGCCACGGCGCCGGCCTGGGCCTCGCCATCGCGCGCGGCATCGTGGAGGCCCACGGCGGCGAGATGCGGGTAGAGAGCACGCTCGGCGCAGGCACCACCTTCTCATTCACGCTGCCGCAGTAAGACCTGGGCTCACACAGAGACACGGAGGCACGGAGATGAAATCATCTCCGTGCCTCCGTGTCTCTGTGTGAGCCCGCCGTTCAGCGGACCAGAATCTGCATACGCGCCCCTCCGCACCTCGCAACGGAGAAGCGAAATGGACCTGCAGCAGACCAAGACCCGCGGCGTAGCCGACATCGTTTTCCTGATCGACGTGTCCGGGAGCATGGCCCCGGCCATCGACTCGCTGAAGGCCAACATCGGGACCTTCGTGGAGTCGCTGAGCAAGGGTGAGGGGAACAACGTGTCGCCGGTGCGCGACTGGCGCGCCAAGGCGGTGGGCTACCGCGACTTCGAGGCGGATGCGCAGCCGTTCATCGACAACCCCTTCGTCACCGACGTGGAGGCGCTCCGCTCGCAGCTCGCCGGCCTGACCGCCGAGGGCGGCGACGACGAGCCGGAGTCGCTGCTGGACGCGCTCTTCAAGGTGTCCAACATGGGGCAGACGGAGAAGGGCGCGCAGAGCCTGGACCCCGCCAAGTGGCGCTACCGCAGCGACGCGGCGCGCGTGGTGGTGGTGTTCACCGACGCCTCGTTCAAGCCGGCGATGGTCATCCCCGAGGCCAAGGGCGGCGGCGTGCAGGACGTGACCAACGCCGTCATCAACAACCGCATCATCCTCAGCCTGTTCGCGCCCGACATGCCGGGCTACGACGAGCTCAGCCAGATCGACAAGTCCGAGTGGGAGGCCATCTCGTACCCGGGGATGAACCCGCAGGAAGCGCTGGTGAAGTTCACCACCGACCAGGCCAACTTCAAGAACACGCTCCGGCAGCTCGCCGCCAGCGTCTCGAAGTCGGCGGAGACGGTGGCGCTTTGAACGACGAATCTCACACAGAGACACAGAGGCACAGAGAAAAGGGCTTCTCTGTGTCTCGGTGCCTCTGTGTGGAGCTCTAGAAATGGCGAAAAAGCTGAAGGCGGGCGATGAGATCAACGGCTACCGGATCACCCAGGTGTTCGGGCCCGGGGCCATGGCCATCTCGTACGAGGCGCTGAGCCAGTCGGGGCAGCGCGTGTTCTTCAAGCAGTACAAGTCGCCCGCCGTCACGGTGGAGTGGTACCGCGACTACGTGCGCTACCAGAAGGAGCTCAACCGGCGCATCGCGGAGAGCCCCGCGCGCAACTACTGCGTGCGCGCCATCGACGCCTTCGAGGCCGTGTGGGGCGGGCGCAACTACTTCCAGGTCTTCGAGTTCGTGGAGAACGGGGCCGACCTGGGCGGGATCTTTGAGCGGGAGGCCACCGAGAACGGCGGGCGCGCCCCCGCCGTCCCGTTCAGCGCGCGCCTGTGGGAGCAGCACGTGATCTGGGCAAAGGTGCTGATGTCCGGCATCCACACGCTGCACAAGGCCAACGTGGCGCACGTGGACCTGAAGCCGGACAACGCTTTCCTGATCGAGGACCCCTCCATCGCGGCGGGCTACCAGCTCAAGCTGATCGACGTGGACTTCTCGGTGCTCACGGACCAGACGGCGCCCTGGCACGGGCTGCAGGGCTATGTGGGCACCGACAACTACCGTTCGCCGGAGCACTTCACCGCGGGCGCCACGCCGGGCACCGCCTCGGACGTGTTCACCTGCGGCCTGATCCTCTACCAGCTCCTGGCCGGGCGGCATCCCTACTGGTCCGAGGACCAGGGCGAGTACGCGAAGAAGGCCCTCGCGCACGCGGCCGAGCCCCCGGTGCTGGGCGGCACCTTCGCGGCTCCCGCGAGCAACGAGGCCGTGGCCGCCATCATCCACCGCTGCCTCGCTCCGCGCCCCCAGGACCGCCCCACCGCGGGCGAGGTGCGCGACGTGCTCACGGGCCGCGCGGGTGCCGTCGCGTCGACATCCGCCGCTCCGGCGCCGGCGCCCGCCGCTCCGCCCCCGGCCGCCGCGGCTCCGGCACCGCCGGTTGCTGCCGCACCGCCAGCAGCGGCACCGCCAGCCGCGGCGCCACCAGCCGCGGCGCCACCGGTACCGCCCGCGCCTGCTCCGGCCTCGGCGGCACCCGCGGCGCCCGCACAGCCGACCGCGGCCGGCGCCCCGCTGCGCTCGGACCGCATCCAGCTCGTGGGCGAGTCGGGGCACGTGGTGACGATGGCCACGCGCACGCCGCTCGGTAAGCACATGGTCCGCCAGTTCGGCGAAGACTTCAACGTGTGGGATGCGGAGCAGTGCGCGGTGGAGCGCGGACCGGACGGCACCTGGCAGGTCATCCCGGTGGCGGGCACCACCAACGAGACGCTGCTGAACGGCGAGGCGATCACCTCGCCGCGCCCGCTCCGCGACGGCGACGTGATCGCGGTGGGCCGCGCCGCCAAGGGCATCGCCAAGCTGCCGCTCACCGCGCGCGCGGGCGGTTGAAACCGCTGCAACGACCACACGAAGTCCCCCTGCGGGGACTACAGGCATCCCGCTCGCCCCGAAGGACGAGTCCGCGAAGGCGGACTTCGTGCAGTTGTTGCCGCGACTTCAGTCGCCAGGCGAAGGAGGGCGCGATGATCTCCATCGAGCCGACCCAGTCGTGACCGTGTGTGGAGACCGACCGTGACGGAACACCAGAATAATCCCGCCCCCGATCCGAGCACGACCCCGGAGACGTCCGCGGCCGGATCCGCGCCCCCGGCCCCGCCGAGCGCGGACGCCGCATCCGGCGGCGCCACGCCCACCGAGGAGGGCGCCACCGGAGGCGCGGACCCGACGGCCGGGGCATCCACCTCCGGCACATCCGCCGACGCCGGCGCAACGACCGGCACCGATGCGGCGCCGCCCATGGATCCGGACGCGACGCTCGAATCGGGCATGCCCTCGGCCGGCGCCGGAGTCCCGGGCGCGGTGACCGATGCAGCCGCCGCCACGCCTTCGCTCGATCCCGCCACGGCCGGTGCAGCTCCGGCCGACGCGTCCGCGGCGCTGGTGGATGCGGGCTCGGGCGGGATATCTGCCACTGACGCGTCCGCGACGCCGGTCGATGCGGCTGCGGCCGGTACGACTCCGACCGATGCGAGCGCGACACCGGTGGATGCGGCTGGTGCGACTTCCGCCGACGCGTCCACGGCACCGGTGGATCCGACTGCGGCGGGTACGGCGCCCACCGACACGCCCGCTGCGCCCGTCGATGCGGCTGCGGCGGGTGCGGCTCCGGCCGATGCGTCCGCGGCACCCATCGATAGGGCTGCGACGGGTACGACTGCGACGGACGCATCCGCGGCGCCGGTGGATGCGGCTGGTGTGCTTCACGACGATGC